>VGFC01000011.1 GCA_016869045.1 Armatimonadota bacterium
ATGGCGCTCAGGGCGAGCACCGCGCAGATCTCCGCCGCCACCTCGCCCTTCAGCAACTCCCCCGAGCCGAAGTGCACCGACCGCGACGCATCGACCAGGAAGACGACCGTCAGCTCGCGTTCCTCCTGGTAGCGGCGCACGTACGGCTTGCGCGCGCGGGCGGTCACGTTCCAGTCGATCGTGCGGATGTCATCGCCCGGGTAGTAATCGCGCACATCCTGGAACTCCACCCCCCGCCCGCGGAACGCGGACCGGTACTCGCCCGCGAACACGTCGTTGACGAGGCGCCGGGCGCGGATCTCGATGCGATGGACTCGGTTGAGGAGGTGGGATGGGATCATGACGGCAGGTTACGGGTGACAGGTGACGGGTGATAGCAAAGGCAACGACGACGAAGACGACGCGACGACCTACGGCACCTCGATGGTGCGCAGGATGGACTCGATGATGTCGTCGGAGGTCTTCTCCTCGGCTTCGGCCTCGTAGGTGACGATGATGCGATGGCGCATGACGTCGCGGACGACGCTCCGGACGTGGTCGGGCGTGACGTAGGCATCGCCCTGCATGAAGGCGCAGGCCTTGGCGGCCAACGTCGTGTAGATTGTGGCGCGCGGCGAGGCGCCGTATCGGATCAGGCCCGCCAGCTCGGGCAGGCCGAAGTCCTTCGGCTGCCGCGTCGCGACCACGAGGTCCACGATGTAGCGCTCGACCTTCGGGTCGATGTAGACCTGGTACACCGTCCGCCGGGCCTCCAGGATCGCTTCCGGCTTCACTACCGGGTGGGCGGAGGGCTCAAGTCCGACGGTCATGCGTTCAAGGATTCGGAGCTCCTCATCGGGCGAGGGGTAATCGACCTTCAGCTTGAGCATGAAGCGGTCCACCTGGGCCTCGGGCAGCGGGTAGGTGCCCTCTTGCTCGATGGGGTTCTGCGTCGCCAGCACAAGGAACGGTTGGGGCAAGGGGAACGTCGTATCGCCGATGGTGACCTGCCGCTCCTGCATGGCCTCCAGCAGGGCGCTCTGCACCTTGGCGGGAGCGCGGTTGATCTCGTCAGCGAGGATGAGATTCGAGAAGACGGGCCCCTTCTTGGCGAAGAAGGAGTGCTCCACTTCGTTGTAGATCATCGTACCGACGATGTCGGCAGGCAGCAGGTCGGGCGTGAACTGGATGCGCTGGAAGCCCGTCTCGACCGCCTGGGCGAGCGTGCGCACGGCGAGCGTCTTGGCCAGGCCGGGCACGCCCTCAAGGAGCACGTGGCCGTCGGCGAGAAGCGCCGTGATCAGCCCGTCGATCAGTGCGCGCTGGCCGACGATCACCTTGCCGACCTCATCGCGGATCGCTCCGACAAAGGCGCTCTGGGACCGGACCTTCTCCTGGAGGGCCTGGACTGCGGGATCGATGCTCAATTCGGATCAGCTCCGTCCGGGAATAGGGGGCTTGCCTGATGATACGTAACGTTGGTATGCTGGTGGCTGTTCTCCTGCTGGGCATCGCCCTGGGAGCCGGCGGGTGGCTGCTCGGCTCGAAGGAATCGGTGGCCCAGGCCGCCCCCACGGCAGTGGGCGCGGTAGCGACCGATTGGGTGACGACCTACGAGCAGGACCCGTTCAACCGCGACCTGGTGCGCCGCAACACCGTCTCCGTCAAGGAGGTGGCGGTCATCTGGAGCGACGGGCGAACCGAGTTGCGGGACCTGCGGAAGTGACGCGGGAGTGCGGGAATTCCGGGACACGATCCCAATTCGCAACGGCGCGGATTGGGTCATGTCCCGGAATTCCCAACACAAGGGCATGAGCATCTGGAGCCTCATTGGCACCATCTTGTCGCTGAGCCTTGGCCTGCCGCCTGATGGGACGCAAGGGGCGGAGGGTCCGTCGCACCTGGACGCCCACCTGCGGGCTCAGCCGCCGGGCGCCCTGGTGCGCCCTCTGGGTACCGAGGACCCGGGCACGATCCCCAAGGGCCTGGAGCCTGTCCCCGAGGGCGCTCTCACCACGGCGCTGCTGGCGCAGAACCTGCACTCGCGGCTGCTGCGCGTCGGCATTGCCTCGAACGGCTGGATCACCGCCGGGCTGGTAAAGCTGCAGGTCGGCGACAAGCAAAGCGAGTTGATCTCGATCCGCGACCTGCAGCAGGATGTCGCGCGGGTGATCACCACGGCGTTCGCCACGGTTCCGGATCTGGCGCACCTGGACTGCTGGGCCACGGTGCCCGGGGAGCGGGAGTTCACCGAGTACCACCGCCCCGTCCTGAGCGTGAGCGTGACGCGGGAGGAGGTCGCGGATCTCCTCGGCTCATCGGCGGACCCGGCGCCGCTGTTGGCACGGTGTGGGTGCGTCCGCGTGGATGACCTGCTGCTCCGATACGCCATTGACGCTCCGGACGCGGTCGGGGTTCGGCAGCTGTTCGGTGAGGCGCTGCAGGGGCCCTCGCTGCAGGATCGGTGGACGGAGTTCGGGGCGCAAGCACGCCCGTCGGGCGAGCTGGACAACCTCCCGCGCGAGGGCCCGGTGTCGGCCATTGTCGAGGGCGACCCCGCGAGCGCCCGGGTCGCCCTCACCATCGACGACGGGCCCCATCCGCTCACGACGCCGCTGATGCTGGACGTACTGCGGCGCTGGGGCGTGCACGCGACGTTCTTCCTGGTTGGCGAGAACGCGGAGCAGTTCCCCGAACTCGTGCGTCTGATCGCGCGCGACGGACATGAGATCGGCAACCACACGTACTCGCACATCTCGCTTACTGAGCTGAACCCGCGCGGCGTGTGGACCCAGCTTCGCGGGTGCGACCAGGCCATCGAGGCGGCGAGCGGAGTGAAGCCCCGGCTGATGCGCCCGCCGGGCGGCGACTGCTCGGAACTCGCGTTGCGCGTGACCGACCACCTGGGCTACGAGACCGCGCTGTGGACCGCGAACTCGGGAGACTGGCGCAACCACAACCGCGAGGCGATCGTGGCGAACGGCCTGAGCCACATGCGGCCGGGGAGCATCATCTTGATGCACCAGGGGGACTTGTGGAGCCTGGACGCACTGCCGTACATCCTCCAGGGCATCCGGCAGGCGGGGCTGGAGGTGGGCACGGTGAGCGACGTGGTGGGCGGCGATCCCGTGGCCCGGTGGGAGCCGGCCGAGTTGGTGGCGCTGGCGAAGCGGGCGCATACCGATCCGTATGAGCAGGGGAGGCGGAGCGATGGTTGAGTTCGCGTACGTGGCATGGCCGGTGATGCTGGGGCGGTTGCTGATGGCGGCGGCAGCCGGGGCGGTCGTCGGGATCGAGCGGGAGCGTCGCGACCACCCGGCGGGCTTCCGCACGCTGCTGCTGGTGAGTGCGGGCTCATGCCTGTTCACGCTCGTGTCGATCGCCGTCGCCGGCGAGGACTACGACCCGGGGCGCGTGGCGGCGGGGATCATCACCGGGATCGGCTTCTTGGGCGCCGGGACGATCATCCGTCACGGTGGAACCGTGCAGGGGCTGACCACGGCGGCGTCGATCTGGGCCGTGTCGGCGATCGGGATGGCAGCCGGAATCGGCTGGTGGGAGGCCGTGGTCATCGGCACCGCGCTGATGTTCGTGAGCCTGACGCTGCTCAAGTGGGTCGAGCGCAAGGTCTTCCGGCCCACGCGGCCGGTGCTGCTGAGGATCGAACTGGACGCGAGCCAACTCCTGCCGTCGGCGCTGCGGACGGACCTCGCCTCGCGGGGCCTCGAAGTGACGGCGTTTGAGGTGACCTACGACGACGATGCGGAGACGTACGGCGTGTCGGCCGGGCTCAACCACCTGCCGCAGGAGCGCGCGGATGAGCTGGCCGAGACCCTCGCGAAGCGCGAGGGCGTGCGCGCGGTCAAGGTGACGTAGGCCGCCCTACCACTCCGCAAACTCCCCCTCGAGTTGCAGCCAACTGATCGTGCACCAGTCGCCGCCCGTGTTGTCGAGTGTCAGCCGATGGCGCCCGGCAGGGATGTCGAAGGTCAGCAGGCGGTCGTACTCGGCCGCCTGGCCGTCGTTCTTGCCGTCGAGATCGGGCAAGTCCACGGACTGTTTCAGCACGCCATCGACGCTGTACTCGATCCGCGCGCCGGCGGTCGCCACCGCCTGCACCATCACGAGCAGGCGGCCGGGCGTCTTCGCGTTCGCGAGGAAGGTGGGCGGGTTGCGCAACTGCGTGTGCAGGCGGCCCTGTAGGAAGCCGTTGAGGTCGCCGCCGTTCTCCACGTAACAGTCCGGCCGGACGGCGAACTCGCTGCGTACCGGCCTGGCCCACATCCGCGGCGGCACGATCCGCGCGGGGTCACGTAGGTCCGCGAGATCGACCGGGCCGGGATAGGCCAACCTCACGATGGCGTAGGCATCGAGACGCGGGAGCGTGACACGCAGTGCAGCGCCACGCTTCTCGAACTTCACGTCCTGCTCGCCTTGCCAGTCGGGGGAGACGGCGACCGCGGTCTTCGGAGTGCCACCCACGGGGATCTCGACGGCGATACTCTCCCTGGCAACCAGCGCTGCGTCGCGCAGCTCGCGGTTGATGACGTGCAGCAGCAGCGCGTTGTCGGCGGCGAGCCAGGAAGCGGCGAGGCTGAGGTTGGGCGCCTCGGTGCGAAGCAGCTCACTCCCGACGTACTCCGCCTTCAGGTACAGGTCGCGGTTGCCCTGGTAGAAGGCCGTCTGGCGGGCGATCTCGCGGAGAGTGCCGTCGCGCCCGGCGTCGCAGCCGAAGGGACCGAGGACGGGGAACGCGTAGAACGCGCCGGCGGCGTAGATCTCGGCGCCCCGCACGCGATCCCAGATCTCGCGCTCGGATGGAGGCAAGGCGAGGAACGGGAAGGGTGGATCGCCGAAGCCCCAGTCGTGGAAGAAGACGACCGGCACGCGCTTACCCGCCACCTCCCGCCCGCGCATGACGGTCGAACGCCAGACGGGAATCTGGTTGTCGCTCAGGTCGATGTGCCCGCCCTTCGCGCTGAAGTCGCCCCACACGCCGAGCACCTGCAGGTCCACGTACTTCGCGAGCCCGTTCGCGCTGATGTAAAGTGTCCGGCCCTGTTCGGCCGCGTAGGCGCGCAGGCGATCGGTCAGCCTTTTCCACGCGCGGTCGTCGCGGAACCCGCGGAACTGCCACCAGAAGGTCGAGAGAGGATTGGCGTCCGAGACAGGCCTCTCCAACACACCCTTCGCCCTCATGAAGGCTCGATAGTCGAAGGAGCGCATCGTCCCGTCCGGGCAGACCTCGTTGTTCGTGAGATCGATCCCGAGGTCAGCCCAGCGCGCATCATCCGGCGCGAAGCCCTGCGTCTGCGGTGCGCTCTCCAGTAGGTAACGCCGGAAGTCGGCCAGCGAGTAGTCGTCGAAGCCCTCCATCTGGTTCAACGCGGCGCCGATCTCATCCATGAAGAGGTAGTCCGCGCCCGCGTCGATCTGCGCCTTGCACCAGCGGAACAGGTAGTCCAGGTAGGCCGGATTCGAGAGCGTGCCGTGACGGATGCCGGGCGTGTCCCACGCGTCGATGAGCTGCCCGGCCGGGCCGCGGGTCGCCAGGTCCTTCCACTGGGCCTCGGTCAGTCCGTTCTCGCCGTCATACAGCGCGCTGCACGTGATGCCGCCGCCAAACAGCGCGCCCTGCTCGTGGACGCGGACTGGAATCTCCCGCCACTGATCGACCGGCGGCGCCTGCGCCCACTTGAACCAGCCCCGGATGAGCACATCCGACCCGGCCTTGCGTGCGAGGGAGAGGCCGTAGTCCGAGACCGTGTCCTCGTTGATCGAGTAGACCGCCGCCTCGTTGATGTCGCGCACCGGCTCAGCGCGGCGGAGGTTGGCCGGGAAGTCGGGCACCAACTGCTTCCAGTCATCGGGCACGGCCTTCGCGATCGGCTCGAAGCCCGCCGCGAGAGCGCGGCCTGCCTGCACGAGTCGATCCACTTGCCTCTCCTCCTCGCCGCCCGCGATCGGCGCAAGCCACGCCCAGCGGGTCGCGTCGGAGGCGGGCGCATAGCCGGCGTACAGGAAGAGCGAACTGGGTGTGTGGCGCTGGATAAACATGTGGGCCTCCGCCCAGCGGTCGGCGAAGTCCACGTACACTGCGCCCAGCCCGATGCCGAGAGAGCCGGAGCGGCTGATGAGCGCCGGATGGTTCGGATCGAGCGCGGACACCGTGTCGCCCGTCTGCTCCCAGGCCGAGACGCCGGCATACGTCGGCTCCTTGCCCAGCGCGCTCATCTTGCCCTCGTGGCGGCGGCCGGTCTGGTCCCAGAAGAGGTAGCCATCCCACTCGTCAGGCGGCAATGCGATCCGCGGCGGGCACCAGAGGATGCCCCCCGGAGCCGCGGGGATGATGCGGGCGCCCATGAGCACGCCCTCGTCCGCACAGACGAAGTTCAGCTCCATGACCGTGCCCTGCAGCGGGTCGATGACGACCTGCTGTGCTACCTGCACCACGCCGCCATCGGTCCGGGTAGCCCACGTCGCCCGCGCGCCGCGCACGCCGAACTCCTGCCCGTTCGCGAACAGCGCGAAGCTCGCGGCGCCGGGCTTCGCCCCGACGAGATGCCACTGGCCATCGGCGCCCTTCAGCTCCAGGTCGAACCCGGCAGCCTCGGGGACGAACCTCGCACGGTAGCTCGCACCCATGACGACATACTGCGCACCTCCAGTGGTGACCGTGGGCGCGGCGCATGCTGGTGCGGGAGAGAGATAGAGCACAAGGAGGACCGTCATGGCAGGGCTCCCCAGTGGAATGATGGAGCTAGGGGTTCCAGGTAAGGTCGGCGAGGTCCTCGGGCACGTGCTGCTTGACGTGACCGTCGGCGTAGGCGATGTAGCCGTAGCCGCGATGACGCGGCGTGAATAGCTCCGAGCCGCCGGCTGCGTTCCAGCCGCCGACCGCGTCGAACTCCAGGGGGATGGTCTCGAGGCGGTCGAGCTGGCCGCGGTCCCGCAAGTTGAGCGCGGCGTTGAAGGCATACCCACCGCGCGCCCTCGGGGCCGAGGGGCAGCGCAGCCAGCGCATGGAGTCGCCGGAGGGAATGACGACGGAGTCACACCAGGTGCCCGCCGGAGGGAACCAGCCGTCGTGGTCGCCGCAGTAAATGAGGGTGAGCAGCGCGATCTGGTCCAGGTTGCCGCGACACTGCAGCTTGCGGATCTTGTCTCTGGCCCCGAAGCCGAGCAGCGCACCGACCCCGCACGTGACGAAGCCCGCGATCGCCAGACCCAGTAGGCACCAGCCGAGCCGCCGCACACCCGGCGTGACCGGGAGCGGCTCGGCGGAACGAACCTGGGCCCGCGTCGATCCACGCATGGCGGCCCTCACGGTGCGATCGTTGGGCGCATGTTCCCCGCAGGCAGGCCAGAGCCCTGTTCGCAGGGCGCACGGGGACGATCAGCCAGAGGCTGCGCGGTCGGGCGGGGGCAAGCTCGGCCCGTCGACCGGTGGAAGGCGAAGGGCACTACCGCGGCGGGGACCATACGACCGTGTCCAGTTCATCGGACCGCGCGAACCTACGGCGCATGTCGTCGAAGATGAGCCATCCATAGCCGGAATGGCGGGGCGCGAAGAGCTCGGGGCCGCCCGCCGTGTTCCATGTTGCGGTGGCATCGAAGAGCACCACTCGGTCCGTGTTCGGCTCCGTGTGGTCGAGATCGACGCCGTTGAGGCGAGCGTTGAGTGCGTACCCGAGCCGCGAATGGGGCTCGGCCGGACAGGGGAACAGCAGGGGGTGCCTCTCGTAGGGCGCGAGCGAGTCGCACCATCGGTCGGCAAGCGGGCAACGCCCGTCGTAGTCGGCCCGGTACATCGCCACGCCCAGCCCCAGCTGCGTGATGTTGCCCAGGCAGCTTGCCTGCCGGACCTTCGCGTTGGCGTAGCCGAAGAGCAAGAGGAGCGTCGCCAGACCAGGGACTAGCGGCACGATGACGGAGGCAATGGCCCACCGCGCGTCGCGATGCGAGCCACCGTCGCGGCGGATGTTCACCCATGCCCACACGCCGAGGATCAGCCCGGCGACTGACGTCAGCCCGCAAGTCAGCGGACCGGCGAGCCCGAGACCCAGCGAGACACCGCCGAGCCTGCGGAGCGATCTGTGAGGATCATCCGGCGGGTCCATCTCGGGGGCCATCCCCCTGGCAGCCGTCTAGGGCTTCCACGTCATCTGGGCTGGGTCGTCCCGCCGCCTAGACTCTCGTCGGCCGTCCACGTAGACGACCAAGCCCATTCGCCACCGGTGCCTGGGATCGAACAGCTCAGGCCCGCCGGAGGCGTTCCAACCGCCAAGGCCGTCGCAGGCCATCACGAGGTTCGGACGGGCCCCGACGCGGCCTTCGTCGAGGCCTTCGAGGCCCGCATTGTACGCGTAACCGGAGGGTGCATGGGGCAAGGCCGGGCAGCGAAAGCAGTCGAGGTTCTTCACGTACTCCGGCTCGACCGCGTCGCACCAGTTCCGTGCCAACGGGAAGCGGCCGTTGTGATCGGCGCAGTACATCCGGGTGGCGAGGCCGATCGCGCCCAGGTTCGGGTAGCAGTACACCTGCTGCGCCACCTGGCGGGCGTAGAGCCACACCGCCAGGAGGAGGCCGGCCACCAGGCCCACGCCAAGGACTGGCCCGAGCAAGTGACGGAGGAAGGCGCTCTTCGGCGGCGGGCTGCCGCCAGAGTCGTCCCAGCTCGGCTGATCCATGGTGTCCGATCCCTTCGGGCGCCGTCTGCTCAGTGAGACGTTCGGCGCCGTCCATGCTCCTCGGAGGCAGGCAAGTTGGCGTCAGCAGGGGAATGTGAGGCGGATCGGCAGGAAAGCCTGACCTGCGAGAACGGCATGTGGGTGCGCGATGAGCAAGATCAACGTGCTGGACGACAACACGGCGAACCGCATTGCGGCGGGCGAGGTGGTGGAGCGGCCGGCGAGTGTGGTGAAGGAGCTGGTCGAGAATGCCATCGATGCGGGCGCGAAGCGGATCACCGTCGAGCTGGGCGAGGGCGGGAAGCAGCTCATCCGGGTGACGGACGACGGCTGCGGGATGGATGCGGATGATGCGGTGCTGTGCTTGCAGCGGTTTGCGACGAGCAAGATCGCGGCGGCGGCGGACCTGGCGGAGATCGCGACGCTGGGCTTCCGGGGCGAGGCGTTGCCGAGCATCGCGGCGGTCAGCCGGCTGCGGATGACGACGCGGGAGCATGAGGCGGAGGAGGGAACAGAGGTCATCGTCAACGGCGGCGTGATGGCGGACCTGCACGCGGTGGGTTGCCCGCCGGGAACGATGGTCGAAGTGCGGGACCTGTTCTTCAATACTCCGGCGCGGCTGAAGTTCCTGAAGGTCACGAACACGGAACGCAGCCACTGCATCGAGTGGGTGCAGCGGCTGGCGCTGGCGCACCCGGACATCGCGTTCCGCGTGATCCACGATGCTTCGACGTGCTTCGTGTCGCCGGCGACCGGCGACATGCTGCCGATCCTGGCGACCATGTACGGCAGCAGCGCGAGCCGCGACTTCATCCCGGTGAGCTACGAATCGCCCGACATCCGGATTGCGGGCTATCTGTCGAACCCTCGCCTGACGCGCGCGAACCGCACGCACCAGCACTTCTTCATCAACGGGCGGCTCATCCGCAGCCGGATGATGAGCCACGGCCTGACGCTGGCGTATGGCGGGCTGCTGCCGACCGGCCGCCAGCCGATCTGCGCCATCACGTTCGACATGGTGCCGCGCCTCGTGGACCCGAATGCGCACCCTACGAAGATCGAGGTGCGCTTCAGTCGGCCGTGGGAGGTGCACCATCTGCTGGAGCAGGCGGTCGTGGAAGCCTTGCGCTCCGCGAACCTGATCGGCGAGGCGACGTTCCAGCGGCCCGCGCCGGCAGAGGACGAGGACTGGGACCTGCGCGTAGGCCAGGAGCGAACCGCGCCTGCGGGCACGCCAACAACGGGACGTGCATCGGGACCGACCGCAACCCGAACGCCCTGGCCCAAGGTCGGCGAGGAGGGTCCGCGGATCGGCTGGCGGCCGAGCCCCTTCGCGGACGTCATCGACGAGCACGAGGAGGGACTGGAGGTCCACGCGCGACCGATCGCCGAGCCGCCGCCGGAGGCGCCTCGGCTGCCCGTCCGGGAGGCGCCACGGCATCGGCTGGAGGAAGCGCGCGTGCTGGGTCAGCTGCGCGACACGTACATCCTCGTGGAGGCGCCCGATGCGCTGCTCCTGATCAACCAGCACCGGGCCTCGGAGGTCGCGCTCGCGCAGCGGCTGCGCGGCCAGAGCGCGGGACGGCTCGGGCGCTCGCAGCGGCTCACGGTTCCGGTCTCGGTGGAGCTGCCGGCCAGGGAGTCGTCGGTGGTCGAGACCAACCTCGAGGTCTTCCTCAACCTGGGCTTCGAGATCGAGCCCTTCGGCGGCGCGGCATGGCTGATCCGCGCAATCCCGACCTTCCTGGAGGGGCGGAACTACGAGGAGGTCTTCCGAGGGCTGGCCGAACAGCTGGCCGACGAAGACCTGCCGCCGAGCCTCGAGCAACGGATGGACCTCGCGGTCGCCACGGCGGCGTGTCGAGCGGCAGTGAAGGCCAGCGAGCGCCTCACCCAGCGGGAGATGGAGGACCTCCTGAGAGCTCTCGTGGCGGCCGGTTCGCCCGGCCTCTGCCCCCACGGCGACCCCCTGATCATCGCCCTTCGCCACGAGGAGCTGGACCGGCGCTTCGAGCGGTAGGAGTTGCGGAGTCCCGGAGTTGGGGAGTTGCGGAGAGAGGCAACGGCTCACGCGATCGGTTTGCGGCAAGAGCAGTGGGGGAGGTCCTCGGCGCGGGAGACGGCAGCGAGGAGGACGGCTTCCACGACCTGCAGCCGACGGTCCATCAGCTCCGTGACCTCGCGGTGGCTCGGGTGCTCGTCGGAGAGGCCGGCGCCGAGGTTGGTGACGAGGCACAGGGTCGCATAGCAGAGGCCGACCTCGCGCGCGAGGACGACCTCCGGCACGCCCGTCATGCCTACCATGTCCGCGCCCCACTGAGCGAACAGCCTGATCTCCGCGGCGGTCTCGAAGCGCGGCCCCTCGGCGCACAGGTACGTTCCGCCATCAACGCACGTCTCCCCCACCTCGCTCGCGCCCGCGATCAGCCATCGGCGCACGCTCGGGCAGTAGGGCTCCGTCACGTCTGCGTGCTTGACGCCCTGCTCGTCGTCGCCATCGAAGAACGTCAGCGGACGGGACTTGGTGAAGTCGAGGAACTGGTCGGCCGCCACCAAAGTCCCCGGCAGGAGATCGCGGCGCAAGGACCCGACCGCATTCGTCGCGATGACGGCCGTGCAGTCGAGGGCCTTCAGAGCGGCGATGTTAGCCCGATAGTTCACGCGATGCGGCGGTATGCGATGCCCGGCGCCGTGGCGCTCCAGGAAGACGACCTCATGCCCCGCGATCGCGGCCCGGCGGACCTGGGCCTCACCGTAGCCCGTGACGATGTGCTTCGGGTCCGCATCCCGCGCGTCGGCAAGCCCATACACGCCGGTTCCGCCGATGATGGCCAGGCGCACTGGTAGGGTCCTCCTCGTTGTCGCAGTATAGCCGTGGAGCCTGGCACGCGCAACCAGCCGCGGCAAGTCCAGAGCAGGAGTCACCGGCAGCGCAGGCGAACAGGGCAGGCGACGGGGGTTCGCAGTCAGCCTCGGGAGGGGTCATTCGCGATGCTCACCAAGCTCACGGTGAAGGGGTTCAAGTGTCTCGACGACGTCGAGATCGACCTGGGGCAAGCGGTCGTGTTCATCGGGCCCAACAACTCTGGGAAGACCGTCGCCCTCCAGGCCTTGGCCTTGTGGCACACCGGGCTCCAGCAGTGGCTGAGTCGGCGCCGCAGTCGGCCTGTTCCGGACAAGCGCCCCGGTGTGACGCTGAACCGACGTGACCTCATCGCGGTTCCGGTACCAGACGCGAAGCTTCTCTGGCACGACCTGCACATCCGAGACGTGGAGATGGTGCTCAACGGGCAAGGCAAGCTCAAGCCGAAGACGAAGGGCGTCCTCATGGAGGTGACCGTCAGCGCGGTTTCGGCCGGACATGAATGGGAGTGCGGCCTGGAGTTCGACTACGCCAACCCGGAGTCGTTCTACTGCCGACCGTTGAGGCGACCGGGCCCGGACGGCACAGGCGAGCCGATGAACGTACCGGAGGAGGCCAGCGGCGTCCGGGTAGCGTTCCTTCCGCCCATGTCGGGTCTTGCCGCGGAGGAACCCAAGTGGGAGCCCGGACGGGTGAACGTGCTTATCGGCGAGGGGCAGACGGCTCAAGTTCTCCGCAACCTCTGCCACCAACTACACGAGGCGGAAGGGGACAGGGGCAGCTGGGCGGACCTGGCAGGGCACATCGAGGCCCTTTTCGGACAGTCCATCCTGCCGCCCCGGTACGATGAGGCCCGGGGCGAAGTGACGATGGTGTACCGGGAGAGGTCGGGCGTCGAGTTGGACATCTCCTCGTCCGGACGTGGTCTGCAGCAGACGCTGCTCTTGCTCGCCTACCTGTACGCCCATCCGGGAACGGTCCTCCTCTTGGACGAGCCGGATGCCCACCTCGAGATCCTGCGACAGCGGCAGACGTACCGACTCATCAAGGAGGTGGCGGCCTCGACAGGCAGCCAAGTGATCGCCGCCAGCCACTCGGAGGTCGTGCTGAACGAGGCCGCCGACAGTGACGTCGTCGTAGCCTTCGTGGGGCTTCCGCATCGTATCGACGACCGGAAGAGCCAGGTGCTGAAGGCCCTGAAGGACATCGGGTTCGAGGATTACTACCTCGCAGAACACCTTGGATGGGTCCTGTACCTGGAAGGGCCTACTGACCTCGCGATCCTCCAGTCGTTCGCGCGTCTCCTGGACCACGACGCAGTGAAGTGCCTCGCCCGTCCATTGGTCCGTTACGTCCAGAACCAGCCGTCCCGGGCTCGCAGTCACTTCTTCGGTCTGCGGGAGGCGAAGTCGGACCTCGTGGGTATCGCGTTGTTCGACCGTCTTCAGACGGAAGGTCTCTCCGAGCACCGAGCGCTCAGGGAAGTGCAGTGGCAGAAGCGGGAGTTGGAGAACTACCTATGCCGCGACGACGTACTGCTCGCGTGGGCGCGCGGCGGGGAGACCACCGACCTGTGGGCGAATGCAGATGCCCAGAGGCGCGAGGACACCATGCGCCGCTGCATCGAGAACATGGAGCGCGCGCTCGCAACGATGCGGCGTCCCGGCCCATGGTCGGATGACATCAAGGCCACGGACGACTTCCTGGATCCGTTGTTCGAGGCCTACTTCGAGGCCCTCGGGCTGCCGATCCTCTTCGGGAAGAGCGACTACCACCAACTCACCGAGTACATGACCCCCGGGATGCTGCCCGACGAGGTGACGGAGAAGCTGGACGCGATTGCGGAGGTCGCGGAGCGAGCCACGCCCAGGCAGGACTGAGCGTGGCTCGGCGCGGTTCGGTGGCGGGACGGGCGGCCCGTTAGACCTCGTCAGCCGGGATCTCGCCGGCGGCCTTACGGACGCTGAGGAGGAGGAGGCCCAGGGAGGCCTCGGCCTTGGCGGTCACGGCGAGACAGAGGTCGTCGCCTACGCGGGAGGCTACGATGTAGCCGCCGTCGGCCTGGACGAGGACCTGCCGGGCGCTGCCCTGGCCGGCGTCCTCGGCCATGCGGGCGGCGCGGACCGCGACGTCGGCGGCCAGGGCGGCCAGCGTGTCCGCATCGACGCCGCCCGCCACATCGCTGTGGATGGCGAGTCCGTCATTGGTGGCGAGCACGGCTGCGGTGATGTCGGGGTTGCGCTGTCTCAGTTGCTGCAGGACGGAGAGGGCGTCTGCCACTTGGCTCACCTCGTTTGGGCGGGCGGATAGGCCCGGTTTGGGTCAGCCCGGCACGCGGGGCGCCGGGGGATGCGCGAGACGGAGAAGGGTCCCTACGCCTGGAGCGCCGCCCGGCGCTCGTCGTGATGCTGCAGGGCCCGCATGAGCACGGAGGTCGCGCTCTCGGCAAGCGGCGGTCGGGCTTCGACCGCCTCGGTACGGAAGGCGTAGGTTCCGGTGTCCCAGCCGACCAGCTCGACGACGGCGTCCTCGGCGGTGAGGCTGCCGGCCGTGGCCGAGATGATCTTACCACGGTGGAAGGCCAGCTGGCCCCACTTGATTCCCGAGACGATCCGGAGCACTCCCGTCTGCATCTCACCCTCGATCGCCTGGATCACCGCGGCGAGGCTGATGGCGCCGAGGGAGCCCATCAGACCGAGGCCCGTCGAGGCCGGTAGCGCGGTGCTTCCGGGCGGCGCGTCAGAGGCCGGGAGGCGCTGGAGGATTCCGCTGACCGCCGCGAATAGCTCCGGGAAGGCGAACGGCTTGGCCATGTAGGCGTGCGCGCCGAGGCGCAGACCCTCGACGCGGTCCTTGAGGCCATGACGCCCCGTGAGGAAGATGAACGGGATGCTCTGCAGTGTGGGATCGCTGCGGAGCCGGCTGGCGAGCTGGAAGCCGTCGAGCTTCGGGAGGGCGACCTCCAGGCAGATGAGGTCGGGGCGCTCGGCGCGGGCGAGCGCGAGCCCTTGCTCCCCGTCGGCGGCGGCTGGCACCTCATAGCCCTCCCCGACCAGGCCGCTGACGATCAGGTCGCGGACATCTCGATCGCCGTCTACCACCAGGATCTTGTGCGCCATGTTCAGAGCCCGTGTCAGGCAGTAAGGCCGGCTACGCGTCGGGCGCCTTGGCCGCCTGGGTGGCGACGAACCAGCCGGCGGCGGCGCCTGCGGCCACGGCGACCCCCACCCGGAGGAGGGCCTTGCCGTCGATGCGGACGTTGCGGCCGATCAGGTACCCGGCGGCGAACAGCCCGAGCCCGCCCGTGACGGCGACGATTCCGCCGCGCGACCGCAGCCAATCGCCGGGCGCACACTCGCCACTGAGCCCCTGGACGAGGCTGCGGACCGTCTCACGCGCGAGCGTCCGCGCGGCCTCGGGCGCCTCGGTGCGGAACTGCTCCAGCAGGGCACGGACCTCATCACGCTTCGGACTCACTCGTCTCCCTCGCCTCGGTCTTCGGCTTGCGGCGGAACCCAACCAGCGCGATGACGGCGGCCAACAGGAAGAAGGCGACTGCGATCAGCAAGCAGATGAGCCACCGCATCGGCTCCGGCGCCGCCTGGATCAGGAGGCCGGTGGACACGCCCAGGAAGACGGCCCCGAGCGCGAACGCAACGGCCACACAGGCCGCGTAGATGAGGCCGCGGGCGGCAGCCGAACCGGCGGCGCGGATGGGCGCGGCGGCGCGCTCGCCCGCGAGGGCCGCGGCCTGCTCGATCAGCTCGATGGTCAGGTCCGAGAAGGACGGTCGGTCGCCCTTCTCAGGGGTATCGTCCGCCATGGCACGGGGCGCGGCTGCCTTTCGTGGGCCGTGCGGTCGGGGCTGAAGCCCCTCCCACCGCCGCAGATCACCTGCCAGGATGAGTCTACCACAACACAACAGAATGTGTCGATGTTGAAAACGCAGGCCGAGGAGGGCGGGGAAGCGAAAGTGGGCCTGCCCCCGGAAAGCGCTCTCACGCAGGGCGCAGCTTCAGCCGGATCCTCCGGACCAACGGCTCCAGAAGAGTGAAGGCGCGGTATAGCGGCGCGGAGAGCGGCAGGTCCCACTCACCCACGTATTCGACGTATTGGGCGGCGAATCCTGCTTTGAACCGGACAAGCCCCCCAAGATCGTCGCCCGCGCCGGGCCGATCGAGGGGAATCCCGCGGAAGTCGTAGACTTCGCAGCCCCGGTCGCGCGCCCACTGCATCATGCGCCACTGGAGGAGGTAGTTCGGCATCAGGTTCCGCTGCTCGTTCGACGAGGCGCCGTAGACATACCAGCACTGCTTCCCGAGGACGAAGTCGATGGCGCCGGCCAGAGCTTGCCCCTCGTGGCGGGCGAGGAAGAGCCGCCCCAGCCCGCGCTCGATGATCGAGCTCCACAGGCACTCATAGTAGCCGAAGTCGCGGACGTGGAATCCATCCCGCTCGCCGGTCACCAAGAGCAGGTCGTAGAAGACGCGCAGGTCCTCGCGGGTCGTTTCCCCGGTCACCTCGACACCCTTGCGCTCGGCGAGACGCAGGTTGTAGCGCGTCTTGGGTTTGAAGCGCGCCAGGAGCGTGTCGTCATCGGCCAGCGGGAAGGTCTTCATGACGGCGCGGGGCTGGGTGCCGCCGAAGCCCTTCTCCGGCACGGGCGCCGGCCGGAAGCCCGCCTGCCGCAGGACGGAGGCGGCGTCGCCACAGACCGGCGGGTCAACCTTCACGAGGAGCGCCCGCTGCTCGTGGGCGAGCTGTCGGAGCCCCTCCACCAGACAGCGGACGACCTCCTCGTCCCCGAAGTCCACCACCGGTCCGCGGGGGCAGTACAGGATGCTGCGGCCCAGCGGCGCGGCGCGGCACAGGGCCAGCGCGCCGGCAACGATGCGGCCCTCGTCCACGACCGCGACGGTGAAGGGCCGCCAGCCCGTGCGGGCCTTGACCTCGCCCCACTCCATGCACTGCAGCACGTCGCCCGTGGGCATGCCGGCGACGAATTCCCGCCAGCGGGCCGCGTCGGAGAGAGAGAGTCGCTCAATCTGCATGCGGGGACCCTTCGGGAGGACGGGCGGCCACTTGCGGCGTGGGTCGGCTGAAGGCGGCAAGGAGCACCTTGCGGGCGACATACCCCGCGACCGATGCCCCATAGCCGCCGAACTCCACGATGACCGCACAGGCGTACTTCGGCTTCTCGTAGGGGGCGAACCACACGAACCAGGAGTGCAGTCTCGGGTTCCGGGAGACCTCGCCCGACCCCGTCTTGGCTGCTACGGTCACCGGCAGCCCAGCCATCGGCCCACGCGCGGTGCCGTGGGGATGCGTGACGGTGCTCCGCATCCCTTGCCGGACCGCCTCGACGGTCTCGGGCTTCACCCCAACGTCCCTGGGCGGAAGCCTCGGCCACTCCGCGGTCCCCAGGCCGGTCTCCTCGGGCCAGACGATCTTGTTGACGATCCGCGGTTTGGGCAGCCGGCCTCGGTTGGCGATTGTTGCCGCGGCCAGGGCCATCTGGAGCGGGGTCACCTTGAGGTCGCCCTGCCCGATGACCAGGTTCGCCGTGTCGCCCTGATACCACCGGCCGCGATCTCGCTCCTTCCGCCAGGCCGGCGTGGGCACGAGGCCGCCCTGCTCCCCGGGCAGGCCGATCCCGGTGGGCTCGCCGAGGCCGAACTTGCGCGAGTGCTCGGCGATCTGGTCGGCCGTCAGCCCGGCGTACTTCACGGCGTCCCAGAAGTACACGTCACAGGACAGCGCTACGCCGTTCAGGAAGTCCACCGGCCCATGCCCGGATTCCTTCCAGCATGTCTTCACGTCGCCCCGCCGGCCGAACCTCTCGCGTCCGGTGCAGACGTACGTCGTGTTCAGCGTGGTCTTCGTGCGCTCCAGGATCGCGCAGCTTGAGATGATCTTGAACGTGGAGGCCGCCGGGTACAGGCCCGCGATCGCGCGGTTGAGCTGGGGTTGGCGGTCCTTGTTCAGCGCCCAGGCGATCTCCCCCTTATCTCCCAGCACAAACTCATCCAGGTCGAACGTCGGGCAACTGGCCATAGCCAGGATGTCGCCCCTCTCGACATCCAGGAGCACGACCGCCCCGCCCTCACACGGGGTCGTGGGCTTGGCCGGGAACGGGTAGGCGAGGGCCCTCTCGGCGACTTGCTGGAGTCGGCGGTCGATGGTGAGGTAGACACTGGCGCCGCGGATGGCCGGGATGTGCCGGACCAGGCGCGGCTCGTTGGAGGCATCGCGCTCGGACTCGTCGGCGCCGCGGCGGCCCTGCAGCGCGGGGATGGTGCGTCCGTTGAGGTTCACCAGCTCGCACAACGACTCGACGCCGGTCTGGCCGAAGATCGAGTCCTGAGCGTACACCCTCTGCTTGCCAACGAGCGCCTGCAGGCGGCTGTCGGGGCCTCCCGGAGGGTCATCGTACTCCAGCGTTGCGACCTCGTGGAACTGCGCGGGCGAGATCGCCCGAGCGTAGCCGATCACGTGGGCGGCGAGCGTCCCGAAGGGATAGTGCCGGCGACGGGCCTCGATCACCCGGAGGCCGGGCATGTCCAAGCGGTGCTCCTCGAGGCGGATGGCCTGGATCCGGTCGATGTTCTCACCCAGCCCGGGCAGGACCACCTCCGGCGACCCCGAACTGCAGGCCTCATCGACCGCCTTCCTCGCCTCAACGGTGGAGACACCCAGAACGCGCGCAAGGGGAACCAACGCCGCGTCGAGCTCCCCCTTGTCTGTCGGCAGTTCGGACGGCACGACCTGGACCTGATACACGACCTGGTTGTCGGCGAGGGCCTCCCCGTTGCGATCGTAGATCGTACCGCGCGGCGCCGGCGTCGGAGCCAACTGCGTGCGGTTATGCTCCGCCCTCGCCTGGTAGCGGCTCCAGCCCGCAATCTGCAGGCACCAGAGACGGCCGGCAAGAACTGCCAGAGCCACCATCAGCCCTGCCCGCAACACCATGAGTCGAACTTGGAGTTGCTTGGGTTCCATAGCGGCAGTCCGGAGTCCAGAGTTGACGATAGCGGCGAGAACGGCAGTCCAGAGCCCAGACTGCCGTTATCTCATCCGTCGGGCGCCCGCGTACTTGGGTCCGTAATAGGACGAGTCGAGACGGTCGATCTTGACGCCCGAGCGGGGGTTGGAGGCGTGGATGAACTGGCCGTCGCCGATGTAGACACCGACGTGCGAGGTTCCGCTGCGGTAGGTGTTGCGGAAGAAGACGCAGTCGCCGGGGGCCAACTCGCTCTGGGAGACCGGCGTTCCCTGGCGGAACTGCTGGACCACGCTGCGGGAGATGTCGATGCCCCTCTGGCGGTAGAGGTAGCTCGTGAAGCCCGAGCAGTCGAAGGCGCCCCCCTCCCCCGAGCAGCCGTGCCGGTAAGGCGAGCCGATGTAGCCCATCGCCGCCTGCACGATCTCCGAGCCGAGGCCGGCCGCGGCGGAGGAGGCGGCCCCGTACGCCCGCTCGACGGCGGAGGTCATGCCACTGAGGCTGTCCCGCCGGGCCACGCGGGCCTGGCGCTGCTCGCGCGTGTCCACCAGGTCGGAGCTGACCCAGGCCTGCTTGCCGCCATCGAGGCCGACCTTGTACCAGTCGTCCTGCTGGCCGAGGATGACCACCTGCGTGCTGAGCTTGGCCTTCCCGATGATCTCCTGGTCCATGCCCGGACCGGCGCGCAGGTTGATGTCCGGTCGCGCCACCCAGCCGACCTTGACCTCGACGGTCTGGTTGCCCTCTTGGGCCGTGATCTCGTCGCGGGGGCCATCGTAGTCCAGCACCCAGCCGGTCATCCACCCGTAGGACCCATCCGGCAGGCGGACCTTGCACCACTGTCCGCTGATGTCGGTGACCGTCACCGGTGCGCCGCGCTCGAGGGTGCACTTCACATCGTTGTCCACGCCCGGCCCGTACCGCACGTTCGCCTGGGTGTCGGCCCAGGCGCGGACCTCGGTCAACTGGATACCCCCGGAGTACTGCCGGGTGGGCGAGGGGAAGTCGGCGATCGGCGGGGGCGGCGCAGCGGGCGCCGACGGGCCGGCTCCGCCGGCGTACTTGACGTAGTCGCCGTAGACCCAGCCTTCAGCGCCGCCCTGCACGCGGACGTTGACCCAATCGCCCTTGGTGCCGATGACGTGGAGGGTTTGGCCTCGCGTCAGGACCGCGCGGTAGTCGTAGCGGACGCCCGGACCGGCACGCAGGTAGAGGTTGTCGCCGGAAGCGTAGGCCTTGGCAACCCCGCCTCCCTCGGCCGGAGACTGCCCGCTCGTGGCGGCGAGCTGCTGGCCGGTCGTCACCTCGTCCGTCAGTAGGTCCGCATGGATCCAGCCGAACCCGCCCGGGGTCTTGACCTTGGCCCACTCACCCTCGCGACCGACCACGAACACCTTCGTGCCCATGGGGCGGGTACCGTAGATCTCGTAGCGGTCCCCGGGGCCCGAGCGCACGCGCGCATCGTCCACCTTCACCCAGGCCGGGTGGGCATCCGACGAGGAGGAGTCCTCGGAGGACCCCGCAGCCAACTGCTGACCGGTGGCGATGTGGTCGGTGAGGAGATCGGTGCGGATCCAGCCGAACCCGCCCGGGGTCTTTACCTTCGCCCAGGAGCCGGAGCGCCCGACGACGTAGACCTTGGTGCCCTTCTCGCGCGTGCCGTACGTTGGGTAGCTGGTGCCGGGGCCCGAGCGGACCTGGGCCTCATCCACCTTGATCCAGGCCGGATGCCCACTGCCGCTCGCGACCTCGTCCGAGTCGGCCGAGGCGGAGTTGCCGGTGGCCTGAGCTTGGAGCTTGCGGCCCTCGTCCGCCGAGAACTGGAGGTACTTTTCCATCACGTAGCCGCGGCGGCCGTTGGGCAGCCGGGCGTAGCACCAGCCGTCCACGAACGCGGTCACGTAGAGCTTGTCGCCCCGTTCGACGGTGCCGATCACGTCGCGGTCGTCACCCGGCCCGGAGCGGACGTTCAGCGCCTCGGGGATGACCCAGCCGACGAACACCTTGGCGGCGGCGATGGAGGAGAACGCCAGAAGCAACAGCCAGATGGCCGCAACGACGGGAAGTCTGCGTTTCATGGCTCCAATATCCCTTGCCCGGAGGCCATTCCGGTGCCCGATAGGTATACCTTCAGCGGGGGCGTGTGTCAAGCCGGACGGGCGTCCCGGAGGCGGCGGATGGCCCGGATTCCCCCATTTCCGCGCGGATTCGTGGGTGCCTGAAAACGCACGTCCCGTCGCAGGGACGGTACTTCCGACGCTCCGGGGGGCCGGGAGGTTCTGCCAAGATCAGGGCTTCGGCCCGCGCAGGAGGAGGGTCGTCTCCTTGGCGTTGTGCGGCAGGCGCTTCTGGCGGTGGACCTCGAAGTGCGGCCCCAGCACCCTCAGCGCGTCCCGGACGTGCTCCTCCCGGCGAGGGGTCATGAACTTCACCGTCATGACCACCGCCCCGCCTGGCTCCAGGAGCGGGATGAGGGGCAGGACGATCGCCGCGGACTCCGCCGGGTCGAGGTTCATGTCGTTGGTCAGGAGGGCGAAGCGGCCCAGGTCCGGCAGGCTCAGCAGGTCCTGCGAATGGCCTCGGAAGTGCGTGACGTTCGGCAGTGAGGCGACCTCGGGGTCGAGATCAGCCGGGTCAACGGCCAGAACCTCGGCCCCCTCCTCGGCCAGGGCCTTGCTCCAGCCGCCCGGCGCCGCCCCCAGGTCCAGGGCGCGCATGCCCGGCGTGACGGTCAGCCCGAAGACCTGCAGGGCCTCCCGGAGCTTCTTCTCGGCGCGGTTCAGGGGACGCTCACCCGGGGCGTAGATCCGCATCTTCGTGATCGTCTTGTGGACCACGTCATCGGGTACGCAGCAACCGACCCACGCCCGGTCCTGGAAGATCTCGACGGCGACCAGGTAGTCCGGCGCCTCGAAGCGGAACGCCCCGGGGCTGTGCGCCTCAAGGTACATGCCCACCTGACGCTGCACGTCCTGCGAACTGAAGGCGTGCTCCCCGCGCCGCTTGCACTCGACCTTGAAGGTGTCGCCCGCGCAGAACGCGGTCGCGGCCAGGGCAGCCTCGCCGAGCGTCGCCATGTGCTCCGCCTCGCGGCCAATGGCGGCCTCGACGCTCACCGGCACGATTCGCCCGACGGTCTCCGTCTTCGCCTCGCGCAGGAGCGTCAGTACCGCCTCGCGGCTCTGGCCGGGGGTCTCCAACAACAGGTTGCCCTTGAGGAAGAGCGAGCGAACCTCCGCCGCACCCAGGGCCTTCCGCAGTTCCCGGCGGGCGTCCGCCTCACGCCCTGCCGCGCAGGTCACGAGGAAGGTGGGGTGTTCCAGCACCGTGACGTGACCGGGGGAGTCCATGGGTTAGCCTTCCTCATCCTCGCTGAGGGGCGGCGGAGGAAGCGGCACCGGCTCGACGACCGCCCGGACCGGCCTCGGGGTGACCAGATCGGGCACGAACAGCGCGAGGCCTGCTCCCAGGAACGGGAGCACACACGAGAGCGACAGCGAGAAGGGCAGCGAGGTGACGTCCGCCAGGCGGCCGAACGCTGGCGCCAGGAACGCGCCCGCACCCCAGCAGAAGCCCATCATCAGGGCCGAGGCGAGGCTCTGGTGACGCGGAAGCAGGAGCTGGGCCTGCACGATGTTCACGGGTACCGCCGCCTGGACCGCAGCGCCGCCCACGACGAGCATTGCCCACGAGGGCAGACCGTGGGTGTGGAGGAAACCCAGGAGTTCAGGCCCGGCCAAGCCGAGGGACAGCACGGTCAGCCACCGGCGCCCCATCACCCTCGCCAAGTGCCCGCCCGCGATGCCGGCGAGACCTCCGGCGAAGACGAAGGCCATGATGACCCAGGCCTGGTTGGGCTTCGGCATCCCGCGGTCCTCCAGCAGCCGCGCCAGATAGGTCAGGAACACGATCACACTCGCCGAACGGAGGAACACGACGGCGGTCAGGACCGACAGCGCACCCATCCGGTAGCGTCGCGACATCGGCTCGCCGTTGCGGTGCGTGGGCGGGGGCGGTGTCGCGTGTGCGTCGCCGTGGCGACTCTCGAGACCGCGGGATGCCAGCCCCACGAGCGGCCCGGCCACCAGCCCGACCAGCATCCCGGGCCACATGCCCTCCAGGCCGCGGGCCTGGTAGAGCGCCATGCCGAGCACCGGCCCCAGGGAGTAGCCGAGGATGCCGCCGGGGCTGAACAGCGCCTGGGTGAGGTCGCGGCGCTCGCCGCCCGCCGCCGAGGCCAACGCCGAGCCCGGCGGATGGAACGCCCCGCACCCCAGCCCCCCCAGCGCGATGAGCACCATCATGCCCCAGAAGGTGCCCGCCAGACCGAAGGTGCAGATGCCCACACCGGTGAGCATCACGCCCAGGCCGACGAGGTACGAGCGGCGCGTGAGATCGGAGAGAATCCCCAGGAACGGCTGCACCAGGCTGCCGGTCACCGAGGTGACGACGGCGATCAAACCGGTGGCGGCCAACGACAGGCCGAAGCGCTCCTGGATGATGGGCACCAGTGGCAGCACCATGCCCATGTAGCAGTCGGTCAGGAAGTGACCGAGAACCAGCGCGCCGAGCCTGCCATAGCGGACCATGGAATCACGGACTTCCGGAGTGCATCCAGGCGAAGTGAGGTCCTCGACAGAGGCGAATCGGACACTTCGGAGGAAGCGTCCGGCGCCGGTCTCAGACGCGGTACGATACTGCACCGGCAGTCGCCGGTCAAGCCTCCGTCATCCGGGAGGGGCCGCATACCGATGCGACGAGCCCGCTCGTTGCATCGGTATCCGGCCCACTCGCTGGAACACGGGGCCGGATGCTCCGCATTCGGCCCCTCTAAGGCGCTTACGAGCGGGCGGGGCAAGAGGTTACGCCATGGTGGGGCCACTGCTGCTGTTGAGTTGCCTTCCCTCGACGGCGGGTGAAGTGCCGCGGGTTGCGGTCCTCTACAGCAGCTTCCCCGATGGCGCCTGCGCGCACCGCGACGAGTACGACGGCGACCTCGCGCGGCTTGGCTGGCCGGCGGGGAAGCTCGAGAACACTGAGATCGTGCGGCTGGCGCAGCAGATCGACGACTTCGACATGGTCATCTGCGCGGCGGAATGGAACACCGAGCACTGGCAGAACCTGAGGACCTATGCGCAGCCGCTGCGGCAGTTCGTGCGCTATGGCGGGGTCGTGCTACTGACGGACGCGAAGGCCGGGCGGCAGGTGAACTGGCTGCGGGCCATGGAGCCCGGCCTGGATGTCGAGGCTGAGAGTGAGTCCTGCCCTTCGGCCGGCCGGCGCTCCGCGTGGCTGGACGTGCGGCATCCGCTGCTCGCGGGCCTCACCGACCTCCCGACCCCCGCCGCGCACCCCGCGAGCGTTTCGGGCCACTGGCAGGTGCTCGCGCGGTGCAAGGAGGGCCGGCCGATCCTGATGCTGCGCGAGATCGGCGACGGGCTCATCGTCGTGACTGCCGCGTCCCGCGAGAGCGGATTCCCCGACGTGACCTTCCTGCAGAACCTGTGGCTCTGGGCCCGCGACGCCGGCCGCATCGACGCGGTGCGTCAGCGAGAGGAGACGCGCTACCGGACGCTCACGGAGGCGAAGGCCCTCGACGCAAGGCGCATTGCCCCGCCGGTCGTCGACGGAATCATCGAGGAGGAAGCCTGGAACCAGGCGGCCCAGACCGCGCAGTTCGTGCTGCCGGGCAACCGCGCGGTCGCCGGACAGGAGACGCGCGCATACGTCGGGCTTGACGACCACTGGGTCTACATCGCCTTCCGCTGCAGCGACAACGATCCGGCCGGCATCCTGATGCACGCGACTACGGGTGACCAGTCCGTCCTCGAGGATGACTGCGTCGAGGTGGCCCTCGACCCCACCGGTCAGCGCGCGAATCCCCTGCGCTTCGCGGTCAGTGTCTCGGGGGCCGCCTACGACGAGTCCGGCGCGTGGTGGCAGGCCGCCTCGCAGGTCGGCCCGCGCGGCTGGACCGCCGAGATGCGCATCCCGCTCCTGATGCTGGGTGAGCTCAAGGCCTTCGCACCGGACTGGTCCATCAGCCTCTCCCGCCGCTACCCGCGAACGGGTGAGGTGAGCACGTGGGCGCCGGGGGAGCCCGGATGGGGCGTGCTGAGAAGGGTCGCGGTCGATCCGAACCGCTTCCCGCTGCGGCTGAACCAGATCGAGCTAGACGGCAACCGCCTCTCGACCTCCTTCGCAAAGCCCAGCTACGGCGACTTCCACGGCCGGTACATCGTCGAATGCACCTCGCCCTCGGGCGCCATGCGCCAGACCTCCCGCGAGATCACCGTCGGTGAGTTCGAGAGCACCCTCCTCGAGACCGACCACCGCATGGACGAGCCCGGCACGTGGCTGCTGAGGGCGAGGGTTGAGGTGGACGAAGGGCCGGTATGGTTCTCGGAGACGATGCGGCACCCTAACGGTCAAAGCCCCACGCCGTAGGCACCGTCAGCGGTTGGCTGACAGCGCCTCCAGTAGGCTCTCGAAGAACGAACGCACCGTCGGCGCGGCGAGCGGGGCGCCGATGCCGGCGAGCGCGAGGAGCAGCGCGGCGGGGAGGAGGAGGGCGAGGCGCCGACCTACCGAGTGACCTTCGCCCTCGCCAGTGTCGAGGAGCAGCTGCGCGCGCTCGGCGACGAACTCCTCGCGATAGCGGTTGGCGAGGCGACGGCGGAGGGGTTCCTCGTTGGGGTCGGCGGAGAGGTCGCGCAGTTTGCGGGCGGCCTTGACCAGGGCGGAGGCGAGCGCCTGCCCATCGGTCTCCTCGCGGGCGGCCTCGTGGTCGGCGGCGCGCTCGATGCTGGCCTGGAGGCGGCGGAGGCAGAGATGGGCCGTGGGCATTGCGACCGTCGGGCCGAAGGCGGCCTGGGCAAGCAGTTGGCGGAGGTTGTCGCGGCGACGGGCGTGCGCCTGCTCATGCGCGATGACCGCCGACAGCTCCTCGGGGTCGAGCAGCTTCGCGAGGCCGCTCGTAATGTAGACGCGCTGCCGCAGGAGTCCGAGGCACGCGGACCAGGGACGGTCCAGAGGCGTGAGCCAGACGCGCAGTTCCGGCACTTCGGTCGAGACGCCTGCCAGCACTCTCGCATAGCGCCAGGAGAGCGCCACCGAGAAGAAGGGCCGCAGCATGCCGACCAGCACGGCAGCCACCGCCGCGAGTGCGATGACCTCGATGCGGTAGGCGGCATCCGGACTGTCCGTGATCCACCAGAAGGACAGATGGCGGAAGGTGGGCGCGCGGGCGGACCAGGGCACCGGGTCGAGCGCGTGCATGCGGAGCGCGTACCCGAGGGCGGCCGCCGCGAGGACGTGCGGCAGCAGCAGCGCGGCGAACCACAGGCGCGTTCCCCAGACCGCGCAACGCCGCGGGAGCGACTCGGCCAGCGCCGCCGCGGGCAGAAAGAGCAGCCCGCTCGCGACGCAGGAGGTCGCCACGTAGAGGAGCAGCCCGGCGATCGGGAGGTCCATGCCGAAGCAGCCGAGGCCGGCAAAACCGCGCGCCCAGGAGCGGCGGATTCCTGGGCGCCCTGTCTCAGGCGTAGACTGTAGGTTGGCGACGGAGCGCGGTTAGTCCTGCTTGCCCTTGGCCTGCTCGGCCCGCTTCTTCTCGATGAGGGCGGCGAGCGAGTCCAGCTTCTCGGGGTCGGTATCCCCGAGGGCCTCGACGAAGTAGGAGATCGCCGGCTCGGCGAAGGTGGTCAGCAGTCCGTCGATGACCTGCTTCGTCACGTTGGACCCGAGCTCGGTCCGCGAGACCCTCGCCCTGTAGTAGTAGGCCTTGCCGCGGCGCTCGCGCGCCAGGAAGCCCTTCTTGTACAGGCGGTCCAACGTCGTCATGATCGTCGTGTAGGCGGCGTCCTTGGCCTTCTGGTCCAGCAGGCCCTGCCGAACCTCCTCCACGCACAGCGGCTCTCCGGCTTCCCATACGACGTCCATGACGCCGGCCTCGAGCTGGCCCAGTGCCTGTTGCAGACCCTTGGCCTCGGGTCGGTAGACGGCTACGCGCGGCTGCTCTCTCTCGGCCATCGCTGAAGACCTCCTCACGTGCGCGGCAGCTCCGTCATCTGATCCATCCGCACTGCCAGCACGATAACATCGACACTTACTACGACGAGTCGTTCCTTCGATCCCCTGTAGTATATACCCTTTCCCCGATACTATCAACCCTAGTAGCAGAGAATGGTTCCCGGCAAGGCAGTTTCGGGTTTCGGGTTTCGGGTTTCGGGTTTCGAGTTTCGGGTTCAGCGTTCAGGGCTCGCGGTGGCCGCGGCGGGCGCGGCGGGGTTTGTGCTGACCGGCAGTGCCGCCGAGTTTGCGGGCCGCGCGGGCGCGGTCGCCCGCAGTCGTGGGAGTCAGGTGGCTGCCCGTGTCCGGTTGGCGGGTGAGCACAATCACGTCCAGCGGCCGGTCATCCCGGTGGACCCGCAGCACGCGTTCCAGCGCGAGGCGCGGTTGGGATTCCAGCGCCGCACGCCAGGCGCCGGTGAGCGTCGTAGCCAGAGCCGCACACCCTCCGGCCGCGAGACAGCGACTTGCCTCATCGAGGACGTGCGCAAGCTGGTTGGGCGACGTGATGCGGGGCAGCGCCGAGATGATCCGTGACAGTCGCCCGGGTGCGAGCGGCCAGGAGCGAGGGCTGGCGATGACCGCACGTACGACGCTCTCCACGATCGCGTCCCGCGACCCGAGGGAGAAGCCGATGGGCCGCGTGGACGGCGCGACGCTGCGCCACGCTTGCAGGAGTTCGCCCGAGCCGCAGTCGGGGTCGCCCACCGCGACGCGCGGTGCGGGTCGAGCCAGGCAGACCAGCGCTCCGGCCAGGGATCGCGGGATCTCGCGACGCCGGTTCCCGGTCCAGTCGGCTAGCGGCAGACCGAAGCCGATGTATAGCTCGGTGGGCGAGCACTCGACATCGACCACGAGCGAGTCGGCGCTCTCGGCTGCGGGCAACTCGAGGCGACGCTCCAGGATGGGCGTGGTCTCCCGGGTGACGTCGAAGAACGCGAAACCGCAGGACCGCGCAACGGAGGCGCGGACGCGAAAGGCTGCGGGTGGCGCGAGCCCCAGCTCAGGCAGTCGCGCGAGATGCCGGTCGAAGGTCGTCCGCGCCAACTTGCCGCGAAGCTCGGCCAGTCCGCGCGGACCGACGAACTCGCCCGCGGCGTGCCGGACGAGCAGACACAGGGCCTCGCACGGGAGGACCTGCGCAAGAGTCGGTCGGGGCGCCGGGCAGTCGAAGACGACGCGTCCCCTCGTCACCTCGATCCGGTCGGCGCGCACGATGCGGACCAGTTCCTCAGATAGCAGCGGCTCGAGGCCCGGCAGCGTCCGCGCCTCAAGTCGAGCAGGCGGACGTGCCGGCCGGGGAGGCGCGGGCCTTCGGTCGCGAGGGGGATGCCGGGGGGACTTCATGATGCGCCTTCCCGCCAGGCCCATCCGTCCGCAGGGACGGACGCGCGCTCCGGCGAATTGGGGTATCGGAGCCACGAAGGCGGAGGGGCACTCCCCCCAAGGCGGACAGGCCGAGTCTGCGGACCATGGGCACCCAAGCCAACCACGACGTGCGGCGCTGGCACTTTCGCCTGCCAAGCTCGACCCTCCAGTTGGCGCCTCTTCGCGCTCGACTCCACCGGCTCCTCCGCGATCTTGGCCTGCCCCCGGGCATCATTCACGACCTCGTGCTGGCGACCCACGAGGCGGTGGTCAACGCGATGATCCACGGCAATGCCCAGGATGACACGAAGTGCGTTGAGATGACGATCGAGGTCTCGAGGACCGACGTGGTGGTGCGGGTTGCCGATCAAGGCCAGGGGTTCGACGGACAGGCATGGCTGGAGCAGCACCGGGAACAGCCGACGCCGCCCGACGCGCTGCGCGGGCGAGGCATTCTGGTGATGGACGCGGTCATGGACGACGTCGCCTTCAGCCGGCTCGGAAACGTCGTGCTGCTGACCAAGCGTCTTGGTGCATGGGTGAAGGCGAATGCGCGTCACTGCGACGGCCCCGGGGCCGGTCCGTAGACCCCAGGACCGTCGCAACAGGTCGCGGCGAGTGCGCGCAGGTCCGGTCTCGGGGCTCGAGACCGGACTAGCCACCGCTCTTCTCGGGCGGAGTGGCTTCCTTTGCCTCCTCGGCGGGGGCGGCTTCCTTCGCCTCCTCAGCAGGGGCGGCTTCCTTCGCCTCTCCGCCAGGAGCGGCCTCCGTAGCCTCCCCGCCAGGAGCGGCTTCCTTCGTCTCCGGACCCGGGGTAGCCTCCGGGGCTACGCCGGGCGCTGCGCCTCCCTCCATCCCCGGCTTGGGCATCCCCGGTTCACCGGTCGGAGGAGCCTCGACCACCTTCTTCGGCTTGAAGAAGATGGCGTAGCCGACCGCAAGCACGACCACGATCACGATCAGGATCACGATCACCGCCACCGCAGGCGATACGCTCTTGCTTTCCATCGTCTGGGCCTCCCTTGTTGCGTCTCCGTAGTCGCTCGGCAACACCGCAATCCGGCGTTCCGGCCTGCCGAGAACTGGTTGCGTGTTTGCTCTTCGCCGCCGACTACACCTTCACCTCCGCCCGAAGACACCCCTCTGCGACCGCAGCAGCTCACGCCGACGGGTCGGGCCCGTTGGCCAGGTGAGCGCGCAAGGCATCCCAGAAGCCGGGAGTCACGGGCCCTGGAGTCCGGAGCGAGGCCAGGCCGGCCTTCAGCGTCCGGTACGACTCCAGCTTCTCGGCGCAGACCTCGCAGGCGCGCAGGTGCCGCGCGACCTCGTCCCGGCGGCGGCGGATCAGCTGACCGTCCACATACGCCGAGAGCAGCAGCGCCAGTTGTGCGCAGGGCAGCCTGTCGGCCGCAGGCTCCAGATCCTCCGCCAACGGCACGTCGGCAGCCTGGTCGGCGCCGCTCGCGAACTCCGCGTTGGCTCTCACCATGCCGTCCGCGTGGATCAACGGGTGGACCTTTGCGAGTTCGGGGGCGAGCCAGGCCGGCAGCGTGTTCGTGTCATACAGGCACATGACGCCGACTTGGTCCAGCCCATCCAGCTCGTTGATGCGGTACTCGTACTCCAGCCAGCGGTCTGACCCGGGCACCCGCTGATGCAGCCACGTCACTTCCGCGGAGGCGCACAGGCCGCTGCAGCCGTCGCTCCGGGCCGAAACGGCCGCTCGCCCCCACGAGTCCAGCATCCGATCGGCGTCGAAACAGCCGCCCTGCAGGTACGTCTCTTCGGCCGTCAGGAACCGGAACTGCCCGCTCACAAGCGGATCGGTGACGTCGCAGCCCCGACCGGCCAGGGCGTCGCGGAGCACTGGCAGCGTCGTGCGGTGCCCGATGAACAGGCACCGACATCCCTGCGCCAATGCCGCCCGGAAGATTGGCGCCAGGAGGTCGAACCGATCCTCCGCGTGGTCCGTGAAGCTGACCAAGTGTCTCCCCAGGCCCGCAGAGGGGCCGGGGCCCAACGGCTCAGTCGCTGAATCCATGGCTGCCACGGGTCGAACCGCCCTCCGAGTGCCCGCTAGGATGCGGAACCCGGGTCCTGCGTCAGGGCCTCGCGAAGCCGCTGGCGACCTCGGAAAATCCTGGACCGCACGGTGCCCAGCGGGATGCCCAGCATTCGAGCGATGTCCTTGTAGGGGAACTCCTCGACATCACACAGCAAGACGGGTACGCGGAACTCATCCGGCAGGTCATCCAACGCGCGCTTCAGGCGTTCATCCGGCAGGTCGGCGAGTGTGCTGCCCTCGGGCTGACTGTCCTCCGCAAGGGGGTCGAACCCGCCCGCCTCGCTCTCGCCGGGCACATCCTCCCAGGACACCGTCCGCGGCCGGCGCGCCGCCCGCCGCTGGGAGTTGATGTACGTGTTCACCATGATGCGGAACACCCACGCCTTGAAGTTCGTACCGGGCTGGAAGCCCTTGAACCCGCGGAAGGCGCGCACGAGGGTGTCCTGGGTCAAGTCCTGAGCTTCCTCCCAGTTGCGGGTCATGCGCAGCGCACTGCCCATCAGGTCGGACAGATACTGAAGGGCAAGCGATTCGAAGGCCGCCCGGGAGGCCGGTACGCTAGTCAACGCAGTCGGTCCCTGCTCTACTGTGTGGTAGGCGTGGTGGATACGGTTCCTGATCGCGGCGCAGAACCCTTCTTCGCCAGTGGGGGAAGTCCTTGGGTCGCCGGCGGAGGCCATGCGTCGGGGTCGCGGTGGCTCGTCTCAGCGGACGTTCCCGGTCAGACCCGGGGCCATCTGCAGCGCCTGCTGGAGGGCGCGGCTCGGACCGTCGAGCAACCCGATTCCCCAGCGGTCGAAGTTGCCCTTGATGGCCTCGTATGCCTGCGTCGGCGTGACGTTCGGCTGGGTCAGGACCTGCTGGATGGCCATGAGCTGCTGGGGCGTGAGGGCGGGCGGCAGTCTTCGCGCATAGTCCTCCAGGCGGTCCGCCGCCTGGGCCGGCGTCTCGGCAGTGCCGACCATCTGGAGGGCGCCCAGGGCGCCGGCCGACGCGTTCGTGCCGAGCAGTTGGGTCGCCATGAGGGTGATGCTGTCGCGCCCACCTTCCCGCCAGGTCTCCTCGTCCAGATTGCGGATCGCCTGCGCGATCTGACCGATCTGCCCCTTCGCGAGGGCCACATCCCTCTGGTGAGCCTGGTCAATCTGCTGAGCGACCCGCTGGGCCTCTTCCGGCGTGAACAGGCGAGGCCCTCTGGGGGACGACCCGGGCGACTGCGCGGACGGCTGGTTGGCGTCAGGCAGTTGCGGCTGGTCCTGAGGCGTCGGCAGGGGCGTCGATCCATCGGGGTTCGGCTGCAGTTGCGCCTGCGGATTGGGCGTGGGTGTCTGCTCGGTGTTCGGCTGATCCGCGGTCGGCTGATCGGGCGAGGGCGTGGTGATCGGACTGGGCGAGGGTTGTGGGTTCTGCGTGGGCGCTCCGGGCAGCGCGCGCCCGCTCTTCAGGAAGAGCGCGGCGATGATCGCCAGCGCGGCGATCACGCTAAGGACCGCTGCGACCTTCGCCTGCCAGGGCATCTTGCGGCGCACGTCCTCCGGGGGCCTCGCGGGGACGGCTGCGGGCGGCGCGGCGACGGGCTCGCCCGTCTCAACGTCCACGCCCTCCAGTTTGGCCAGCGCCCGCCGGGCCTTCGCGTGCCCGGGGTCGGCCGCCAGAGCCGCCCGTAGGGCCCGCAGCGCCGCGTCCGTCTGTCCGAGCCCGGCCAGCAGCACGCCTGCGTTGTAGTGACCCGAGGCATCGGTGGGACGCAGCGCCGCATAGCGCTGTGCTGCCTCCGCCGCCTGCTCGCGCTGTCCCGTCTCATGGTAGGCCCGTGAGAGGTGCTTCCACGCGTCGGCGTTCGACGGATCGCGGGCGGTCAGCATCTCCAGCGTGCGGACTGCGCTGCCGTAGTTCCGCTCGCCGAGTTCCTTTACCGCGCTCTCCAACGGGTCCATGTCCTAGTTCCCCTGCCGCATGCGCGCCTCGATCCGTGCACGCTCGCGTTCCGCGCGCTGCACGGCCTCGACGAGCACTTGGGTGGCGTAGTTCGAGACCCCAGTGTTGTTCTGCCGCAAGGTGGCGTCCACGTAAGCATAGGCCTGCTGCGCCGACGTGGCGTTGGCCAGGACCTGCGCGATCTGCAGCTTCACGTTCTGCGGGAGCACGCTGCGGAGGTTGCGGGACTGGGCCTCGATGGCGTCCGCCGCCTGCCAGGCGTTGTCCGCATTGGTGATGTTGGCCATTACCTCCGCGCTCCCAAACGTGAGGCCCTGAGGAGCCATCGAAGGCCCCGTCGTTGCCAGCGCCGTCTGCAGGATCGGCCAGAAGTCCTCATCGTTGCAGGCGGGGTCGTGCCGCAGCCAGTTGGCCAGGTAGCCGAGGGTGCCCTGAATCTCCTGCCGCTCCGCATTGTCGATCCCGTCGGCTACGCGCTGTGCTTCGGCGGGAGTGAACAGCGGCTTGGGCTGCGGCGCCTGGGCCGGCTGAGGCTGAGGGGCCTGCGCGGGCTGCTTCGCCTGGGCGCCCGGCCCGGGGCCGGTCGAACCCTGAGCACCTGGGCCCGGCCCGCTCGCGCCTGTGCCCGCGGCCTCCTGCCCCGCCCCTGCCCCCGACCCTGACGCATTCCCCTGGCCGGCCAGCATCTCCAGAGGTATGGGTAGCCCCGGCGCCGAGTATTGGTTCTGCTGCGGGTTCTGCGCCACCGGTCGCTGCCAGAGCTGCCGCCACACCTGACGCGCTGCCGGTGCGGCCTGGTCCCTGTTCTTCACCTCGGGCATCGGCTGGATGGGCGGTCGCTCGGCGTTGGGCGAGGGCGTCGGCGTGCCGTCGGGCTGGGGCTGAACCTGGGCCACGTCCGTGGGCTGCGGCGCGCGCTCGATTGCAGGTGTGTTGGCATTCGCCTCCTCAGGGGGAGGAGTTGTCACTGCCGAGGGCGACGGCTCAGGCGCGTGTTTCTTCAGGCCGCGGTTGGCCGGGCCGCCGGGTAGGAAGAGCCACGCTACAATCGCCAGCGCCGCCACCACCGTCAGCGCAGCCGCCACCTTGCCCTGCCAGGGAGTACCTCGCCGTTCCCCCTCACGAGCCGGCGCCCCAGGCCTGGCGGGAGTTGCCGTGGCCGAGGGAGCCTCTTCCGTCAGCTTGTGCAGCGCTCGGCGCGCTTTGGCGTGACCAGGGTCCACAGCCAGGGCGGCGCGGAACGCGCGCTCGGCGGCCTCGCGCTGCCCGAACTGCGCCAGCAGCACGCCGGCATTGTAGTGCCCGGCAGCATCACCGGGCCGAAGCGCCGCATAGCGCTGAGCGGCATCGGCCGCCTTGGCCCTGTCGCCGACGCCGTAGTAGGCCCGCGCGAGGTGCTTCCAGGCCTCCGCGTTCATCGGGTCGCTGCCGGTCAGCATCTCCAGCGACCGGATGGCGCTGCCGTAGTCCCGCTCACTCAGCTCTGTGATAGCCCGCTCGAGGAGTTCCATGGGCCCCTCCACCACGCGGTTTCGGGTCTCGGGTTACGGGTTTCGAGTTCGACGTCAGGCCGCCAACCCGAAACGCGAAACCTGAAACGCCGCTCAAACCAGACTCGCGATGAGATCCCCCGCCTCGCTCGTCCCGACGCCGCTCTTGGTCGAGAGGTCGCCGAGCTTGCCGGAGGCGAGGGCCTGCTCGACGGCCGTTTCGATGCTCTGGGCGACCGCGGTCTCGCCGAGGTGGTCCATCATCATCCCGGCGGCCGCGATCGACGCCACAGGGCAGATCACGTTCTTCCCCGCGTGCTTGGGCGCGCTGCCGTGGATCGGCTCGAACATCGAGACGCCATTGGGGTTAATATTCCCACTCGCGGCGACTCCCATTCCTCCCTGGATCATCGCGCCGAGGTCAGTGATGATGTCGCCGAACATGTTGCACGTCACGATGACGTCGAACCACTCGGGGTTCTTCACGAACCACATGCACGCCGCATCGACGAACGCACGGTCCTGCGTGATGTCGGGGTACTCCTCCCCCACCTCGGCGAAGGTCCGCCGCCACAGGTCATGCCCATAGATGAGCACGTTGGCCTTGTCCACGAGGGTGAGGGTCTTGCGCTTGTCGCGCTTGCGCGCCAACTCGTACGCCCAGCGGATGATCCGCTCCGTGCCCTTGCGCGTGTAGATGGCCGTCTGCGTGGCGACCTCATCCGGCGTGTTCTTCTTCAGGAAGCCCCCGACCCCGCAGTACAGGCACTCGGTATTCTCGCGCACCACGACAAAGTCTATGTCCGCCGGACCTTTGTCCTTGAGCGGCGTCTCGACGCCCGGATAGAGCTTGATCGGGCGCAGATTCACGTACATGTCGAACTCGAATCGGATCTTGAGCAGGATCCCGTGTTCGAGGATACCCGGCTTCACCCGGTCATCACCGACCGCGCCCAGATAGATGGCGTCGAACTGGCGGAGTTCCTGTAGCTCCGAATCGGTGATGATCTCGCCCGTCTTCAGATAGCGCTCGGCGCCGATGTCGTAGGTGACCGTCTCGTACTTCACGCCATGCTTGGCGGTCGCGGCGTCGAGGACCTTGAGCCCCTCCCGCACGACCTCCGGCCCCACGCCATCGCATGGCAGAACCGCGATCTCATACATGAGTGTCCACGAGCCTCTCGCTAGTTGGCAGCCGTCGTCACGGGCGCGATGGCTGCAGTGAGCCGTGATTATAGCACCGTTGGGGTCGGCGGGAAAGGGGGGCACGAGAGGCGAACCGTGAAGGTGGTTGACACAGGCCAACCCGCGTGCTACTATGCGTCCGACAGGCCGAGGGCGGCCTGTCATGTTTGTCCTTCAGTGGTCGGAACGCGCGGGCCCGTAGCTCAGTCGGTTCAGAGTGCCAGCCTGTCAAGCTGGAAGTCGCGGGTTCAAGTCCCGTCGGGCCCGCCATACTGCCATTGTCCTCGTCCTTGCACGAAGCCCGACCGAGGTCCTGGTCCGGGCTTCGCCTGTTTCCACGGCCGTGTCTACCAGCTGCCCGCTGCGACCCGCTCGATTGGGTGGGGCCGCGTCTGAGTCCTCCGTGGCAGTCGCGCCATCTATCCGCCGGCCGTCGATCGTTGCGGGAGGCCGGGGGTCGCATCCCGGCCGAGGATGCCCCGCTACCCGGAAGCCCGCTCCTCCGTTCCCTCGTGCAGACCCGAGAGGGCGACGGTCATCCTCGTCTCCAGCTCAAACTGCAACGCTTTGGCGGCTTCGTCGAACGCGCGGTCCAGTGTGCCGGTCTCCTCGCCGACGGTCGCCATCTGTACCGTGATGGGCGAGAACTCAGCGTCCGTCAGCCGAGCGTGTACCCGGGTGTCAGGTTCCAGCGGACGCCTCAGCACCTCGGCGCGCTCCGCATCCTGTGCGAAGGCCTCGGCGGCCACCTCCAACGCCATCGAGAGCGGCACGCCGCTTGCGAGCATCATGCTCGCCATGGCGCAGTACAGGTACTCCGCCGTGCGATGTCTGAAGTCCAGCACGGAGCCCTCGACGAGCGCGTAGGCCTCCTCCCTGGTGGCCACCAGGCCCAGCGCTTTCGCGAGGAGGACGTGGGTGTGGAAGCGGGCGTGCCATTCGAGGTCTCGCGCCAGCCACTCCGCCCACACGGCGAGCGTCTCGTCCACCACACCGCCGACCTCGCCGGCCCGCACGATCAGGATCGCCACCCCGCCGAAGACGTCGGGGTGCTGCTTCATGGCATCGGAGAGGGTCGCACCCGTCTCGATGCGGGCCATCAGATCGGCGGTGACCCCGTCCAGCGGCGAGGAGCTGACGGCTTTCAGGATGTCCAGGGCGCGCATGAGGCTCACGCCGGCCCCGATGAGCGTCGCGAACTTCCTGGCCCAGAGTGCGAGTGCCAACGGCGTGACTTGCTGTTCGGTCATGTCGGTCTCTCCCTCCCGTCGGCCTTCTGTCGGGCGACGGCCTCGCCCATTCGGTCCCGCAGGAGCGCTCGCAGGCGGCTCCGTGCTCGGTGTAGTCTGCCCACGACGGTCGTCTCAGGCACGTCCAGGAAGTCGGCGATCTCACGATAGCTGCTGCCGTGAGCGTGCATGAGGAACGCGAGGCGGTTGTTCTCGGGAAGCCCCGCCAGCGCTGCGGCAACCTCGCGGCCCAACTGGCGCCGAGCGACCTCCTCGAACGTATCCGGGAGCGCCATCTGCTGAGCTGCCTCAAGGCCCAAGAGCACTGGCGCGGGTCGCCTGACCCATGAGCGGCAGCAGTTCAGCGCGATCTGACGCAACCAACGCGGGAAGGCGGCAGGCTCTCGCAGCTCCGACAGCGCTGCGTGGGCCTGGAGGAGCGCCTCCTGGGCCAGGTCCTCGGCTACGGCGAAGTCGCGGGTGCGGTCGAAGCACAGGGCGTGGACGCCCGGGCGATAGCGCCGCGCGAGTTCGTCGAAGGCTGCGCGGTCGCCGACGGAAGCGTCTCGCACGAGTTCGAGTAGGCCAGGCGGATCGCCCATCGCGCTCACTGCCGAGAGATCAGGCTTGCTGAGATAGACGCGCGGACGAGGAGGTTCCTTACGCGTGACGGGCGGCGGTCATCTCAGCTCCATCACGGTCACCGAGTGCGCAGGGAAGACGTGGGTGAAGGCGTTCGCCGCGTCCGTCACCGGCGACGCCACGGGCGCGATGTGATTCGGTTCCGCGAGGGTGTTGCGCTCGTCGAGGTCGGCCTTCACGAGCCATTGGCGCGCGCGCTTGACGGAGAGACCTGCTGCGATGTCGATCGCGCACTTGGCGTCCTCGGCGGCGGGGTTGACGACCTTGAGCACCAGCGTCTTCCGATCCTCACTGAGGGTGGCGTTGGCATTGAGGCCGCCGAGGCTCTCGCAGGTCACCAGCGTCGGCTGGAAGTGGTCTTGGTAGAGCTTCATCACCACGTAGTTGGGCGCGGGGAACCAGCCTGAACGGTCGTGGTTGACGAAGGCGTTGTCCCAGGCCGTCGCATCGACGCGGCGCAGGAAGAGCGCGGGGCTGGCCATTTGCACGGCGTCGCAGCGCTCCATGACGTTGAGCAGGCCGCCGGCGAACAGCCCGGTGCGCCAGTCGGTGCTCTGCGCGTTCCACTCGGTGACGGCCAGCTTCACCTTGGGGTTGGGGCTGTCGGCGATGAGCTTCTCGTAGCGCCGCCAGACGGCCTCATGGCCGAGCGGGGCCTCGGCGAAGCGGTTCGGGTCATCGTAGAGGTGGTAGCTGATCAGGTCGATGTCCTTGCCTAAGACCTCCAGCAGGCGCGCGTCGCCGTTCTCCCAGAAGGTGCAGGCGTACAGCGTGACCTTGGGCCAACGCTCGCGGATGGCCTTGGCGAACCGCAGGGCGCGCTCAGCGTAGGCCTCGACGCCCATGCCCCATGTCTCGTTGTCCAGCTCCCAGTGGGTCACGTTGTACGGCTCGGGGTGACCGTTCTGCGCGCGGAGCTTGCCCATCGGAGTAGACGCGTCCCCGTTGCAGTACTCGATCCACTCCAGCGCCTCCCGGAAGTACTCGTCCACCTGCTCCGGCGAGTCCCAGCTCCCCAGGTTCAGCACGATGAGCGGCTCGGCGCCGACCTCGCGGCAGAAGCGGATGAACTCGTCCGTGCCGAAGCCGCCCGAGTCCCACTCGCCCCAGGGCGCGTTGTAGAAGGGCTTGCGCTCGCGCTGCGGGCCCAGCGTGTTCTTCCAGCGGAAGATCGAGGCGAAGCAGCCGCCGGGCCAGCGGATGATTGGCGGCTTCAGCCCGCGCACGGCCTCCAGAAGGTCCGCGCGGCAGCCCGTTTTCAGCGAATCGTCGCGCATCAGCGAGACCATGTCGATCAGCAGCGTCCCATCGCCGCGAGCGGTGATCGACAGGGCTGCGTTCGGGTCGCCACCTTTGGGGTTCAGGGCGAACTCCGCGTCCTGCCATTCGGTCTTGCCAGGCTTGGGCTCGGCCGCGGCCAGTGTGGTTCCATCTTGCGCGAGCAGGGCCACGCGCACGTCCGCCCTGCCGTCCGCGCGCATCCGGACGACTCCGTGGTACTTGTGTCCCGCGACGATGTTCACCGGCTGCTGGCTGAGGCCGGCCACGGCATTGGACAGCGCGAGGCGGGCGACGATGCCCGTGTTGGGGGAGGACTTGTCGGCCACGAAGGTGACGGCCTCAGGCGTCGGCTCGATGACCTTCCAGGCCTCCACCGACTCGTCGGCCTTGAGGTTCGCTGCGAAGTCGACCGGCAAAGCCTTCCCCGCGAGGTCCGTCACGCGGAAGTCCTTGAACTCCGCGCTGGTCGCCCACGTGCCGACGCCCACGCCGCCCTTCGGGTGCGCGGCGTTGCGCACATCGAGCAGCTTCTGGCCATCCAGCCAGCCCTGGAGGTGATCGCCCTCGACGCGCAGGCGGATCTCGTACCAGTGGTCGCTCTCGATGCGGCCCTCCATCGTTGTCCCGTCTACGATCCCCCGGCCGTCGTTGACCTCGACCTCCAGCGCATGGCGCTGGTTGCCCCAGCCGCCGAGGTTCCACCAGTAGAAGTGCCTGTCGGAGGCGCAGCGGAAGAGGATCAGGAAGCCCTCCGCGCCGCCGGTCTTGCGCGCCCTGAGGGTGAACTCGTAGTCGGTCCAGTTGGGATCGCCGGCGAGGGTCTTGATGTCCGTGCCCATCGACGACTGGACCAGGACGCCGTCCTCCATGCGGAACCCGTGGGGCCCGACGAAGGCGCGGTTCGCGAGCAACTCGCCGAACAGACCGCCCTCAACCGAGTGGTAGATGTGCTCCAGGAAGTGACCGTACACATGCGGATGGATGGTCCTGATGACCTTGGCCGGGTCGATGGTGAGCTTCGCGCCGACGTCATCGGGCAGGCCGGCTAGCGGTGATGTCACGGAGAGGTCGGAGAACACGAGTCTCAGCTCCTTCCCACGGGGAACCGCGCCGCCGGCCCAGTTCTCGCCGCCGTCAATCCAGAACCGCAGGTTCAGCGGCTGGGGGAGGCTCTCCCACGTGAGGTCGCCGAAGGCACCCATTCCCCCCACGCTGATCCGGACCTCATGCGTCCCGGCAGACGGCAGCTGCTCGATGTGGAAGAACCGCGGCCCGAGGCCCTCCGTGGCGAGTTGCACCTCCAGCGCTGTCGGGGCGCCGCAGGTCAGTTCGAAGCGGATGACGTGACTCGGGCCCACGCGGATGGGCAGCTTGCGCTCGACGAAGTAGAGGCCGGGCTGGATCGGCGGCAGGCGCCACTCGAGGCCCTCGGCGGTCACCCGTGTGCTCGTCGCCGGGGAGTTCGTTTTCCACGCGGAGGCGCCCGCGAAGTCCTCGCTGAAGGGCGCGCGGTCAGCCGCTGGGCATGAGGGAGCGAGCAGACAGACAGCCAGAGCCTGCAGTAGGGGCAGCATGGTGGTTCTCCGCTATTCACGCCAGAACGGGTTCGTCCAGGCCTTGCGGCCGGATTCGTCCACGCACTCAATGCGGATGGGGTTCCAGTCGGGGCTGGCGTAGAGTGAGACCTCGGTGTACGGGCCGCCGTCGCGGGCGAGATGGTGAGTCGTGCTGCCGCAGCCGGGCGCCGGGCAGATCACGTGCACCGCCTGGCATGGCGAACAGCGAACCGTGGCGCGGTCCGACTCGAAGGCGACGTCTTCGATGGCCGGACCGCTCGACGAGTAGAAGCTGCCCGCGAGGGTGGCCTCGATGATGCCGGAGGCTGTGCCATCGGTCGTCTTCACCATCACCCAACCGCCGAGCGTATCGGGGTAGTGTGAGTGAGCGTCATCGACGGCGAAGCCGACGGGCCGCTCCCCGCGCGCGAGGAGTTCGTCCCAATGCACGCCGCTGTCGCCGCGACCGATCCCGCACTCGCAGGTGAAGTTGAAGACCTCGATCCCAACATGCCCCGTGAGCCCGAGGATGTCCGCGTAGGTCAGCGATGTCCAGTAGGGATGGGCGATGAAGACGAAGTGTGAGAGCGGCGCGATGAGGTCGAGCGCGGCCTGGAGGTTCAGCTCCTTGGGCACCGCGATCTCCTCGTCCATGCCGATCGCGACGATGTGATGTGTCTGGCCCAGCTCGCCCGTGCCCGGGTGCAGCTCCATGCCCGGGAGCATGACCAGGCCGTCGGTGTCGAGGTCCGCGAAGGGGGTCATCCGTCCGTGGTCGGTGAGGGCGAGGAAGTCATAGCCCGCCTCGCGATACAGATCGACCGCCTGTTGCGGTGTGAGCTTCCCGTCGGAGTTGGTGGTATGAGTGTGGAGGTTGCCCTTGAGGAATGAGCCAGGGAGTTCGAACGGATTGTGCACGTGACACCTCGGGATAGGTGGGCGCCATGAATGGCGCCCCTACACGATTGGGCGCGATGAATCGCGCCCCTACACTTGTGGCAGAGGGAACTTCTCGGCAAGAAGTGTCTGCATTCGCGCGACGACATCTGGGTGCTGCGCCACGACGTTGGTCAACTCCTTGGGGTCGGCCTGCAGGTCGTAGAGGGCCGGCCCCTTGGCTTCGCTGGGGCCGCGCCAGCGCTGGAAGTAGTGCCACTGCGGCGTCCGCGCGGCACAGAAGCCGCCGAAGCCCGTCAGGACGTGGTCGCGGATCGACGCGGCCTCGCCGGTGACCAGCGGCCAGAAGTTGCGGCCCTCCATGGGCGGGCCGCCCTCGACGCCGAGCAGCGAGAGCAGCGTGGGCGCGAGGTCCATGCCGCTGACGAGCCCCTCGGGCCGCTTCCCGGCGAAGCTGCGGTCCGGGTGGCGGAGGATCAGCGGGAGCTGCGCGACGCAGGAGTTCAGCAGGCCGGGCGTCTTCTGGATGCAGCCCTGCTCGCCCAGGTGCGTGCCGTGGTCGGTAGTGAACACGATCAGCGTGTCATCGCGCAGGCCGAGGTCGTCCACGCGCTCCAGGAGGCGGCCGATCCATGAGTCCACGAACGTCACCTCGGCAGCGTACAACGCGCGGAGGACGGGGTAGTCCTCCTCGCGCACGTCATCACCGTGCACGCCATAGCCGAACTGGTAGTCCTCGATGGGGTAGTCGTCGTAGTACATGTCGCGGAAGCGCCGGGGCGCGTCCCACGGCTCGTGTGGGTCGAACAGCTCCAGCCAGAGCATGAACGGACGGTTGCCGACGTTCTGCTCGAGCCAGTTCATCGCGGCGCGACAGGACCGCGCGACGATGTAGTCCTCCTCCAGCACCCGGTCCTGCATGTTCATCAGGTACTGGCGCAGTAGCTCGTGGTAGTTCTCGTTCCAGTGATGTGCCGGCACGTGGCGTCGGGGGTCGAACTTCTCGCGCGGCCCGCTGCGCCACTTGTCCGACTCCTGCCCACGAATCCACTCCCACGAGTCGAAGCCCTCGTGGAAGTTCAGGTTCGGCTTGAAGAGGTGGTAGCAGTCGGCGATCAGCCCGCTGCGGAAGCCATGCTGGCCGAGGATCTGCGCGAGCGTCACATCGTCCGGCAGCAAGGGCCGCCATTGGCCCTCGGGCAGGATGCTGTTGCCCGTGTAGAAGACGCGGCGCATGGGGATGGTCGGCAGGCCGTCCGCGTAGACTTGTGTGAAGACGACGCCCTCGCTCGCCAGGCGGTCGAGGTTGGGCGTCTTGACGCGCTCGCTTCCGTAGCAGCCCAGGTGGTCCGCCCGGAAGGTATCGGAGATGATCGTGATCAGGTTCATGCGGTCGCCGGCTCCGACGAGGGGTTCGGTGGTCGGATGGGCAATTGTACGCGCAAGGCCGAACCTCCTTCGCCCCGGAGGCCCAAGATGACCGCCCTACTCCTGACGGCACTCCTACCGAACGCCGCCTCCGCCCTGACCGTGCGAGTCGATCCGGCGGGCGGCGCGCCGCGGCTGGTGGTGGATGGCAGGCCCGTTCGGGCGCGCATGTTCTGGGGCGCGGAGGCCGGATCGCCGCTGCCGATTCGGCCGGACGCGCAGGAGCTGACGTTCGAGTTCACGGCTCTGGAGGACGAGCCCGAGCGCAGCACGATGCACTTCCGCTTCGGCCAGCAGGCGGGCGACATCTACCTCGACGACATCCGCGTGCAGGACCTGGACACGGGCCGCGACATGCTGCCGGCCTGTACCTTCGAGAGCGGCCACGAGGACTTCACGAAGGAGTGGACCTTCTGGCCCACGGGCGACGCGAACACGGTGGCAACGGTGACCGTCGAGCCGAACGTCGGTCGCGACGGCTCCGGGGGGCTGCACGTCAAGCTCATTGATCCACCCGATGGGAAGTGGCCCGATTGGCACATCTACCACCAGGCCAACCTCGCGCTCGCGCAAGGGCACCGCTACCGCGTGTCCGTGTGGATCAAAGCGGAGCCGGAGCGCTCGGTCGTCATCGCCTTCTACCGGCCGGGTAATCCGTATGTCTTCCTGGGCGGGCCGCCGGGCGTGTTCGAGCAGCAGATCGCGCTCGCGGCGGAGGTCGGCGTGGACCTCGTGAGCTTCCCGGTGCCGATGCCCTGGCCCAAGCCCGGCGAGCCCGAGGACTGGCGGGCCTCCGACGCGGCCTGCGAGCGCGTGCTGGGCGTCAACCCGAAGGCCCTGCTCCTGCCGCGCATCGGGCTGTATCCGCCGCCATGGTGGTATGAGTCGCACCCGGACGAGATGATGGCGTGGGACGACGGCACAAAGGAGCAGTGGTACGACGTCGCCTCGCCTGTGTACCGCCAGGAGGCCGCCGCGCGGTTGTCCGCGCTCATCACGCACCTGGAGGCGAAGTACGGGGATCGCATCGCGGGCTATCACCCCTGCGGGCAGCACACGGGGGAGTGGTTCTACGCAAGGTCGTGGGTGCGAGCCCTCAACGGCTACGGCCCGGCGAGCGCGAAGGCCTGGGCGAAGTGGATGAGTGAGCGCCGTCAGCCGGCTGGCCTGCGTCCGCCCGAGGCGGAGCGGGATGCTCAGGTGCCCACGCCGGAGGAGCGCCATGGGGCGCCCAACGGATTGCTGCGCCATCCGGCGGCCGAGGCGGCGTTGGTCGAGTTCAATCGATTCCAGCAGGAGATGATGGCCGACTGCGTGCTGGAGTTGGCCCATGCCGCGCGCGTCGCCTCGCAGGGGAAGAAGCTGGTCGTCTTCTTCTACGGCTACGTGTTCGAGTTCGGGGCCTTGCCGACATGCCCCGCCACTTCCGGCCACTATGCTCTCCGGCAGGTGCTCAAGAGTCCGGACATCGACGTGCTCTGCTCGCCGATCTCGTACTGGGACCGCGGCCTGGGGGAGAGCGCGCCGTCGATGACCGCCGCTGAGAGCGTCGCGCTGGCCGGGAAGCTATGGCTGAACGAGGATGACACCGCCACCTACCTGAGCACCGGCACGCCGCCGGGTTCCGGCGACCGGGTGAAGACGCTCGAGGAAACGAACTGGCAGCTCGTGCGGAACGTCGGGCAGGAGGCCTTGCGCAACTTCGGCACCTGGTGGATGGACCTGACGGCGACCGGCTGGTTCAACGACCCCGGCATGTGGGCCGAGATGGAGCGCCTGCGGCCGTTGGACGAGGCTTTGCTCGCCGAGCCCCGGCCCTACCGGCCCCCGATTGCCGCGGTCATCGATGAGGCGAGCATGTTGTGCGTCGCCGGCGGCGGAGCGGCTCTCACGCGCCCCGCCACCTACGATGTCCGTCGGCCGCTGGGCAGGATGGGCGCGCCGTATGGGCAGTACCTGCTCGATGACGTGGCGGCCGGCAAGGCGCCGGCGCAGCTCTACGTGTTCCTGAATGCCTGGCGCATCTTGCCCGACGATCGGGCGGGGCTGCTTCAGATCGCCCGCTCCCACGCGTGCATCTGGTGCTATGCGCCGGGGTATATCCACGATACAAGCTTCTCTACGGGTTCCATGCAGGAGTTGACGGGGTTCCGGCTGCTGCCCATCTCGCCCGTCAAGGCCTGGGCCGAGCCGACCGAGGTCGGCCGACGGGCGGGGTTGACTGCGGGCTTCGGGGTCGATCAGCCGATTCGGCCGCTCTTCGCCGCTGCCGACGCCACTGCGGACGAGACGCTGGCGACCTACCCAGACGGCTCGGCCGCCGTAGCCATGCGTCGGGGGCCCGGGGGGCTCTCAGTGTTCGTGGGTGTGCCGGGGCTGACGTCGGACTTCCTGCGCCTGGTCGCGCGGGAAGCCGGAGTGCACCTGTTCACCGAGAGGGACTGCAACGTCTGGGCCAATGGTCCCTTCATCGTCCTCCACTCGCCCGAGGCCGGCGACTACGCCGTCGATACCGGCGTTCCCGGCCCAAT
>VGFC01000012.1 GCA_016869045.1 Armatimonadota bacterium
GGGGACAATGTGGAGCTGACGATCGAGCTGATCCAGCCGATCGCGATGGAAGAGGGCGTGCGCTTCGCGATCCGCGAGGGCGGCCGCACCGTCGGCGCCGGCGTGGTCACGAAGGTCCATCAGTAACCCGAGCCGTGGCATGGGCGGCTCGCCCATGGGTGGGGTGGGGTCCAACGGCTGACACGCGCGAGCCGCGCGTGCCACCCGAACGAAACGAGGCACAGAGATGGCCGCTGCCAATCGCATCCGCATCAGGCTGAAGGCGTTCGATCACCAGCTCCTCGATCAGTCCGCGCGGAAGATCGTGGAGACGGCTTCACGCACCGGAGCGAAGGTGTGCGGCCCCGTGCCGCTGCCGACCGAAAAGAGCGTGCACTGCATCGTCAAGCCCACGGCCCTCGGCCGCAGCAGCCGCTCGATGGAGCATTTCGAGGTCCGCACCCATAAGCGGCTCATTGACATTCACGGCTCCACGGCGCGCACGGTCGATGCCCTGATGAAGCTGGACCTGCCCGGGGGCGTCGGCATCGAGATCAAGACGACGGCCAACTAGTGCCGTCTTGTCGTGCCTGCGGCTCACCAGAGCCGCGCCGTGCAGGACCGCAACGGGAGTGCTACCGAGATGGCGAAGGGAATGCTGGGCAAGAAACTGGGCATGACGCGGATCTTCAGCGACGAGGGGTACGTCGTGCCCGTGACCGTGATCGTGACCGAGCCGAACGTCGTGGTGCAGCGCAAGACGGCGGAGAAGGACGGCTACGACGCCCTGCAGCTCGGGATCGAGAAGCGCAAGCGACACCGCGTCAACAGCCCGATGACCGGCCACTTCGGGGCGGCGGGCGTCGATCCCGTGCGTTGGCTGCGCGAGGTCCGCTGCGAGGCCGACGATCCGGCCAAGCCCGGCGATGAGATTCGGGTCGAGAGCGTCTTCAAGGAAGGCCAGACGGTCAAGATCACGGGCACCACGAAGGGCAAGGGTTTCGCCGGCGGGATCAAACGACACGGCTTCCACGGCGGGAAGGCGACCCACGGCTCGAAGGTACACCGCGCGCCGCAGTCCACGGGCGCGACCGACCCGGCCCGCGTTTTCGCGGGAGTCCGAAAGCCCGGTCATATGGGGGCCGGCCGCTTCACGCTCGGGAGCGCGAAGGTCGTGAAGATCGACGTCGATCGGAACCTGCTGCTGGTGAAGGGCCCCGTGCCGGGAGCGAACGGCGGTCTGCTCATCATCACGGCGAGCTGACCGGGTGGCAGCAAGCGCGAAAGGAAGTCCCAGGATGGCTGAGGCAGCGCTCTACAACTGCAACGGGGAGAAGATCGACCAGGTCACGCTGCCCGACCAGCTGTTCGATGCGGCGCCGAACCACACGCTCGTGTACCAGGCGGCGATCCGCCTCGGCCGGGTCCGGCGCGTCGGCTCCGTCAACACCCAGCGCCGCAGCGACGTCTCGAAGACCAGCGCCAAGTGGTATCGGCAGAAGGGCACGGGTCACGCTCGCCACGGCAGCCGTTCCGCCAGCGTGTTCGTGGGCGGCAACAAGCCCCACGGGCCGCACGGGCGCAAGACGACGGACGGCCTGCCCAAGCGCGTGAGACGCCAGGCGGCCTTCGCCGTCCTGAGCGAGCGACGGCGCCAGGCGCGCCTGACGGTGGTGGACGAACTGGCGATCGAGGATTACTCCACGCGCCGGTTTCGGGAGATCCTCGACAGCCTGGAGGCCTTCGGCAAGATCCTGGTGGTCATCGGCCCGGGCGAGGACCCGGAGGAGCGCATCTACCGCAGCGGCCGGAACATCCCCGGCGTCACGATCCGCGTGGCCCCGCACCTGTCGCTGGACGACCTGCTGCACTCGGAACGAATCGTGCTGACGCGCGCGGGCCTGAACACGCTGGAGGAGGTCTGGCTGTCATGATCACCCCCGAGATGCTCGCGCAGTACCGGAAGATCATCCTTCGGCCCGTCGTGACCGAGAAGAGCATGGCGCAGGCCGAGGGCGCCAAGACCGGCACCAAGAAGGGCAGCAAGTACACCTTCGAGGTCGATCCGCAGGCCAACAAGACCGAGATTCGCCGGGCGGTCGAGGCGCTCTGGAGCGTCCGCGTCGTCGGCGTCAACACAATGACCGTGCGGGGCAAGGAGCGGCGCCACAGCTACCGCCACCGCATTGGCAAGACGGCGCAGCGGAAGAAGGCCATCGTCACGCTCGCCCAGGGACAGACCATCGACGTGCTGGCCGGCGGGTAAGCAGTCCGTGAGGGTGGAGCGCCCGTCGTCCGTGACGGAGCAAGGTGACCAACGATGCCTGTAAAGAGCAAGGTGAAGCCGACATCGCCCGGGCGACGGCGCTACCGGCCGCTCGATACGAGTGAGCTGACGAAGAAGGCCCCGGAGAAGACGCTCACGAGGCGCCGCAAGGTGCACGCGGGCCGTAACAACACGGGTAGCATCACCGTGCGTCACCGCGGCGGCGGCGTGCCGCGCCTCTACCGGCAGATCGACTTCAAGCGCCAGCGCGACGGCGTGGCCGCGACGGTCTCGGCCGTCGAGTACGACCCGAACCGCTCCGCGCACATCGCGCTGCTGCACTACGCCGACGGCACGAAATCCTACATCCTGGCGCCCCAGGGCCTCAAGGCCGGCGCCAAGATCCTCTCCGGCGAGCGCGTCCCGGTCCGTCCGGGCAACTGCATGCCGCTGGAGAGCATCCCGGTGGGGACGACGGTCCACTGCGTCGAGCTGCAGCCGTCCAAGGGCGCTCAGCTCGCCCGCAGCGCAGGCACCTCGGCGCAGATCGTGGCGAAGGAAGGCAAGTACGCGACGCTGAGACTGCCCTCCGGCGAGATGCGCCTGGTGTTCCACAAGTGCCGCGCCACGGTCGGCACGGTCGGGAACGAGGAGCACCTGAATGTGGACGCAGGCAAGGCCGGCCGGAAGCGCAAGCAGGGCTGGCGCCCGACGGTTCGCGGCACGGTCATGAACCCGGTGGACCATCCGCACGGCGGCGGCGAGGGCAAGGCGCCGGTGGGCCGCCCGGGCCCCGTCAGCCCCTGGGGCAAGCCGACGCTCGGCAAGCGCACCCGGGTCAAGAAGCCTAGCGACAAGCAGATTCTGCGTCGCCGGTACGCGTAAGCTGGTCACCCGGAGCGCGGACATCTTGTCCGCACGTCGTGAGGTCAGCAGACGGAGGACATGGGATGCCCAGGTCAATCAAGAAGGGCCCGTACGTGTGCGAGAAGCTGATGAAGAAGATCGGCCGGCTGAACGCGGACAACCGCCGGCAGGTGGTCCGCACCTGGTCGCGGCGTTCGACGATCACGCCGGAGATGGTCGGCCACACGATCGCCGTGCATGACGGCCGGCGGCACATCCCGGTGCTGATCACCGAGAACATGGTCGGCCACAAGCTCGGCGAGTTCTCGCCCACGCGTACGTATCGCGGCATGAGCGGCAGCCGGACCGAGCGCACCACGAGGGTGGCTCGCGCGTAGTCGGGGCGCAAGCCCCTCCTGCCCAGGCAGGGCCCAAGGAGTCGTCGATCATGGAAGTCCGATCCGTCGCCCGTTTCGTCAGATGTGGACCGCAGAAGGTGCGGCGCTATGCTGCGCTGATCCGCGGTCGCGGAGTGGACGAAGCCCGCGCCATCCTGACGGTCCACCCCAGCCCGGCCGCGGCCGTGTTGGGCAAGGTCCTGAAGTCGGCCGCCGCCAACGCCGAGAACAACTTCGACCTGGAGCCTGAGGCGCTCACCGTCAAGACCGCGATGGTGGACGACGGTGTGACGATGCCGCGCGTGCGCTACCGGGCGCGTGGCCGCGTAGACCGCATCAAGAAGCGTACGTGCCATATCACGGTCATCCTGACCGATGGAGAAGAGGAGTAGGCTCGGGGCAGGCCGCCTGAGCCATCCGCGAAGCGAGGGCATTCGGCATGGGACAGAAGGTCCACCCGTACGGCTTCCGACTGGGCATCATCCGCCCGTGGCTGAGCAAGTGGTTCGCCGAGGACACGCGCTACCGTCAGCAGCTCATCGAGGACGTCCGCATCCGCAAGCTGGTGCGCGACCGTCTGCGCAACGCCTCGGTCAGCCAGATCTCCATCGAGCGCACGGCGGACACGGTGACGGTCGTCGTCCGCACCGCGAAGCCGGGGGTCGTCATCGGGCGGTCGGGAGCCGGCGTGGATCGTCTCAACAAGGACATTCAGCAGGCCGTCGGTCGCAAGGTGCACCTGACGGTGGAGGAGGTCAAGCGCCCGGAGGTCGATGCACAGCTCGTCGCCGACAGTATCGCCCACCAGATCGAGCGCCGGATCAGCTTCCGCCGCGCCATGCGCCAGGCCCTGCAGCGCACGATGAAGGCGGGCGGGCAGGGGATGAAGGTGAAGATCAGCGGTCGCCTGGGCGGGGCTGAGATCGCCCATTCCGAGGCGGCGAAGAGCCCGACCGGCCGCGTGCCGCTGCACACCCTGCGCGCCGACGTGGACTACGGCCTCTCCCAGGCGAAGACGAACCAGGGCAACATCGGCGTGAAGGTCTGGATCTACAAGGGCGACATCATGCCCGACCGGCGCCGCCGGGAGTTCGAGCAGGCCCGCGAGCGGGTCGAGACCCCGGGCATCGCGCCGCGCCGCGAGGCGGCCGAGGAGGCTGCGGCGCCCGTGGAGGAGCCAGTGGCGGAGGTCGAGGTCGCCGAGGTGCCGACAGAGCCCGTGGCCGAGCCGGTCGTTGTGCCGGAGCCGGATGTCGCGGTTGAGCCGCCGGCTGAGCCCGAAGCCGTCGTCGAAGAGCCGGCGGTTGCCGAGACTCCCGAGGAGGGAGACAACCCGGATGTTGATGCCTAAGCGAACCAAGTTCCGCCGTCAGCACCGAGGCCGCATGCGCGGCAAGCCCGATCGCGGCGCGCGCCTGGCCTTCGGCGATTACGCGCTCCAGGCCCTCGAGCCCTGCTGGCTGAGCAGTCGGCAGATTGAGGCGGCCCGTGTCGCCATGACCCGCCATGCCCGGCGCGGCGGCAAGGTCTGGATCCGCGTCTTCCCTGACAAGCCCGTCACCAAGAAGCCCGCCGAGACGCGCATGGGCAAGGGCAAGGGGGCCCCGGAGTTCTGGGTGGCGGTCATCAAGACGGGCCGGGTGCTGTTTGAGATGAGCGGCGTCGGCGACGACGTGGCACGCGAGGCGATGCGGTTGGCGGCCATGAAGCTCCCGATCAAGACGCGCATCGTGTCGCGGGAGGAGATGACCCATGCCTGATGACAGCAAGACCTCCAGTGAGTTCATCGAGCGCCTGCGCACGTTCAGCGACCACGAGTTGGTGGAGCGGCTGAACCACGTCTCCGAGAGCCTCTTCAACCTGCGCTTCCGCCTGTCGTCGGGGCAGGTCGAAGACCCGAAGCGGATCCGCAAGTACCGCAAGGCCATCGCCCGGATCAAGACGATCCAACGCGAGAGGCAGCTCGGAATCAGCCGCTGACGGGCGACAACGGGCTGACAGATAGGGAAGGTTGGACCAATGGCCACAGCAGCGAGGGGCACGCGCAAGACCAAAGAGGGCGTCGTCGTCAGCGCCAAGATGGACAAGACCGTCGTCGTGCGCGTCGAGCGTCTGACGCGCCACCCGGTCTACAAGAGGGTCCTGCGGCGCAGCGCGACGTTCAAGGCCCACGATGACACGAACGACTGCCATGAGGGCGACCGGGTGGTCATCACGGAGTGCCGGCCCCTCAGCAAGGACAAGTCGTGGCGCGTTACGCAGGTCGTGTCGCGAGCGCGGTAGGACAGTGTGCAGTGCCCGCCGGCGACACCGGCGGGTGTGGCGTGAGATCGCAGGAGGCAGTCCCGGATGTCCAGCTATCGTACGGACCAGATCCGCAATGTGGCGATCATCTCGCACAGCGGAGCCGGCAAGACCACGCTCAACGAGGCCTTGCTGTTCTGCGCGGGCGCGGTCACACGCCTGGGCCGCGTGGATGACGGCAATGCTGTGGGGGACTACGAGCCGGAAGAGGTCGAGCGCAAGATCACCATCGTGCCCGCCCTCTGCCACTGCGAGTGGAAGAACGCCAAGGTCAACCTGATCGACACGCCGGGCTACGCCGACTTCATCGCCGATGTCATCTTCTCCCTGTGGGTCGCCGAGGGCGCGCTGCTGGTGGTGGACGGCGTGGCGGGCGTTGAGGTGCACACGGAGAAAGTGTTCGCGACCGCCAGGGCGATGGGCAAAGCGATGATCGCCGTCGTGAACAAGATGGACAAGCCGAACGCCGACTTCGCTCAGGCCGTGGCCAGCATGGGTCAGCGTCTGATGGGCGCCAAGGCCGTCCCCACCCACCTGCCGATCGGACAGGCCGATGGCTTCCGGGGCGTGGTTGACCTGCTGGCAAACAAGGCCATCGTCGGCGTGGGCAAGGAGGCCAAGGAGCAGGACGTGCCGGGCGACATGGCGGAGGCGGTTGAGGAAGCGCGGACAGCGCTCATCGAGGAGATCGCCTCCAGCGATGACGAGTTGATGGAGCGCTACCTGGAGGAGCAGGAGATCTCAGCCGAGGAGCTGCGAGCGGCTCTCGGCAAGGCGATCCTCGCCGGAGAGCTCCTCCCGGTCCTGCCCACGGCGGCGTACAGCTGCGAAGGCGTGAGCGCGCTGCTGGACCTCATCGTCGGCGCTCTGCCCTCCCCGGCCGGTCGGGAGTGGGAGGCGACCGATGCCGCCGGCAACGAGATCACCCGCGTCTGCGATGCCGCCGAGCCCGGAGCCGCGGTCATCTTCAAGACGGTCAGCGACCCCTACGTGGGGCGGATCAGCTACCTGCGAGCCATCTCCGGCGTCCTGGCCGCAGACGGAATCGTCACCTGCGCCAACACGGGCGAGCGCGAGAAGCTCGCCGGGCTCTCGTTCACGCAGGGCAAGGAAGCGAAGGGCGCACCTGAGCTGGTCGCCGGCGATCTGGGCTGCGTCACCAAGCTGAGCAGCGCGCTGACCTGTCACGTGCTGTGTGACCCGAAGTCGCTGATCCAACTCAAGCTGCCTGGGTTGCCGGAAGCGATGTACTCCGCGAGCGCCAAGGCCGCCGCGAAGGCCGACGAGGACAAGCTGTCCATCGCGATGAGCCGCTACGCCGAGGAAGACATCAGCTTCCGCGCCGAGCGCAACCCGGAAACCGGCGAGATGGTCATCAGCGGCATGGGCGCCATGCACCTGCAGATCGCCGTCGAGCGGATCAAGCGGAAGTTCGGCGCGGAGATCGAGCTTGGGACGCCCAAGATCCCGTATCGCGAGACCTTCAAGACCGCGATCCGGGTCCAGGGCCGCCACAAGAAGCAGACCGGCGGGCGTGGGCAGTTCGGGGACGTTTGGATTCGCGTAGAACCGCAGGAGCGCGGCGCGGGCGTCGAGTTCGTGGACGAAGTGAAGGGCGGCTCGGTCCCCCGCAACTTCATCCCGGCGGTGGAGAAGGGCGTTCGCGAGGCCACGGGGCGGGGTTCGATCGCGGGGTTCCCGGTCGTGGATATCCGCATCATCCTCGACGACGGCAGCTCGCACTCTGTGGACTCGTCCGACATCGCCTTCCGGACCGCGGGTCGCATTGCCTTCGACAACGCGATGGCGCAGGCCCAGATGGTCATGCTGGAGCCGATCGTAGAGGTGCAGGTCATCACGCCCGAGGAGCAGGTGGGCGACGTGATGTCCGACCTGAACGGGAGGCGGGGGAGAGTCCTGGGGATGGAGCCGCGCGGGACCGTGACCGTGGTGAGCGCGCACGTGCCGCTGGGCGAGTTGAGCACGTTCGAGGCCGACCTGCGCTCCATGACGCAGGGGCGCGCCTCCTACTCGCAGCGCTTCAGTCACTATGAGGAGCTGCCCGGGCACCTGGCCGAGCGTCTCGCGGCCCAGGCCAAGGAAGAGCCGGAGGAATAGCGCGTCTCGGCGCAGGCCGGGCGAGCGGGAGTTGACCCAGATGATCCAGCCACTCACGCGACTCAAGGTCACGGACAACAGCGGCGTCCAGGAGATCATGTGCATCAAGGTGATGGGCCGCGGGGTAACGCGCATTGGCGCCCTGGGCGACGAGATCGTCGCCTCGGCCAAGCGCGTCGCGCCCAACAGCGCCATCACCAAGGGGAGCGTCGTTCGCGCGGTGATCGTGCGGACGCGGGACACGGTAACGCGCCCGGATGGCTCCTCGATCCGCTTCGACGACAACGCGGCCGTCATCATCAACGCCCAGAAGGAACCGGTGTGCACGCGCGTGTTTGGGCCGGTGGCCCGCGAGCTGCGGCAGCGCGCCCACATGAAGATCATCTCACTGGCGCCTGAGGTCCTCTGAGCGAGGACGGCGCTGTCCGGCCGAAGAGGGAGTCCGGTCATGCCAACCATCAAGCTGGGCATCAAGAAGGGCGATCAAGTTCAGGTCATCTCGGGCAAGGATCGCTCCAAGCGCGGGCGGATCCGCCGCGGTCGCGTGCTGCAGGTCCGTCCGGACGTGGGCCGCGTGATCGTGGACGGCGTCAACATCCAGAAGAAGGCGCAGCGCCAGTCCCAGAAGATCCGTCAGGGCGGCGTCATCGAGAAGCCCGGCCCGATCCACATCTCCAACGTGATGCTGGTCTGCCCCAACTGCGCCAGCCCGACTCACCCGCTGCGCCACCGCCGCGATGACGGGCGCCGGGTACGGGTGTGCCGCAAGTGCAAGAAGGACATCGACACGGACTAGGACGTCGTCGGCAAGCCGGAGGACAGGCATTCCTGCCTGTCCTGAGTAGACGGCACCGGCCACTGGCCGAGGATAGGAAGAGCAGCGATGGCAGCTGAAACCCCGCCGACCCAACCCGCGCCGCGGCTGAAGTCCCGCTATGAGGGGGACATTCGGCCCGCGCTGATGGACCGGTTCGGCTACACGAACATCTGGGAAGTCCCGCGCCTGGTGAAGGTCTCCGTGAACATGGGCGTGTCGGACGGCAAAGAGGACATCAAGAACCTCGAGCAGGCCATCAAGGAGCTGGCGATGATCATCGGCCAGCGTGCCTGCATCCGGCGTGCCCGCAAGTCGATCGCCGCGTTCGGACTGCGCGCCGGCATGGCGGTGGGCTGCAAGGCCACGTTGCGCGGCGTTCGCATGTACGAGTTCGTGGACCGCCTGTTCAACGTCTGCCTGCCCCGTATCCGCGACTTCCGGGGGCTGTCGCCGCACGCCTTCGACGGACGCGGGAGCTACACCATCGGCATCAAGGATCATCTGATCTTCCCCGAACTCGGCTACGACGACGTCGCCAAGACCCGTGGGATGGACATCACGATCGTGACGACGGCGAAGACCGACGAGGAAGCGGCGGCCCTGCTCCGCGAGATGGGGCTGCCCCTGGCAGCCGCCTGAGCCCGCGCGGCCAGGCGTAGGAGGCGCGTTTGATGGCCAAGAAATCGTGGATTGCGAAGTGGAAGCGGCCGCAGAAGTTCCGGGTCCGCACCTACAACCGGTGTCACATCTGCGGCCGGTCACGCGCGTACATGCGCCGCTTCGGCATGTGCCGTATCTGCTTCCGCGAGCACGCGCACCGGGGCGAGATCCCCGGCGTGACGAAGTCCAGCTGGTGAATAGAGACGGCCGGCCGAGGGGAGTGCCCAGGTCAGGGTCGCTCGGTCGGGCCGACGGTGGTTCAGTGCCTTACAGGAGGGGTCTGATGGCTGCTATAACCGACCCAATCGCCGACATGCTCACTCGACTGCGCAATGCGAACGCAGCGAGGCACGCGAACGTCGAGATCCCGGCCTCCAAGATCAAGGTCGAGATCGCGAAGATCCTCCATGAAGAGGGCTTCATCCGCGGCTTCCAGCTTGTCGGCAAGGGCAAGACGCTGCGGATTCGACTCAAGTACACCGCCGACCGGCACCCGGTGCTCAACGGCCTGAAGCGCGTCAGTCGGCCGGGCTCGCGCGTCTACGTCGGCCGCGAGGACCTGCCGCGCGTGCTCGGAGGCCTCGGCGTTGCCATCGTCTCTACCAGCTCGGGCGTGATGACGGCCGCCAAGGCGCGCAAGGCGGGCGACCGGGGCGTGGGCGGCGAGGTGCTCGCCTACGTCTGGTAGTTCGGACGCGAGAAACGAAGGAGCAGGACCATGTCGCGCATAGGTCTATCGCCCATCCCGCTACCCAAAGGTGTGACCGTCCGGGTGGACGAGGACAACGTCGTCTTCTGCCAGGGCCCCAAGGGCCCTGAGCTGAGTCGCCGGATTCACCCGGAGATGAAGCTGGAGATCGGCGCTGACCGGATCCTCGTCACCCGGCCGTCCGACCAGAAGCGCCACAAGGCCCTCCACGGCCTGACCCGATCGCTCGTCGCGAACATGGTCACGGGCGTAACCGAGGGGTTCGAGAAGCGCCTGGAAGTCTTCGGCCTGGGCTATCGTGTGGAGTTGGACGGAAAGACGCTCGTGCTGCAGGTAGGCTACTCGCACCCGTGCCGTCTGCCGATCCCGGCCGACCTCGAGGTGCAGGTCGAACAGAACCGGGTGACCGTCCGCGGCGCCGACAAGGAACGCGTCGGGCAGTTCGCGGCCAACATCCGCAAGCTGCGCAAGATGTCGGTCTACCGTCCGCGCGGCAGCGATCTGCGCGGCATCCGTTACGTCGGCGAGACGATCCGCTTCAAGGCGGGCAAGGCCGGCAAGGTCGGCGGCTAGCGCCTTGGGGGGACGATGTAGGGGCGCGATTCATCGCGCCCGTCGGAAGTCGTAGGGCGCCTGAGCGCCCTGGTTGCGGAGAGTTGAGATGAGCTTCGAGATCAACCGCCGAGAGGCCAGACGACGACGGCAGGTATCGGGACGGCGCAAGGTTCGCGGCACGTCCGAGCGTCCGCGGCTGTGCGTCTTCCGGTCCGCCCGGCACATCTACCTGCAGGTCATCGACGACGACGCGGGCCGAACCTTGGTGTCGGCCTCGACGATGGAGCCCGCGATCCGCCAGAGCGTCGCGTCTCCGGCCACTATCGCGGCGGCGACGGCGGTCGGGAAGCTGATCGCCGAGCGCGCGAAGGCCGCCGACGTCGCGCAGGTCGTCTTCGACCGGGCCGGTTTCCCGTACCACGGCCGAGTGAAGGCTGTGGCGGAGGCCGCACGCGAGGGCGGACTGGACTTCTAGCCCAGGACGGAAAACCGAACGTACCCGAACCACTGCCCCCGGTCGCGCGTATACGTCGTGGAGGCGACCGCCGGAGGCGGAAGGTGTGCGAAGGATGACCCGCAAAGAGGGCGCGCTTCACATCACACTCACCAAGAGCCTGATCGGTAGCTGCCCGAAGGTCCGCAAGACCGCCGCCGCGTTGGGGTTGGCGCGGGTCGGTCAGACGGTCGTTCGGCCGGCCAACGACTCGGTCCGCGGCATGACCCGCACCATCAACCATCTCGTGAAGGTGGACGAGGGCTGACGGTACCCGGCCTGCGTCGATCCTGCTGGGGAGTACAAGCGATGAACCTGGGAGCCATCAAGAGACCGCCGGGAACGCGCAAGCAGCGCAAGCGGGTCGGGCGCGGCGAGGGCAGCGGCTGGGGCAAGACCTGCGGCAAGGGCCAGAAGGGCCAGAACTACCGGGAGCAGGTCAACCCCCGCATGGAGGGCGGACAGAACCCCCTCTACCGCCGACTGCCCCACATGCGCGGCAAGACCAACCGCGCCATGAACATCGGCATGTTCCGCAAGGACTTCGCGATCGTCAACGTCGCGCAGCTCGACCGCTTCGAGGCCAACACGGAGGTCACGCCGGAGCTGCTCCGGGACGCCGGCCTCGTGAAGCAGGTGCGCGACGGGATCAAGATCCTCGGTAACGGCGAAGTCACGAAGCCCTTGAACGTCACCGTGCACGCCGTCAGCGAATCGGCGCGACAGAAGATCGAGGCCGCCGGCGGAACGGTTCGGGTGGGCAGCTGATGAAGGAACGTCTCGCCAACCTGGCTCAGGCACTCAGGCTCCCCGACGTACGGAAGCGCCTCCTGTTCGTAATGGCGGCCTTTGCCGTCTACGTCGCCTGCGCCCACGTGCCGCTGCCGGGCATCGACAAGGAAGCGCTGGAGAACTTCTTCCGCGGCTCCGGCATGGGCTTCGCGAACATGCTCAACAAGTTCGCGGGCGGGTCGCTGCAGCGGTTCTCGGTCCTGGCTCTCGGAATCATGCCCTACATCAACGCCTCGATCATCTTCCAGCTCCTGGGCATCGCCGTGCCCGCCCTCGAGGAGCTGCAGAAAGAGGGCGAGTACGGGAAGAAGAAGATCGCGCAGTGGACCAAGTACCTCACGGTCGCCCTCGCGCTGATGCAGGCGGGCGGCGTGATTGCGATGTTCCAGAGCCAGGGGATCTTCATCGGCGGGTTCGCCATTCGGATCTTCGACATCGTGATGATGACCGCCGGGTGCATGTTCCTCTACTGGCTGGGTGAGCAGATCACGGACAAGGGCATTGGGCAGGGCATCTCGCTGCTCATCTTCGTCGGCATCATGACCTCCATGCCCGAGGACGTCGCCCTGACCATCCAGCTGTGGAAGGGCGGCCAGATCCAGATCCTGAACATCCTGTTCCTGATGGCCATCTTCCTGGCGGTCATCTACCTGGTGGTCATGGTTCAGCAGGCCCAGCGCAAGATTCCCGTTCAGTACGCCAAGCGCGTCCGGGGCCATCGTGTCTACGGCGGCACCTCCAGCTTCCTGCCGCTCCGCGTGAACGCCGCCGGTGTCATCCCGATCATCTTCGCGGTCTCGATCCTGATGTTCCCGGGCACGATCATCCAGTTCCTCCGCTCGGAGAAGATCGTCGGGGCCATCGCCAGCACGGGGATTCCCGAGGCGAGCGTCTGGAACGTCTTCTTCTACATTCAGATGTGGTCGGAGCCGGGTCGGAGCGTTGTGGCCTCGATCCTGTACTTCCTGCTGGTCATCGTGTTCACGTACTTCTACACCACCGTGACCTTCAACCCGGAGCGGATCGCCGAGGACCTGCAGAAGAACGGCGGCTCCGTACCGGGCATCCGCCCGGGCCACGCGACGCGCGATCACCTGGACCGCATTCTGTACCGCATCACGCTCGCCGGCGCCATCTTCCTGGGGTTCATCGCCGTCATCCAGTACTACGTGGGGCCCATCACGAAGGTCACGACCTTCAGCCTGGTCGGCGGCACGTCGCTGCTGATCGTGGTCGGCGTGGCGCTGGACACCATGCAACAGATCGAAGCCCAGTTGCTCATGCGTGAGTACAAGGGCTTCCTGGACTGAGCCGTCCGCGGGAACCGGTACCGCGGGGAGGCGGCCGTGACGCCGAGCGACATCATCCTGCTGGGGGCGCCGGGCGCCGGCAAAGGCACGCAGGCCAAGCTGCTCGCCGGTGACCTGCAGATCCTGCACATCTCAACCGGCGACATCCTGCGCGCCGCGGTCGCGGCTGGAACCTCGTTGGGCAAGGCCGCCCAGGCTTACATGGATCGCGGAGACCTCGTGCCGGATGACCTGATGGTGGACCTGGTCGCCGAGCGCCTGCAGCATGAGGACTGTGCGAAGGGAGTCCTGCTGGACGGCTTCCCGCGGACCGTGGCACAGGCCCAGGCGCTCACGAGGGTGATGGCGGAGGCGGGGCGCGGCGAGCCGGCCGCCCTTGCGATCGAAGTGCCGGAAGACGAGTTGGTGCGCCGCCTGTCGGCACGCCGGACCTGCCGGGGGTGCGGGGAGACGTTCCCAGTCGAGGCGCTACCGGCGAATGGGGCGTGCCCGAAGTGCGGGGGGGAAACGTACCAACGCGTGGATGACGCGCCGGAGGCGGTAGGACAGCGCCTGAGAGTCTACGCCGCACAGACGGCGCCGGTGCTGGAGTACTACCGGGAGCGCGGCAGCCTCCTGTCCGTGGAGGGGGTCGGATCGGTGGAGGAGATTGCCGGGCGGGCGCTGGCGGCGCTCAAGGGGCGGAGGGCGGGCTGATGGCCCGCAAGGGCGGCGGCCGGCAGCCGACGTGCAAGTCCAGGGCCGAGCTGCAGGCGATGCGCGAGGCCGGGGGAATCCTGGCAGGCGCGCTCGACGCGCTGGAGGGGCTGCTTCGGCCGGGAGTCACGACGGCCGAGCTGGACCGGTCTACCGAGGAGTACATCCGGGCTCACGGCGCGACCCCGTCCTTCAAGGGTCTATACGGGTACCCGGCGACGATCTGCTGTGCGCCGAATGATGTGGTCGTTCACGGGATTCCGGACACGACGACCGTGCTGCGCGAGGGAGACATCCTCGGGATCGACGTGGGCGCCGAGGTTCGCGGAATGCACGCGGACCTGACCCGGACCTTCGCGATCGGCGAAGTGAGCGAGCGTGCGAAGCGGCTGATGGAGAAGACCAAGGAGGCGCTGGCGGCGGGGATCGCCCAGGCCGTGGAGGGCGCGAAGGTCCAGGACATCAGCCGGACCATCCAGGAGATCGTGGAGGGGGCGGGCTACTCGGTCATCCGGGACCTGACGGGGCACGGAATCGGGCGCCGTTTCCATGAGCCCCCGTCGATCCCCAACTTCGTGGCGCTCTCGCAGTTCCCCGAGGACTACGGGGTGCGGTTGCGCCGGGGGATGACGCTGGCGATCGAGCCGATGGTCGCGGAGGGCGCCTTTCGGATCGTCCGCGACCCCGACCGCTGGACATATCGAACGGCCGATGGTAAGCTATCGGCTCATTTCGAACATACGGTGGAGGTCACGCGTGGCGCGCCCCGCATTCTGACGTTGCCGGCCGGACCCGGGCGTGACTGCGAGCCAAGGCCCGAAGGGAGTGGAGCAGCCGGAAACGGCGGTTATGGCTCCTAAAGGAAGACCACCCAAGAAACGCAAGCCGCCCAAGCCGCAGCCCGAAGAGCCGCAGCGGGAGAAGGCCATCCGCGCGCAGGGCGTGGTTGTCGAGAAGCTGCCCAGCGCGATGTTCCGCGTGGAGGTCCAGCGCGAGGATGGCGGAGCGCCCCATGAGGTCCTGGCTCACGTCTCCGGCAAGATCCGGATGCGCTGGATCCGCATCATGGCGGGCGACCGGGTGACGTTGGAACTGAGCCCCTACGACCTCACCCGGGGGCGAATCGTCTGGCTGCACAAATAGCCGGCCCAGGCGGCGCAACCGTTGGCCCCAATCGGTTCTCCGGGGGGTCATGCGCCGTAGTGGTGCCGTTGTCAGCGGAGGTGTCGTCGTGAAAGTCAGAGCGTCGGTCAAGAAGCGCTGCATGAACTGCAAGATCGTGCGCCGCAGAGGCGTCGTGCGCGTCATCTGCAAGGAGCCTCGCCACAAGCAGCGTCAGGGCTGAGGCCCGCCCGTCGCACGGAGGAGTCGATCCATGCCCAGAATCGCCGGTATAGACCTGCCGCGGGAGAAGCGCGCCGAGATTGCCCTGACATACATCTACGGCATCGGCGTGTCGCGCTCCCAGGAGATCCTCGTCAAAGCGGGGGTGAGCCCCGACACGCGCATTCGCGACATGACCGAGGATGAGGCGGCGCGCATCAACGACATCATCCAGCGCGAGTACGTGGTCGAGGGAGACCTGCGGCGCGAGGTGCAGTCCAACATCAAGCGCCTGATCGAGATCGGCACGTATCGAGGCATGCGCCATCGCCGCGGCCTGCCGGTCCGGGGCCAGCGTACCCGCACCAATGCCCGCACCCGCAAGGGGCGCGCCAAGACCGTCGCCGGGAAGAAGCGCGCGCTGCGTAAGACGTAGTGATGCAGCGCAGGCTTCCAGCCTGCGAGACTGGTAATAGACGCCAACGGAGCCAGTGCAATGCCAAAGCCTGCCGCCGGCAGCAAGCCGCGCAAGCGCGAGAAGCGCACGCTGGTCTACGGCCACGTGCATGTGAAGTCGACCTTCAACAACACGATCGTGTCGATCACGGACCCCGACGGGAACGTGGTCGCCTGGGCCAGCGCCGGCACCGCCGGCTTCAAAGGTACGCGCAAGAGCACGCCCTTCGCCGCGCAGATGGCGGCCGACAGCGTCGCCCAGCGCGCCAAGGAGATGGGCCTGCGCAAGGTCGATGTGTTCGTCAAGGGACCGGGCTCGGGTCGCGAGGCGGCGATTCGCGCGCTGCAGACCGCCGGCCTGGAGGTCGGCAGCATCAAGGACGTCACACCCATCCCGCACAACGGCTGTCGGCCGCCCAAGCGGCGCCGCGTCTAGGCGGGACCGCGCCGCACCGCGCATCCCGGGCAGACCCCACGGGCTCCCCGGTTCGGAGGAGAAGGATGGCACGCTACACTCAGGCGGTTTGCAGGCTCTGCCGCCGCGAAGCACAGAAACTGTACCTCAAAGGCTCCCGCTGCTACGGGCCCAAGTGCGCGTGGGAGAAGCGCCAGACGCCTCCCGGCGCGGGTTCGGGCGGAACGCAGGGCGGCAAGAAGGGCCGGATCATCAAGCCTTCCGACTACGCCCTGCAGCTCCGCGCCAAGCAGAAGTGCCGCCGGATCTATGGGGTCCTGGAGACCCAGTTCCGGCGCTACGTCCGCGAGGCCCAGCGCGAGCGCGGCGTCACGGGCGAAGCCCTGCTCCAGCACCTGGAGCGCCGGCTGGACAACGTGGTCTACCGCGCCGGTCTCGCGCCGAGCCGTTCGGCCGCGCGCCAAGCCGTCCGCCACCGGCACGTCGCGGTGAACGGGCGCGTGGTGGACATTCCCTCCTTCTCCGTCCGCGAGGGCGACGTGGTTGAGGTGCGCGAGCGCAGCCGCCCCAAGAAGCCCTTCGCGCTGGCCAAGGAGTCCGGCGGCGGCGCTCAGGTTCCGCAGTGGCTGGATGTGGACTGGAGCCAGTTCCGGGTCGCTGTCAAGGGCGTGCCGACGCGCGAGCAGATCGACTCGGACGTGAACGAGGCGCTGATCGTCGAGTACTACGCGAGGTAAGGCGGACGCCGCCAAGGCGGAACAGGCTTGAGGCCTCGCCCCCATCGCGGGGGCAGAGATGCGAGGAGACGTGGATATGCTAGAAGCGCTGAAGCCCGCCATCCACCCGCTGCAGGTGACCGACACCTACGGCAAGTTCACCGCCGAACCCCTCGAGCGGGGTTTCGGGCACACGCTGGGGAACGCGTTCCGCCGCGTGCTGATGTCACACATCCCCGGCGCGGCGGTCACTGCAGTGCGCATCGAGGGCGCGCGGCACGAGTTCACCACACTGCCCGGCGTGTATGAGGATACCACCGAGATCATCCTCAACATCAAGGAACTGGCGATCCGGATGCACGACGAGGAGGGCGAGGCGGGGGATGAGCGCCGGGTCATGCGGCTGGACGCGCAGGGCGAGGGCGACGTGACGGGTGAGCACATCACGTGCCCGGCGGGCGTGGAGATCGTCAACCCCCATCTCGTCATCGCCCGCCTGACCGACCCGAAGGCCAGCCTGTCGATCGAGATGTGGGTGGAGCGCGGGAGGGGCTACCTGCCGATCGAGGACCGCGACCGCGAGAAGCGGGCCGCCGACATGATCCCGGTGGATGCGACCTTCTCGCCCGTGACCCGCGTCAACTACCGCGTCGAGCCCACGCGTCTCGGGCACCGCACCGACCTGGACCGGCTGGTCCTGGAGGTCTGGGGCGACGGCACGATGGAGCCGAAGGTCGCCGTGGCCAAGGCCGCCGACCTGCTGCTGGAGTACGTCAGCATCTTCACCGAGAAACGCTTGGTCGAGGCCGTGCCCGAAGAGGCGCCGAGCGCCGAGCCTGAGGTCGCCGGCCTCTTGCAGGCGCCCATCGAGAACCTCGACTTCTCCGTGCGCACGTACAACTGCCTGAAGAAGGAGAGGATCGACACGCTCGCCATCCTCATCGAGCAGACCGAGGAAGACCTCCTGTCGATCCGCAACTTCGGCAAGCGCTCGCTGCAGGAGGTCATCGACAAGCTCGCCGACATGGAGCTGTCACTGAAGCAGGCGCCGGGGGCGGTCCAGGAGTTCGGCGCCGGCGAGATGGCCCTCGGCGATACCGAGGAGTAGGCCTCCGGCCGGTCCCCGTGACGGCCCGAGTGAGGAGTCCACGATGCGTCATCGCAAAGACTACCGGAAGCTGAACCGCGCCACCGATCAGAGGCTGGCGCTCCTGAGAGGTCTGGTCGCGTCGCTGTTCCGGCACGACAAGATCGTCACGACGGTCCAGAAGGCCAAAGAGGCGCGGCGTCTCGCCGACAAGCTGATCCACCTGGCCTGTCGCCAACACGGGCAACTGGCCGCGCGCCGACAGGTCCTGCGCTACGTGAGCGACCAGGACCTCGTGCAGCACCTGTTCACCGAGATCGCGCCGCGCTTCGCCGGCCGCCCCGGCGGCTACACGCGCGTGCTGCGCGCCGGGCAGCGGCGCGGCGATGGGGCCGAGATGGCCGTGTTGGAGCTGGCGGCGGACTGACGCCGTTGGGGGCCCTCGGGGCCCGGGCTGTCCATGCGGAAGCTCAAGCTGACGGTCCAGTATGACGGAACGGACTTCGCGGGCTTCCAGCGCCAGCCGGACGTGCCGACGGTCCAGAGAGTGCTCGAAGAGGCGATCGGGCGCTGCCTCGGGCATCCCGTGAGCCTCACCGCCGCGAGTCGCACGGATGCGGGGGTGCACGCGCTGGGGCAGGTCGTGGCGGTCGAGACGGAGCGGCCGATTCCGGTGGAGGCGGCGCCGGTGGCGTTCACGGCGGCGTTGCCGGCGAGCGTCGCGGTCGTCGAGGCTGAGGAGGTCGATCCGGGCTTCCACCCGCGCTTCGCGGCGAAGTGGAAGCAGTATGTCTACCGGATCGTCTCCCGGCCGGTGCGGTCGCCGATCCTGGGCCGCTTCGCGTGGTGTCTGCCGCACGAGCTGTCCGTCGAGATGATGGCCGCGGCTGCTGAGCACATCAAGGGGCGTTATGACTTCCGCAGCTTCTGCGCGGGGGGCGCCCCGGTCGAGGACTTCGTGCGTGAGGTGACGCGGCTCGACCTCTCGCGCGACGGCGACGTGATCGAGTGTCGGATCGAGGCGGACGGCTTCCTGTACAGGATGGTGCGGAACATCGTGGGGACGCTGGTGGAGGTGGGCCGCGACCGGCTGGCTCCGGAAGAGGTGGGGACGATCCTCGCCGCCCGGGACCGCACCCGCGCCGGACCCACCGCCCCGCCGCAGGGGCTCTGCCTGGTGAAGGTCGCCTACTGACCGCGTGGCAACTGGGGAGTGCCGCCAGAGGGCGCATGGGGAGCATGGCTTTGGGCGCGATGAATCGCGCCCCTACGTTCGGGCACGATGAATCGTGCCCCTACATGACGACGTACAGTGGCTTGTGATGTAGGGGCGCGGTTCATCGCGCCCAACGGTGTAGGGGCGCCATTCATGGCGCCCGCCTTGAGGGTCGGGAGAACTATGAACAAGACGCAGGTCCAGTACGCGAAGCCTGAAGACCGACGCTGGTACGTCGTCAGCGCCGCCGATGACACGCTGGGGCGCGTCGCGGCGCGCGTCGCCGCCGTCCTGCGCGGCAAGCATCGGGCGACGTTCACGCCCCACATCGACGGAGGCGACTTCGTCATCGTCACCGACGCGGAGAAGATCCGCGTGACGGGTGACAAGCTGCGCCAGAAGCTCTACTACCGCCACTCCGGCCATCCGGGCCACCTGAGGTCCGAGGAGCTGCGGCACCTGCTCGAGCGTCGGCCCGAAGAGGTCATGATGCGGGCGGTGAAGGGCATGCTGCCCCACAACCGCATCGGTGCGAGGATGCTGAAGCGGCTGCGCGTCTACCGGGGCGAGGCGCATCCCCACGAGGCGCAGCAGCCTGCGCCTCTGCCGTGAGGCGCGGCGACGGACGCGGAACAAGTCTCTTGACCCGAGCGTCAAGGAGGACAGACAGTGCCAGAGACGGGATACTACGGTACCGGGCATCGTAAGGACGCCACCGCCCGCGTGTGGATCAAGGAGGGCAGCGGTCAGGTCGTGGTCAACGGCAAGCCGCTGGCCGAGTACCTGCCTCGCGAGTCCCTCGTGCAGGTCGTCAACCAGCCCTTCGACTGCACCGACACGGCGGGCCGGTTCGACGTGCGGGCCTTCGCCAAGGGCGGGGGGCCCTGCGGCCAGGCGGGCGCGCTGCGGCACGGAATCGCCAAGGCGCTGGTCGAGTTCGATGAGAACCTGCGCAGCGTCCTGCGTCGGCGGGGCTATCTCACCCGCGACCCGCGCGTGAAAGAGCGCAAGCACGCCGGCTTCCGTCGCGCGCGCCGCGGAAAGCAGTTCTCAAAGCGCTAGCCCTTGTGCTATGCTGGGATCGGCGGACACCTCGGCCCTGCGGGTGGAGTCCATGAGACACATGCGGGCAGTCGGTGTGCTGGTCTTCGCTACGGTGGTCGCGTTGCTCCTTGCAGGATGCGGCAGCGTAGGCGATGTGGGGTATGGCGCCAGCCGGGCGGGCGTCGAGCCCGTCCGCGGCACCTACGGCTCCGGGACGTCCCCGTATGCCGCCTCCATGAGTACTCAGCAGCAGACCCAGCGCGTTGAGACTCTGGCCAAGGCGAACGAGAAGACGGAGAAGAAGACGGCGACGGTCCTGAACAAGATCAAGGCCGAGCCGGACGCTTCTGGTCCGGACGTCGCCGACGTCGAGGTGCCGACCCAGCCGACCCTCGACCCGCAGATGAAGGCCCTCATCGCCCGCCAGGAGACCGCGCTGCCAGCTGCGGCGGACCGCATCGCGGCGGACGACCTGGACCGGTGACGGGCCGCTTGATCGGCATGACGGTCGTTCCCTGGCTCTCACGGCGCGCGCAGGCGCGCCGTCTCGCTTTCGCCCGGGCCTCTGGCCACCCACAGGAGGACAGGCATTCCTGCCTGTCCGCGCCCGAGCCTCGCCGTGCAAGCGTCGGGAACCTCGCCGCCTCCACGGAGACTAACATGACTGAGGCGGTTGCGCTTGCCCAGACGTCCCTGAAGAGGAGCCGCGCGATGCTCTTCGTGCTCACATGCCTGCTCGGAGCTGTCCGTCCCCTCCCTGCACAGGACATCCCTTCGCCCGAAGCGCGCCGCGCCGAGACCGTGCGCCTGGTGCTGAAGCACGGGGAGAGCCGCTTCGCGCCTCTGCCCGTCGGTGCCCCACCCCCGCCCGCCTGGGCGCACCTGATGCTCGACTCGGCGGGCCGCGCGAGCTACGCCGAGGGCAGCCTGGAGTACGCTGCGGCAGTGCTGATGTCCGGCGGCGAGGTCGATCGTGCGGTAGACATCCTACAGGTTGTGTTGGGGGCTCAGGTCTCCGGCGGCAAGTGCCCGGGTGCGTTCCCGTGGCGACCGAACACCGACCCGGACCCCTACGCGACTGCGTACCTCGCGCCCTGGCTCGCCTACATTCACCTTCACCTCTCTGATAGGCTGCCCGAGCCCACCCGCAGCCAACTGGCGGATTCACTGCGGCCGGCATTGGGTGCGGTAGGGCGGTTCTCGGTGGGGCCCGATGACCCGCAGGCGCTGCTGACCAAGGCCGCCGCGCAGGCAATGCTGGGCGCAGCGCTCAACGACGGCCAGGCGAAGGCGAAGGCCGCCCAGGACTTGGCGGCCTGGCTCAAGCGGATCAGCCAGGAGGGGTTCCGGACCGCGCAGAACCCCACCGCGACGGCCCTCACCGTCGCCTCGCTGCACTGGATCTGGCTCGCGGAGCCCTCGCCCGAGGCTAGACAGGACGCGGGCGCGGCGCTCGAGTACCTCTATCGGGATCTGGCTCTGCGCTACCAGCCGAAGGCGGGGATGGTCGGCGGCGCGGTGATCGGGGGAACCTGGGGTGACTATGCGGCGGGTACGGGGCCGACGCGCTATCTGCTGTACGCGCAGTTCGGGCGGCCCGCGCTGACGTTGGCCGAGCCCTTTGCGATGTTCCTCGCCGTGCCGGGCTTCACGCCGAACGAGGAGACACTCAAGCTGGCCCGCGCGATCGACGTGCCGCGCACAATCTCCGTACGCACGCCGACTCACACGCTGACCACCCACCTCCAGCCCCGCTTTGCGCTGGGAACGATGAGCGGCCCGGTGGAGGAGGGGACCTCGCCCGTCGTGCTGACCTACGGGCCGGAGGGCAAGCCCGGCGCCTACCTCACCGTCACCCCGCTGCCCGCGCGCGTCTCAGCCGTACAGAGCGACGGTCGGGCGCTTGTGAACTTGGACATCGACAATGTCGGCTTCGAGGATGACCGCCTGTTCGTCTACGCGGAGCTACACCTGGGCCTGAAGTCGTCGCTCGACGCGGTCCTGCTCAACCAGGCCCCCTACACCCAGGACTTCGGCGTGGCGGTGGAGACGCGCGCAAATGTGGTGACCGAAGGAGGCGGGGTCTACACCGCGATCATCCCGATCATCATGGGGCCGTCAGACACGAAGTCCTACGACGAGCCCGTGGGCCCGGCGCAGCTCGCCTGGGTGCCCGTCGGCGACGGGTCGGACAGCGAACTCGTCCTGAAGATGACGGCCCGGTCCATCCGCGGCCGCGAGAAACCGCGCGCCAACTACCGAATCGGCTTCGCCATCGAGATGGCTTCGCGCGAGGACTACCCGTCGGGGGACTTCGCAGCGACCATCTACGACAAGCGCCGCGTGAAGCAAGAGACCACGGCCAAGCGCCTGAAGGTGGGGGAGAAGACCGAGGACAGCCATCGCCCCACCGACATGACGCGTCGCCCCACCGAGCGAGGGAACTGGATCTACGAGACGCGCGTCGTCCAGGACATGACCTTCCTCGGCGAGGACTTCTCTCTGGAGCTGATTGACGACCTGGAGCAGAACCTCGTCCGCGGCCGGCTGGTCAATGGCGTCGAGGTGCCCTGGGACTTCCTCTACCGTTCGCCGGCCCTCAACCAGATTGCCGGCGACGGCCTCAGCACCGTGCTGCGTCCTGCTCCGCCGCCTGTGGGAGGGGCTTCAGCCCCGACCGTTCGGGGCTGAAGCCCCTCCCACAGGAAACCACGCAGGTCTTCGGGCTCTCCGCGCCCAAGTCTCCCCACGGGTGATCCTCAATGCGTTGGCCCATCTTCCTCCTGTCCATCCTGTTGCCGTGTGCCTGTCCCGCCTCCCGCGTCGCCAAGCGGGTCGTGCGGGCCGATGCGGCGGGGGCGAACGAACGTCTCCTCAACCGCGGCTTTGAGACCCCCGGAGACGCGGCGAATCCGGCGCAGGCGTGGGGCTTCTGGGACCGCGGGTATCAGGTCGAGCGCACGGTGGTGCGCACGGGCCAGGCCGCGGCGCGGTGCACTTCGGACGACGCCGCGATCCAGCAGGGGGCTGCTCAGTCCGCCGTGCTGAGCCAGACCGAGCCCACGCCCGTGGTGGCCTCCGGCTGGAGCAAGGCCGAGAGCGTCTCCGGTTCCCCGAACGCGGACTACTCCGTCTACGTGGACATCGACTTCACCGACGGCGATCACCTGTGGGGTCAGGTGTCGCCCTTCGACACCGGCACCCACGACTGGCAGTTCCGCCAGGTCATCATCGTCCCCGAGAAGCCCATCGAGCGCTTGACGGTCTACGGCCTCTTCCGCGGCCACACGGGCACCGCGTACTTCGATGACTTCTCGCTGTCCGAGCTGGCCCTCGCGGGAGGCGCCGGGCTCTTCGATGGAGTGCCCACGACCGATGGCGACCCGCCGCTGGGGCTGACGGATGCGGAAGCCGTCGCGGCTCCCGACCTGCGGCTGCGCGTGGATCGCACCACGGGGGGCGTCGCGGTAGGGGAGAGGGCGGGCGGCTTCCTGCTCCGCGACGTCGCCGCCGAGTCCGACTTCCTCCAGCCGACCGAGGCGAAGGTCACGCGCGACGGCGAGACGGTTCGGCTGCAGGCCGCGTGCCCCGAGCTGAAGCTGGATCTGTCGGCGTCCCTCAGGGCACAAGGGGATGCGGTCCGCATCGACGGCGAGGTGCGTGACGGCACGGCGGCCGACCGCGCGGTCGCGGTGTACGTCGTGCTGCCGGCAGACTCCGTGGGCGGCGAGTTCGGACGGGACATGCGGACCGCCGTCCCGATCGACAAGCCCGGCACCTACGCGGACACAGTCACCATCGGGGTGGGCACGAACGGCCGCATGAGCCGCTACCCACTCGCGCCAGTGGTTCGCGGCAACGAAGCGCTCTGCGTCGCTACGCCCCTCGACATGCCGCGCGTGTCGCGCCTGGCGTACGATGCACGCAGCCGCGAACTGTACGCGGCCTTCGATCTCGGCCTCAGCCCGGATACGCGCAAGTTCCCCTCCTCGGCCACGTTCAGCCTGCTGCTCTACCGGTTCGACCCCGCGTGGGGCTTCCGCGCCGCGCTCCGGCGCTACTACGACCTGTTCCCCGAGTACTTCGTGAAGCGTATCGAGCGCGAGGGCATCTGGATGCCCTTCACCGACATTGCCACTGTGCCCGACGCCGCCGACTTCGGCTTCCAGTTCAAGGAGGGCGATGACAACGTCCCCTGGGACGAGGCGCACAACATCGACAGCTTCGTCTACACGGAACCGATGAGCCACTGGCTGCCGCTCGCGAAGGACGTGCCGCGCACCTACGACGCCGCCCTCGCCGAGCTGAAGCGCCTCGCCGCGACCGACCCGCAATCACAGGCTACACTGAACTCGGCCTACACGAACGCGGACGGCTCCCTTCACCTCTGGGTCCTGAACGCTCCCTGGTGCGATGGCGCCCTGATCACAGGCAACCCCGACCCCGACCTGTTCGCCGATCGCCCGGACTTGGCGACGCAGGCTGAGGTGAAGTTCGCCGCCATAGAGCAGGCCTTCGCGCGCGCCGGGCGGACCGATACGACGGCCTGGCGTGACTTCGGAGCGGGGTTCGAGACGGTAGCGGACACGGCGCACGCGGGCGCCCGCTCCGTCCGCTGCACGAACGCGGCGGGGGAGCTCCACGGCGCCTCGCAGCTCATACTCCTCAACCAGACTGAGCCCCGCGACTTCACGGCGCGGGCCTGGTCACGCGCCGAGGGCGTCACCGGCGAGCCTGACAACAGCTACGCGCTCTACCTGGACCTCGTCCTCGCCGATGGCACGCCGAGCTACGGGCATGTGGCGCCGTTCGCTGTCGGCACGCACGACTGGGAGCAGGCGGAGGTGGTGGTCCATATCGACAAGCCCGTCCGGTCGGCTGTGGTCCACCTGCTGTTCCGCAACCAGCACTCGGGGACGGTGTGGTTCGATGATGTCTCGCTCGTCGAGTCGGGTTCCGACAAGAACCTCGTCGCCGATCCCGGCTTCGAGCCGCCCCCCGAGCCGCCGAAGCCCTGCGAGCTTGACGGGACGTACATCGACTCCTACGAGATGGCGGGCACGGAGCAGAACTACCGCCGCGAGCACTGGGCCTATACCGACCTGCCGCTGACCTTCGCCCTCACCACCAGGCAGGTCTGCTCGCTCGGCATCTTCCACACCTACGAGTTCGAGCGCGAGTTGGCCGAGCGGATGCACTCCCGCGGCAAGCTCCTGTTCGCCAACGCGGTCCTGAGCAGCTTCGCGTTCCCCGCGCATCTCCTGGACGTGCTGGGGATTGAGACCGACTGGGCGCCCGGCGGCAAGTACACGCCGAACTCCGATGAGATCATGAACTTCCGGCGCGCGCTCTGCTATCAGAAGCCCTACCTGCTGCTCCTGAACACGAACTACAACGCCTTCGAACCCGCGTGGGTCGAGCGCTACTTCAGGCGCTGCGCCTTCTACGCGATCTTCCCCAGCTTCTTCAGCCACAACGCGGCGGACGATCCCTATTGGCAGAACGCGGCGCTCTACAACCGCGACCGCCCGCTGTTCAAGCGCTACATCCCGGTCATCTCGACCCTCAACGCCGCTGGTTGGCAACCGGTCACCCACGCGCGCGTGTCCGGTGGCGAAGGGAAGGTGTACGTAGAGCGCTTCGGCAGCGACCCGGAGGCCGGCCTCTACCTCACGCTGTTCAACGACAGCGATGCCGAACGGCAGTACTCACTGGAGATCGACGCGAAGGCCTTGGGGCTGGCTGCCGCCTCGGGGACGGACGTACTGGCCGACAAGCCCCTCTCGTTCTCAAGGGAGGAGAACGCGCTCAGCCTGGAGGGCACCCTCCAGGCTGAGGATGTTCGGGTCATCAAGCTCTGAAAAAGAGGGACACCATACCAATTTCGCAAGACGTCTCGCGAAATTGGTATGGTGTCCCTCTTTTTCTCAGGGCGTGGGTTGCTTCTGGTAGACCTGCTCCTGCGAGACGGTGACCTGCCCCTGCGCGACGCGGCGGGTGATGGACAGCGTGGTGGCCGCCTGGTCATCGAAGTGCCCGGGCAGGCGCGCCGTCTTGCCCTCCAGCGCCGGGTTGATCGTCGAGTCCTCGACGTTGAGCACCAGCACGCCGCTGTCGATGCGCCACGTTCCGGTCTCAGTGGCGATGACGTTGTCGGCGCCATCGAGGTAGTCGATCACGTAGCGCAGGTTGCCCTGGAAGGTCCAGATGGCCTGTGCGGCCTGAATCCACGAGGGCTTGCCGTCGTTGAAGACCTGGTAGAGCTTCCAGATGCCGTACATCTTGTTGGCGGCGAGTGCGAAACCGATCACGCCTCCCCCGCCGCACCCTGAGAGCCACGGCAGCATCGACAACAGGAGCAACAGAGCGACCACCCGCAGGTAGATACGGTTCATTGCCTTGAGTCCTCCGAGTGAGTGCATTCCGCCTCCCACTTCGCCGCCGAGGCCCGTTCTCCTTCCGAGACGCGCTATCGGGTCACGGTTACCGGGTTGTGAGCGCGCTCGTAGTCCAGCGCCGCGAACCCCGGCGCGGAGAAGCCCGGCTCATCGGCCCGGTGCAGGAAGTACGCCACGGTCGCCGGCTCCTTGCGCCCCGTATTGAGCCCGACGCCCCCCCAGGAGCCCGCATCCCAGTACGTCAGGCTGTCGTGCGGCGTGACGGCCACGCAGGACAGGGCCCAAGTTGGCGCGTCGTCCGCCGGCCCCCAGGTCGCATACCACTTCGGCCCGACGTTCTTCCCCGACACGTCCTCGGCGTCGCCCTTCCCGTCGATGATGGCATCGTTGCCCTTGTCATCCTCGAACCAGCAGGGAGCGCTGTAGTAGGCCCGGCTCAGCGTGCCGAAGCGCTCTGGAGAGAGCGTAGTCACCTCGAAGTGGTCGGGGTAGAACGTGTAGAGCTTCTCATACGAGTGCCCGCCGCGCAGGCTCTTCTTCACCCGCACCTCGGTCAGGACGGGCCCGTCTTGCAGCACCTCCAGGCTCTGCACCTCGCCGACCTCATCCACCCAGCCCGTGTCGCCCGAGGAGGCGCCCAGGTTGGCCAGGATCTGCGTAGCAGGGCTCGTCCAGTACGCCGTCAGGCCGCGAATGTAGCCCTCGCCGAACTTCACGAAGCACGACTGCCCGCGGTAGCCGCTGCCGTCCGGCGGCCAGCTTGCCCTCGGCAGCAGGGCGTGCCGGTGCGCGTCGAGCCCGTCAAAGTGCACGCGACACGCGACCGCGGTCCCCGCGCCATGGTCGCCGGGAAGCTGCCAGACGAGCTCCCGCCGCTCCGGTCCGGCGTCCACATACTGGGTGGGGCACCAACGCTGTTCGAGGGGGGTATCTCCCAGGACCTCCACCCGGAGCGAGTCGGGGTCGGCCTTCCCAGGCTTCCCGACCGCGGCGCGCTCGACGTCCGCGTCGAAGGCCATGCGCACAACGGGGGCGTGACGCGACAGCCTACCCATCTCCACCGTCACGTCCACCGACGCGTCCCACAGCGATAGATCGGGCCGACACAGGAGCTCGACCCCGCTCAGGTTGTCCGCCGTGCAAAGCTCGTCAGTGTCCACCGCTTCGGCCCGCAGGCCCACGAGGTGCCGGACGTCGTAGGGCGTCGTGTCCAGACGGAACGACACGGGGGCCTCGCCGCCCGCCGCGACGTCCACGGTGGTCTCGGCCAGCGTGTGGCCGTCCTTGTGCGCGTAGCCGCCGCCCACCACGCGCCCCAGAGACAGCATCGTGACCTTGACCTGGCTCGCCTTGCGCCCGCCCAGGTTCACGACCCTTGCCCGCAGGTCGAGCTGCTCCCCCTGTCGGCAGTCGACGGCTCCCTTGGGCGACACCATCTCGACCACCAGCTCAGCGTGGTCCCTGAGCGCCTCCGCGCCGACCAGCAGGGCGGTCGGGGAGCCTCGCAGCTCCAGTTCCACCATCCCCTTCGTGGCCTCCAGCCTCCCGCCGAAGGCGTAGGGCCGGCCGTCGCCGTCGAGCTTCACAGGACGCCAGGGCCCGGCCCCCACGTCCGGCCACAGGCCTTGCGGGTTCACACGGACGCGCTGGTCGGTCCCGGCGATGACGCGGATCATCGCCGGCCCCTCCCGCCGGAGCGTGATCGGGTAGCCGCCGGGGACCCCCACCAGCCCCGGCACATCGCCCTGCGCGAAGAGATAGCCGTCGCTGCGGATCAGCGTGGTCGTCTTGCCCTGCGGCGCGACGGTGCGGTACTGCTCGATCTTGGGGCCCTTGGCGTAGAAGCCGTACTGCGGCAGCACGAACTCCTGCTTGCGATGCTTCAGCGTCCAGGGCGCCTCGCCGAAGTTCACCCACACCTCCGTCCCGTCGCCGAAGACGGTCTTCTGCACCGCATGGTCCTCGGTCACGAACTCGTGGCTCACGAGTTCCTCGAAGCCGATCTGCTCGTGCAGCTTGCACGTGTTGCGGTAGCTCTCCAGGAGCCGCTCCCGCAGGATCTGGTCGCGCCAGTCGAAGCTGTATGGCTGGTTCACCCAGTACAGCGGCACCGTGCCGTAGAGCACGTTGGAGGCGTCCTGCTTGTCGGCGAGGTCGGGCGCGGCGTTGTACAAGTGGCCCGTGCTGTCGCCCCAGTACCACGTGGATACGACACAGTCATGGAACACGAGCTCCCACAGCGGCACGCGGTAGACGTGGCCGATTCCGTACTTCAGGTAGTCCTCGCCGATCGCCTCGCGCGTCTGGGGGATGTTCACCCCCACGTGCCCCGCGGGCCACGAGTAGAACCCGCCGGACTGCATCCCCTCCCAGTAGCTGTAGTACGGCACGCCGTACCAGCGGCCATGCTCTCCGCCGAGCACGAGGCCCAGGTCGCTCACGTACTTCGCCAAGGCCTCGTTTGCGCGGCGGTACTCCTCGCGGGTCAGCGGATGCTCCGCGTCGTAGCATTCCAGCAGCCCGGACGCGGTGGTCACGTCCAGGAAGCGCGCGTTGAACGGGTGCTTCTCCAGCAGCGGCGGGATCTGCAGCGAGGCCGCCTTCACTGCGAGCGCCGGGCAGAGCTTCATGAACACCGTCTTCTTGTCCCACGTCACCCAGCCCTGGACCGGCTCACCCTTCGCGTTCTTGATCGCCGAGGCCGGAAGGGGCGCGCGCTCGGACTGGTCCAGCGATCCCTCCTGGATATCGACGTAGTTGTCGTACTCGCTGATGAGGTACCCGAGCGCCTTGACAGCCTCCATGTCCTCCTTCGAGCCGCGCCAGTTCACGATCATCCGGTCGATGCCTGCGGCCTTGGCCTGCCGACAGAAGTCCAGCCCCCACGCACCCCAGATGTCGGGCGCGCCCGCGAGCTTCGCCACGTCGGGGATGCGCTGCTGCTTCTCTCGCTGCGTGACCAGCAGCCCGTGTTCCTTGGCGTAGGTCCGATAGCGCTTGCAGATCGCTACGTACCCGCCGTGATCGACGAACGAGATCATCATCCGCCGCGGGTAGCGGAACTGGCCCTTCGCGTTCTCCCACTGCATCACCGGCGCCAGCCGGGGCTTGCCGCTCGCGTCGGAGGCCTCCAGCTCGACCGCGCCGTCATCGGGTGTCTCGGCGAGCAGCAGGTAGCCCTTGTCGAGGTCCGTCAGGCCGATCCACGGCATGTCGGCGCCGTGCATCGCCAGACGGTTGCCGCGCCACCGCATGTCGTCACAGTCCATCAGCAGACCGTCGCAGTAGCGCGCGAACGGCATGAACGCCTGGTTCGAGTCGAGCGCAAAGGGCGCGAGCGGCTCGAAGCTGGTGATCGGGACCGACCGGTCCGCGGCGTCCGTCTCCACCACGAGGTCGGCGGCATCGTTCGGCAGCGTAAGAGTCACCGTGTACTGGTCCGGCGCCTTGCGGGTCGTCTCCCAGGCAATGCCGTTCGGCACGCGCCGGACGTTCCACAGCAACGCCATAGGCAGTGGCTGGTCGGGTGCGCGGCCTTGCTCGTCGGCGAAGAGGGCCTGCGCGAACGTGGCGGGGTTGGAGTGGACCCAACTCGTAGGGTAGTAGAGCTGCCCTTCGCGGGCGCCCGTGTCATCCGCGTCGTTCACGCCTAGCGCGAACTGGAAGGCGTTCCCCTGGCCCACGTTGGCCTGCGCCAGGCCCAGGACCTGCCACGGGACCGCCGCCTCCACCGTGTAGGCGCCCGGTTGCTCGCGCACCACGAGTTCGTACGCCCCCTCGCGCGGGATCGGCTTCGCGTCCAGCACGAGCGTCGGCGCGGCGGGGTCGAGGGCTACGCCGAACTGGCGGGCATCCACCCAGAACTCGACGGAGTCCTTCTCCCACCACTGGGCGTCGGCCGCTGTCGCGAAGGCATGCTTCTCGTCTCGCGCCAAGACGGCCAGGTAGAGCGCCCGGTCGTCCCAAGCCAGGCGCACCTCGCCGCTCAGGTCGTTCGGCCCGTCCACCGCCTTCGCGTCGGCGACCATGTCGGGGGTCAGCATGAACGAGACGGGCGTCGTCCAGTCCCTCAGGTCACCGTCGATCGCCGGCGGCTTCGGTATACGTGGCACCGCGAGCCTGGCAGTGCCGGCCAGGGGCGCGGCCTGCCGCCACGTGTACCCGATCCGCTTGTCGAGCACGGTCACCGCGCCGGACGCGGGGTCCACGGTCACTCGCAAGGCCGGATTCTCAATGTGCCAGCCGCCGTCGCCCTGCTCCACCTCGGCGGCGAGGCAAGACGTCGGGAGAACAACCACCAGGGCGACCAAAGAGGACCATCGCACGGGGGTACACCTCCCAAGACCGGGGCGGGTCCGTACTTCGCCCGCAGGTTACGCCCAGCGGGGGCTTGGGTCAAGAGCGTGTTCCAGCAGAGGTGCGATCACGGAATGGGAACGACGTACGCGCAAGGGTGCCTGCGGTCCCAGGAACACCGCGACTTTCCGTAGTCGCGCCGGTTCCGTTTTCGCTCTACCTACCGCCTGCGCGTGTGCTATAATGGCGCGCGGACATGACCGCCTTCCGCATCGTGATCCTGTGCGTCGCTCTGCTCCTTCTGGCCTACTGGCTGCGGATCGAGTTCTTCCCCTATGCCGTCTATGCAATGCTGGGGGTGCTGGTGATCTCGCTGCTGATGGGGCGCTCGGCGCTGCAGAAGGTCGAGTTGGAGCGCCACTGTAGTCGCGCGAAGGCGGAGATCGGCGAGAACGCCACGGTCAGCATCGAAGTGCGCAACCGCAAGGCGCTGCCCATCCCCTGGCTCATCATCGAGGACGTGATGCCCCGGCGCCTGGAGTCCGACGGGGAGCGCGCCCTGGCCCTGTTGATGCTGCCTTTCGGGCGGAAGTCGATGAAGTACCGGGTCCACTGCAAGTACCGGGGCTACCATCAGATCGGCCCGACGGTGCTGGAGTCGGGGGACTTCTTCGGCCTTGTCCGGCGCTTTCTGACCGGTTCTGAGCGCAGCTTCATCACCGTCTACCCGAAGGTGGTGCCGATCGGGCACTGGGGCATCCGCACCCGACGCCCCATCGGGGAGGTCATCGTCCGGCAACGGCTCCACGAAGACCCCACTCGGCTGGCCGGCGTCCGCTACTACCAGCGCGGCGACCCGCTCAACCGCATTCACTGGCCCGCGACCGCCCGGACCGGTGAGCTGCACTCCCGAGTCTACGAGCACTCGACGCTGATCGGCGCGAACATCGTCCTGGACCTCCACCAACCCTCCTGGGAGACGGCCAGCGAGAAGCAGGTCGGGACGCCCGGCGCCCCGCCCACGGACTGGTTCGACAACTCCGAGTTCGCGATTACCGTGGCGGCCTCGCTGGCCGCGTTCGTCATCGAGCAGAAGCAGTGTGCCGGCTTCATCACCAACGGGGGCGATGCCGCCGAACGGGTCCGCAAGGAGATCGTCGCCGGAGGTTCCGAGACCCGCACCGAAGCGATGGAAATCGCGCGCGAGGAGGAGGCGGTAGACCGGCTGCGCCCCGTCGAGGTGCCGCCCCAGAAGGGGGACGTCCAGTGGGCCCAGCTGATGGAGACGTTCGCCCACCTGGAGGTCCGCGAGGGGCTCACTTGCGCGCAGCTGATCAGCGACGAGTACGAGGGCTGGCCCCGTGAGGCGAGCCTTCTGATCATCGTCCCCGCCCTTGGGCCTGGCCTGCTCCAGCAGATCGCGCGCCTGCGGGACGCGGGGTTCCTCGTGACGGTGTTCGTGATCCGCAACGAGGAGGACTACATCGTCGGTCGCGCGCGGCTCGCGGCCGAGCACATCGACGTCGTCCATCTCCGCACAGAGCGCGACCTGGACCAGGTCGCCGTTGCCGCCCTCTGACGCCCCGCAGCGCCCGGAACCGCCCGCCTCGCAGCCCCCGATGATGTGACCAAAGGTTTACATGCGGTTACCTTCCCGGCATGGGAACACTGGTATGCTACGAGGGCTGGAGTAGCGCAGGGAGACCGGCACGCTAACCCATACAGCCTGGGGGCGAGGGAGCATACCGTGCGACACCTCCTGAAGCGAATCACGCGGAGTTCCGCGGGAGAGACCGCCATTCGTGGGCCCGACGGGCGAGTAGCTCGGCAGTCGCCGTTGAGCTACTTCCGCTCGCTGTTCACCAGCGCCCTTGGACGCAAGCGCTGGCGGACGTCGCCTCGCGAGGCGCCATCCGGCTCTCCCGACTACGGGGCAGTCGCCCCGGCAACGACCCCTCCTGCCGACCCGCCATCCCGCAAGGCGCGACGCTTCGTCGCGCGCGGCGCGGTTCTGCTGGTGCTGGCGGCGCTGGCCATGGCCTGGTCGGACCGCGGAGCCGATCGTGTGTCGGCAACCGTCGTCGTGCCGGCGAGCGTGCAGCGACACTTCGTGGGCAGTGAGCAGCCGGTCGGTGATGCGTCGGCTACCGACCCCGGCCGGCCCATCTACCCCATGTCGGTCATCCCCGGCGGCGCCTACTCCGTCGCGGAGCTGAAGGCCTACCTGGCCTCCGACCCGGTGGCGCGCCAGTCCTTCGAGGCGCAGGCCAAGCGGATGAACGACCCCGAGTTGCTGTCCCACCTCGTCGTCAAGCGAGTGCCCAAGCCGACGAAGATGCACAGCCAACTGCGCAAGGGCGCCAAGCTATGCTGGACCTCCCAGCCTGTCACCGTGGCTGAGGGTGAGTCGGCGTTCTACAGCGACCAGAGCGGCGGCATGGTGGCCCGAGCGCGCTGCGGGAACGTCATGGTGGTTACGGTCCCGAGCGGCGGCATGAAGGTCCCAGCGCCGTCGTCTCGGCCCGTGGGCTGGACCACACCTCCGCCCCCCGCCGCGGCCGTCCTCGGTGTCGGCGGCGAGCGCCAGGTCGTCCCGCCGCCGGTGCCCGTGCAGCAGCAGCAACAGCAGCAGCAGGCGCCGCCGGTGTCTGTGCCACCCCAACTGCCGCAAGTGCCGACGATCACGATCCCGACGCTACCGCCGCCGATCACGCCCCCGGCACCGACGTGTGCGCCGCCCGTGATCATCCCGCCGTATGTGCCGCCGATGATCCCGACGCCGCCCCCGGCGACTCCGTGCCCCCCGGTGAAGATCGGCGACGGTGGGGGAATCCCGTGGTGGGGGCTAGTGGGGGGCGGACTCCTGGGCGGATTCGCCGGTCGAACCTCGATCCATGTGAGCCAGAAGCAGAAACAGAAGCAGAAGCAACACCAGCATCAAGAGCAGGTCATCCCTGAGCCCGGCACGATGCTACTGATGACATTGGGGCTTGGTGCTGCGGGTGCTTGGGGAGCCCACCGCCGCAGAAAGAGGGCGTAGACGGGCAGACTCGCCACGACAACACACGGGCGCGGTCCCCCGACCAGGAGCCGCGCCCGTTCCGATTCCCGCGTACGCGAATCCCGCTCTACTCGACCGTCACCGTCTTCGCAAGGTTGCGCGGCTGGTCGATGTCCTCGCCGCGAATGTCCGCGATGTGGTAGGCCAGCAGTTGCAGCGGCAGGGCGATCGTGATCGGTGATACAAGCTCCGGGCACGGCGGCACGAGGATCGGGTCGTCCAGGTGCTCCCGGATCGCCTCGTCACCGTCGTTCACCACGCCGATGACAGGGCCGCTCCGCGCGCGAATCTCCTGCATGTTGCCGACCATCTGCTCGTAGACCTGGCCCTGCACCGCGATCGCCACGGTGTACAGGTCCGGGCAGACCAGCGCGATCGGGCCGTGCTTCATCTCGCCCGCCGAGTACGCCTCGGCGTGGACATAGGAGATCTCCTTCAGCTTCAGCGCGCCCTCCATCGCCGACGGGAGGTTGATCCCGCGCCCCAGGTACAGCGAGTTGTGCAGCTGCCAGTACTTCTCGGCGAGCTTCACGACGTCCGGCTCGCGCCGGAGCAGCTCCACCGCCTGATCCGGGCAGGCGAGCAGTGCCCGGCGCAGCGCCTTCAGCTCCGCCTCCGGGGCCGTCTGGCGCACCTCGGCGAAGTGCACGGCGATCATCTCCAGCGTCAGGATCTGCCCCGTGTAGGCCTTGGTGCTCGCGACGCCGATCTCCGGGCCCGCCTGAATGTACACCACGCCGTCGGACTCTCGCGCGATGACGCTGTCCACCCGGTTGACGACCGCCACCACCTTCGCGCCCTTGGCCTTCAGCTCGCGAAGCGCCAGCAGCGTGTCCATCGTCTCGCCGGACTGGCTGATGACAATGCCCAGCGTGTTGTCCAGGATGACCGGATCGCGCGCCTGCAGCTCGGCGGCGAGGTCACACTCCGCCGGGATGCGCGCCAGCTTCTCGATCATGAAGCGCCCGACCAGCCCCGCGTGGTAGGCCGTCCCGCAGGCGGTCAGGATGACCTTCTTGAGGCCCCGAATCTCCTCGGGCGTCATGTTGAGACTCTCGAGGATGACGCGGTCCGCGGCCTCGGTGATGCGGCCCGCGAGGCAGGCGCGCATTGCCTCGGGCTGCTCGTGAATCTCCTTGTGCATGAAGTGCTTGTGCTCGCCCTTGGCCGCGGCCTCAGCCGGCCACGGGATGACGTACGGGTCCTTTGCGATCGGCTCCCCGGTGACCTTGAAGAGCTTGATGTCGTCCCGCGTGACGATCGCCGCCTCGCCGTCGTCGATCACGTAGACCTTGTCGGTCTCCTGGCGCACCGCCGCCATGTCGGAGGCCACGTAGTTCTCGCCCTCGCCGATCCCGATTACCAGCGGGGACCGCAGCCGCGCCGCGACGATCTTGTCCGGCTCGTGCTCGGTGATGACGGCGATGGCGTACGCCCCGCGCATCACCTCGATGGCCTTGAGGACCGCCTGGAAGATGTCGCCATCGTAGAGCTTCTCGACCAAGTGGGCGATCACTTCGGTGTCGGTCTGGCTCTTGAACTCGTGGCCCTCGGCGGTGAGCTGGTCACGCAGCTCCGCGTAGTTCTCGATGATCCCGTTGTGCACGACGGCGATCTTGCCGTCACACGAGAGGTGCGGGTGGGAGTTGGTCTCCGATGGCTTGCCGTGCGTCGCCCAGCGGGTGTGCCCGATGGCGAGCGGGCCCGGCATCGGCTCGGCGGCGAGCGTCTCGCCGAGTATCCTGAGCTTGCCCACCCGCTTCACGACATCCATCCGGCCGTCCCTGATGACGGCGATGCCCGCTGAGTCATAGCCGCGGTACTCGAGGCGCCGGAGGCCCTCATAACAGATGCCCGCGGCCTCCCGAGGTCCGATGTAGCCGACAATCCCACACATTGCGTGTCTTCCTTCCGTGACGCGTCAGTGAACGACCCCCCGGACGACGAGGGGTGTAGTGCATTCGACAATGCGTTCGGCAGTTCCTTGAGGGCTTGCCAGATCACACAACGACGGCGGGAGGCTAGCCGTTCCCGCTCTTGTCTCCCTCCCCTGTATCCTCGCCGGGTGGCCCCGGGGGCGCGGAGGGTTGGCCGCTATCGGGCTCCCCGGTCCCGGCCGGTGGGTGGGACGTGGGAGCCTTCGGAGCGCCATCGCCCCCCGGCTCGGGCGGAGGCTCTCGGCGAGCCGCGGGCGCCGGGCGTGCCCGCGACAGCGGGATTGGCTGGAGCTGCACGGTGACCCGTACCGAGGGCTGGTCACCGACGACGGAGACCCCCGCGGGGAGTTCGAGGTCGACGTTCGGCAGCGTGCCGTCCTGCGTCGCTCGAACGGCGCGGGTGCGGACGAACTCGATCGGCCGCAACGTGTCCGGCTTCCCGGTGATCGCGACGATGGGCGGGTAGACGTCCACCGAGGCCGCCTGGTAGCCGGCCGGGAAGCTGATCTCCAGGTGCACCGGCACCGTCTTGACGTTGATCGGCTCGACCACCACCTTGACCTCGGCCGTCGGCGGCTCGATCTCGATACCCGCCTGGGGCATGCCCCGCGCATCCCGGGCTTCCAGGCGCGACGTGAAGGTGCGGGTAGTCTGGATGCCTGAGTAGTCGATGACCGCCACGACGCTCGCCACCGCCTGCACGAGGCTCCGTGGACCGCGGATCGTGACCTCATTGGGGTGCGGACGGCCCGGCAGGGCGGCGAAGCCCGGAGCCGTGCGGCCGCGGAACTCCGCCAGCACGGCCCGCGTCTGTTGGTCGGTGCGGTCGAGCGCCACCGTGACCTGGTGCGTGCTCGGGCTCAGAATCTCCACGCCGCGAGGGAGCGCGCCCGGATCGACGATGACCGCCACCTGGTGCTCACCCACGTCCCGCCGACTTACGCCCGCATAGGCGCGCAGCGTCTGGTCGGCGACGCGGTCCACCGTGCGACGACGGCCGGCGAGGGTCACCTTGACCTTGGCGGGTGTGACGGACATGACCTGGAGGCCCTCCGGCACGCCCCGGACCTCGACGGTCGCCTCGAACTCGCGGGCCGTCCACGGGTTCGTCCTCAGCAGCACCACCGCCCACAAGAGGATCGCCAGGCCCACCGCCGTGGCCTTCAGGTGCCAGTTGTGCCGGAAGATGCGAGTGAGGGTCCTCATGCCCCGGGGCCCCCTCGGTGCCACGGCCACCGGAGCCGCCGCTTGCGCTCATCGGCCTCAGGTCCTCCGAGGATCAGGTTCTGCAACCGCTCCGTGAGCCGGACCCGGTCCAGGTCCCGCACCAGAACGCCCTCCGTAGCGAGTGAGACGGCGCCCGTCTCCTCGGAGACCACGACGCAGATGGCGTCGGTCCGCTCGGTGAGGCCGACTGCCGCCCGATGGCGCAGTCCCGTCGAGACCCGCAGATGGGGAGCGTCCGACTGCGGGAGAACGCACCCGGCGGCCAGGACCTCGTCTCCGCGGATCACCACGCCGCCGTCGTGCAGGGGGCCGGTGGGGAGGAAGATCGTGTGCAGCAGTTCGGCCGAGACGGTCGCCCCCAGTCGCATCCCACTCCGCGCCACGTCCTCCAGCCCGGTCTCCCGCTCGATCGCGATCAAGGCCCCGATCCGGCGCTCCGCCAGCTCCTCCGCGGCCCCGGACACCTCCCGGATCATCCGCCGCACCTCCTCCGTGCCCAGACCCGTCAGGGCTCGCCGGAGGGGGGCGCCCCGCCCAAGCCGCTCCAGTGTCATGCGCAGCTCTGGCTGGAAGATGATCACGATGGCGATAACGCCGGGGAGGATCAACTGCGACAGGAGCCAGTGAAACGTCGGAAGCCAGCTCGTCGCCCAGATCAGAGCGAGGATGAAGATGAGCCCTCTGATCAGCGAGACCGCCCGCGTCCCGCGGACGAACAGCAGGGCCTCATAGATCAGGTAGCTGACCAGAAGCACATCCACCACGTCGATCAGCTTGTCGGGCAGGCCGCCGGCCCGGATCGTGTTCCAGAGGACTTCATGCCAGGGCATCCGCGGAGCCTTCTCGCGCAGAGTTGGGCGCACGAGCCCGATGGCCGAGTTATAGCACAGTTCGGAGGGGACGGTCAAACGGCGCTAGAGCAGCTGCGAGAGCGCGACGCCTGAGTAGATGACCCGAAAGCCCGCGGCTTCGTAGGTGCGGATGGCGGCAATGTTGTTGAGGTCGGTCCACACCTCCACGTACCGGCACTGTTGCTCGCGCAGCCACGCCATCCCTGCCGCGACGAGCTGCGGCCCGATCCGCTCGCCGTGCCGCGGGGGATCGACTGCAAGGGAGGTGATTCGGCCCCAGCGGAAGCCGAAGGTCTTCGAGAGGCCCTCATCGAGGCTCACGACAATGTACCCCACTACGCGGCCCTCGTCGCGCGCAACCAGCACCGCAAGGGTCGGATCGCGCGACTCGGCCCGGTCGGCGTACCCCTGGGCCTCGTTTCGGTAGAGCGCCTCGACGCGGTCGCGCGGCAGCGTACGGTCGATGCCGAAGCGCGCCCACACGCCAAACGCGTGGGGCGCAATCTCCTTCAGCCGTACTGAGTCGCCGTGCCGGTACGGGCCGATCTCGATCATCGCCAGCCGCCTCCGGAGTTCTGGAGTGGAACCGTGCAGGCAGCCTTCGTGGTTGGAGGAGAGGAGACCTGCAAGGAGCCCGCGAAGAGGGTGGGGACCTGAGCCCCAATGCCGCAGGATGGGAGACGCACAGTGTCACAAGAACTGGTCGAGAAGATCACCCGGCTGAAGAGCGAGCGAAACGCCGTCCTCCTCGTGCACAACTACCAGAACCCTGAGATCCAGGACCTCGCCGACTTCGCGGGCGACAGCCTCGGGCTGAGCCGACAGGCCGCCGCCACGACCGCCGACGTGATCGTCTTCTGCGGCGTTCACTTCATGGCGCAGACCGCCAAGCTCCTGAGCCCCAGCAAGACCGTGCTGCTCCCCGATGCCGGCGCCGGCTGCCCGATGGCCGACATGATCACGCCGGAGGACATGCGGCAACTGCGAGCCGAGCATCCGCGCGCGGCGGCCGTGGCGTATGTGAACACGACGGCCGAGGTCAAGGCCGAGGTCGATGTGTGCTGCACCTCGGCGAACGCCCTGAAGGTCATCGAGGCGGTGGGGAAGGAGGCCGAGGAAGTCCTCTTCGTCCCCGACAAGAACCTCGCGCACTGGGTCGCGCAGCAGACCAACGTGAAGATCATCCCCTACCGGGGCTTCTGCCCGACCCACGTGTGGATCACGGCCGAGGCCGTCCGGCAGAAGCGCGCGGAGCATCCTCACGCCCTGTTCATGTGTCACCCGGAGTGTGAGCCGGAGGTCGTCGCCCTCGCCGACGAGGTCCTCAGCACGAGCGGGATGCTGAAGTCCGCGCAGAAGACCGACGCGACGGAGATCATCGTCGGTACGGAGATCGGGCTGCTCTACCCGCTCCGGAAGGCGAACCCGGGGAAGACCTTCTACGGCTTCCCGGCCGCCGTTTGCCCCAACATGAAGAAGACGACGCTGGAGAAGGTCGCCGCCGCGCTGGAGACCATGCAGCCGCAGATCGAGATCCCCGAGGGAATCGCCGCCCGCGCCCGCCTTAGTGTCGAGCGCATGGTCCAGTACGTGTGACGGCGGGTCACAGGTCACGGGTAACAGGTGACAGGAACGGCAAGGCAGACGTCAACGGCCGCGGCGCTGGTTCCGCTCTATCCGGCTCGGTTCGCAGCCGCAGAAGTCCTGGCGGTACAGGTTGTGCCCCCGGGATAGCTCGCGGCTGCGCTCGAAACCCCCTTGCTTCTTGAAGTCGATCGGCAAGTACGTCACCGTCGTTCCCCCAAGCGCCTGCTCGGCCGCAGCCTGAACCTTGGCCAGGGGCTTGTGCGGGCTGATGGTAAGCGTGGTGGTGAGCCGCTCGATCCCCTGCTCCTCGGCGACGTGCGCGGCAGCCCGTAGTCGCACACGGAAGCACGCGTCGCAGCGTCGCCCGCCCTCCGGCTCCTCCATCAGCCCTTGCGCGGCCGCCTCCCACGCCTCTGTGTCGGGCCGACCCTCGATCAGCGTGAGGCTGGCGGTCCCGGCATAGCGCCGCGCCTCCGCGAGGCGCCGCCGGTACTCGTCGGGGTCGGTGATGTTCGGGTTGTACCAGAAGAGGACGAGTTCATACTCGGCCTGCAACCGCTCGATGCACGCCGTCGAGCACGGCGCGCAGCATACATGGAGCAGGAGCCTGGGCTTCGGCTGATCGTGCGCGTCCATTGTCGCCCTACTGACTCGCCAACTGCTTCAGGAGACCGATCGCCGCGTTCGTCAGCTTCCAGCCGCCCTCGCCCGTGGGCAGGCTGCTGCGGGCGAGCCACGTCTCATAGCCGCCTTGCTCGATGCCCTCGGGGGTGCAGACGTAGCCGACGTAGTCATTGGCGAGTTCAATGGGCATCGTCTGGGCGAAGGGAGAGCGCTCCTTGACGGCCAGCCCGAACTCGCAGAACACTTCGCCCGGCAGCCCCACCCATCCTACGTCACCCACATGGCCTGCCGACACGAGCGTCGGCAGCACCTCCGGCAGCTTCGCCACCAACAGCTTCTCCCGTTCCATCCACCACTGAACGAGCCCCATGCCCGCTTCCTCCGCCGTCATGCTGGTGACCTGCGCGGCATGCTCCAGCTCCGCCGGGGTCGAGCCTCGACGCGGGACGGGCACCTCACACGAGGCCGCGCCAACCCGCACATCCGTGTGCCGCAGGCTCTGCTCCCACACCTTGATGGCCTCCGCCGCGAGAACCCGCGCGCCATGCCGCGCCTGGGGCCAGGGATCGCCGGCGGGCCGGGGCGGATCGGGCACCCGGAAGTTGACGTTGTTGATGTCTCCGCAGCAGCCGTTGGTCATCAGCACCGGGAAGGGAGCATCGGCCATGCGGTTCAGTTCGGCCTCGACCAGTGGGAAGTAGTCGGCCGAGACTTCCAGCCCGCTTCCCCCGCCGACGTAGTGCAGCGCGTAGTTCACGACGGCGGCGATCGGCGTGCCATCGGCCCGCTCGAAGGCGAGTAGGCCCACCTCCGGATCGGTCGGGCCGGCCGGCCGGACCAGGTCCGGGCTGCCGACGGGCGGGTTCATCACCACCGAGGTGTTCCGCATGTGCCAGCGCCGGTTGTGCACCTCATCCGGCTCGGAGCCCACCCCCCAGCAGGCGACCGCGGGCTGCAGGCGGCGCTGGGCCATCTGGATGGCATCGGCGATCCGCGGGGCCAGCCACTCGTTGTAGGCCTGCTCCTGCACCGCCCCCAGCAGGCCGGCCGTCGCGGGAGCCGTATGCGTATGCGTGCAGGAGATCGTCTGTTTGCCCGGCGCGATCCCCGTGCGCAGGTACGCCAGCTCCTTGGCCCGATCGAGCACATCCCGCGGGCAGCAGATCAAGTCGCACGTGACCAGCGCGAGGCTCTCCTGACCGTCGGTGGCCACCAGTGCCCGAGCGTGCAGATCGTCATGGACGTCCACCGCCTTCCGGTCCTCGAAGTACCCCGCCAGGCTGGCGCCCAGCGGGGGTGTGATGCAGGCACGGGCGGTCCCGACCGAGAGACTCATGACGGTGCTCCTCACTGGCGTACCATGGTTGAAGGCCGGTTCGCCGCAGGCGCGAGCCTCCCCTTGGGGGAGCTGCCGCGCGTCGCGCGAATCGGCAGTCTGCCGTGAGCGCGAGGGCGAGCAGGTATGCGAGGCGTCGTTGTCCAACCTTCACTCCGACCCCGAAGGGGTTGTCCGGGCCGAGACCGCGCTTCGTGTTGATCCGCCGATCGAGGAGTGGCTTCCATGCTACGCAGGCCGATGACGGTTGTTGTCGCCGTCACGCTGGCGCTGGTGGGCGCGCTGGCTGCTGCCCAACCCCCGCTCGTCCTGGGCACGATTGCGGGCTCCCCGACGGGGGGCCTCGTCAACGGCTTTGGGCGGGAAGCGCGGTTCCAGTCGCCCGCCGGCATGACGCGCGACGGGGACATCCTGTACGTCGCAGATGCCGGCAACAACACCATCCGGGCCATCGACCTGACCACGGGCGAGGTCACGACGGTCGCCGGAACCGGAAGCCCGGGCTTCGATGACGGACCGGTGGCAACGGCCACCTTCAACTCGCCCCGGGACGTGCTGTACGATCCGCGGGCCAACACGCTTCTCGTTGCGGACAGCGGGAACAACGCGATCCGGGCCATCGACCTGAGTGCGGGCGAGGTCACCACCTACGCCGGCACCGGGGTCGCCGGCTGGAATGACGGCTACGCCACCGACGCGCAGTTCAACGAGCCCAGCGGCCTGTGTTTCGTCTACTTCGCGGCAGGCGCTGCGCAGAAGACCGATGGGTCCAGCCAATACGGGCCGACGGTCGTCGTCGCCGACACTGGCAACCACTGCATCCGTGAGACCTACGACACCGGCGGCACCTCGCCCGGCGGCGATGCGGGCCAGGGGATCACGCCCGGAACGCGCTTCGTCTCCACGCTTTGCGGCATGCCCGGTAGTCCGGGGTACAACAACGCTCGCGCGGACCTCGCGCAGTTCAACCGCCCGGTCGGGCTGCTGTCGTTCGGTGGGAGCGCCATCCTGATCGCCGACTCAGGCAACCACGCGATCCGCAAGTTCGACGCGTATGCCTGGGAAGTCGACACCGTTCAGGGCGATGGGACTCCGGGTGACGAGAACTGCCCCGGCGCAGGCATCGCCCGCTTCAGGACGCCGTTGGGCATTGGGATGGGCACTGACGGCTGGGCCTGGATCGGCGATTCGGAGAACCACCGTGTGAGGAGGCTCGATGCGTACTCGACCGTGGTTGACACGCTGGTAGGCAGCGTCGCGGGCTACCTGGACGCGCCCCTCCCCCTCGCGCTGCTCAACCGCCCATGGGCGGTAGTCGCTCTTGGCGGGACCACGCCCCCAGCCGCCCCCAAGGGCACTGCCCCCATTGCGTTCGTCAGTGACAACGGGAACCACTGCATCCGCGCCATTGGCGAGAACACACCGCCCGTCGCGCGCACGGGGGGGCCGTACACCGTCGGTCCCGGCGATGGTCTCCTGCTTGACGGGTCCAAGTCGTTCGACCCCGACGTGCTCCTGGGCGACTACATCACCAGTTGGCGGTGGGACCTCAACAACGATGGAACTCCCGACCGGGGCGGCGAGACGGTGGCCCTCAGTCCGTTCGACGTCTGGTGGCACTTCGGCGACTCCCGCCCCGGCGTGACCTATCCGTACGACCGACGTATCGTCCTGGAGGTCACGGACCTCTTCGGGGCGACCGACACCGCCAGCGCCCTGGTCACCGTTACCGGCGACCTCTCCGCCAACCTTCGGCCCACACTCCTCCCCGAGCCGCCTTGGACGAAGGGCACCGAGAACCGTCTGGACTGGACGGGTGTGGCAGGCGCCGTGGGGTACGAGCTCGAGTGGTCCCGCGGCACGAACTTCGGTGCGATCGTCGAGTCGCTGGTGACCCTGAACCTGACCGGCCTCGCCACTGCCCTCGGCCACAACGTCACCTACTACTACCACGTCCGGGGTCTGTTCGGCAGGCTGCCCGACGGCGCCACGGGCAAGCTGCCAGGGCTTCCGGGCCCCTGGTCGAACGTCGAGTTCTCGACCCAGGATGCGCGCGCGCCGGAGAGCGCCTTCACCACGGGCTCTGACCCGCTCCGCAGCCACACGGCCCGCACGCGGCTACCGTGGACCTCGACCGAATCCGGCAGCGGCTTCGCGAACATGTCGCTGTGGTACTCCTTCGAGGGCAGCGTGCTGACGCGCTACCCGGGCCGCTGGCAGGCGGACGGCGTGACACCGCTTCCCGGGCAGAACGAAGAGCAGGCGACCGGAACGCTGCTCTTCGATGTGGCGCAGGCCGCCGGCGATGGCTCCTATGAGCTGTGGCTCTCCGGCCGCGACAACGTCACCAACGATGAGGCCACGACCGGCTACCGCGACCTGCGGCTCATCGTGGACTCGACCGCGCCGCAGATCACTGACATCGTCGTCTCGAACATCACCACCGACAGCGCCGACATCTCGTGGAAGACCAGCGAACGCTGCACT
>VGFC01000013.1 GCA_016869045.1 Armatimonadota bacterium
CAGGTCCTCGAAGATCGGCCGCCGGCGCAGCCGGTCCGGCTCGAACCCGTTGATCGTCTCGACCCGCAGGAGCGAGTGATAGCGCTCGTTCTCCTTGGGAGGACGCACGGGTCCGCTCACGGTGTCGCCGGTACGCAGATTGAACCGCCGGATCTGCGTCTCCGCGACGTAGACGTCCGTGCGCGGATCGGACGTGTACGAGCCCGACCGCAGATACCCGCGGTTATCCGGCAGCACATCCAGTATCCCGTAGCGGCGTTGCAGCCCATCGTCGTCGCCCCGGGACGCGAGCAGGATGTTCATCAGCAGGTCCTGCTTCTTCAGCGCCTGCACGTCCGGGATGCCGAGGCCCGCGCAGATCTCCCGCAGCTCCGGCGGCGTCTTGCCCACCAGTTCCGGATAGGCGAGACCCTTCGGCCGCACTGAGACGCGCGGCAGCTCATCCACCGGCTCCTCGGCAGGCGCCGGCTCGGGCTCCGGCTCCGGCTCTTCGGCCTCGGCCTCGAATACGGGCTCCAGGGAAACGTCCTCGTCTGCGACCGGTTGTCTACTCCTGCGTGGGGGACTCATAGGCCTCTGGCTTCAGGACTGCGACATAGGGCAGTCCGCGGTAGTGTTGGGCAAAGTCCAGCCCGTAACCTACGACGAACCTGTCTGGGATCTCGAAACCGACGTATCGAGGGTGGAACTCCACCGCTCGGCGTGAGGGCTTATCGAGTAGCACGCACACCTCGACCGAGGCCGCACCCTTGGCTCGCAGGCACTCCGCGAGGGCGGCGAGGGTCCGCCCCGTGTCCACGATGTCCTCTACCACAAGCGCGTGTATTCCCTCAATGGGACGGTCCAGGTCCTTTGTCAGCTCACACGCGCCCCGCGAGACCGTGCCGTCGCAGTAGCTCGACGCGCCCACGAACTCAACCGTAGCGGGCACCGTCAGCCTGCGCAGCAGGTCCGACAGGAACACCGCCGATCCGTTCAGGACGCCCACGACCACCAGCGGCCGTTCCGCATAGTCCCGGGAGACCTCCGCCGCGAGTTCAGCCACCTTCCCCGCGATCTGCTCCTCCGTGAGCAAGACCTCAGCGATGTGCTCCGTGTACGCGGCAGGCCCCGCCAGGGCGCTCATCGTCGCCGCTACTCCCATTCGATGGTGGCCGGCGGCTTCGTGGTGACGTCGTACAGGACGCGGCTGACCCCTCGCACCTCGTTCACGATTCGCGTCGCAATCCGCCCGAGCACGTCGTACGGAATCCGCGCCCAGTCCGCGGTCATGAAGTCATCGGTGACGACCGCCCGGATGACCACCGGATACCCGTGCACTCGGTCGTCGCCCAGCACACCGACTGTGCGCACATCCGGCAGCGCCGCCAAGTACTGGCTGATCTCGCGCTGCAGCCCCGCCGCCTCGATCTCCTGCCGCACGATCGCGTCCGCCCGCTTCCCGATGTCTAGCTTCTCCGGGGTAACCTCGCCATTGACGCGCACCGCAAACCCGGGCCCGGGGAACGGCTGCCGATAGGCGATCTCCTCGGGCAGGTCCAGGGCGAGAGCGACCTGTCGAACCTCGTCCTTGAACAGGAGCCGAAGTGGCTCAACATTCGTCAGCCGCATGTCCTCCGGCAGCCCCTCCACGTTGTGGTGGCTCTTGATGCGGGCGGTCGCCCCTCCCCCACTCTCGATCACGTCGGGGTACAGCGTGCCATGGGCGATGAACTCGAAGTCCCCGAGCTTCGCGGACTCCTCCTCAAAGACGCGGATGAAGGTCTCCCCCACCACCTTGCGCTTGCGCTCCGGGTCCGAGATGCCCGCAAGGTTGTGCAAGAACCGCTCGGAAGCCTCGACAGCGACGAACGACTCACCCAGCAGCGGGGCAAAGGTCGCCCTGACCTGCTGCGGTTCACCCAGGCGCATCAGGCCCGTATCGATGAACATGCAGACGGCGCGCTCACCCACAGCCCGCCGGGCCAGCAGAGCGACGACCGCCGAGTCCACCCCCCCGGACATGGCGCACAGGATGCGCCGGTCCCCGACTGTCTCGCGAATGCGCGCGACAGCCTCATCGACGAAGTCCGCGCTGGTCCAGTCGCCCCTACACCCGGCGGCGTTGTACAGGAAGTTGCGCAGTAACTTGGGCCCGAAGGGCGTGTGCGAAACCTCAGGGTGGAACTGAACGCCGTACAGCCGCCGGTCCGGGTCGCCCATCGCCGCCAGGATGCCGTCCGCGCTGACCGCGAGCCGCCGGAACCCGGTCGGCGGCGCCGTAACGTGGTCGCCATGGCTCATCCAGCAGGTCGGCTGTCGCTCGATGCCCTCGAACAGCCCGTCGCTTCCGTCTTCCTCGATCGCGATCTGCGACAGGCCGTACTCGCGCGTCGTCCCCGGCTCCACGTTCCCGTCCATCACGTGCGCCATGAGCTGGTGCCCGTAGCAGATGCCCAGCACCGGTATCCCCGCCTCGAACAGCTTCGGGTCCACCGTCGGCGCGCCCTCGCCGTACACGCTGGCCGGCCCGCCCGACAGGATGATCGCCTTCGGCCGCTCCGCCAGCAACTCCGCCAGCGGGACGTCGTGCCGCCGCATCTCGCAGTACACGTTCTGCTCGCGAACCTTGCGCACGATCAGTTGCACATACTGCGCCCCGAAATCGAGGACGACCGCCAGTTCGTGCGAACGGGAATCCGGCGTCATGCGTGGTGCGACCCTCTTGTGATGCACTGCGGCGCGTCGGCCGGGCTGGGGTTCATCCGGATCACTCTACGTGGGCGCTGCCATGTGGTCTCGCTGCCGAGGCACGCGGCGGTCTCATCCGGTCACGCCATCGGGGATTCACAACCGTCCAAGATCGACACGCTCGAACCTGCCGTGGGGCACAAGACGACGGCCGACCCTACTGCGTCTCGTTGCCACCAACGTTCACGGGCAAGTCAGCCGGGGAATCGCTCTGGATGCGAGTCTGGCGTCGCGGTGTACGCTCAATGACGCTCGACGAGGCCCAACCGATCCGGCCTCTACGGTCGAGTATACCAAGTGGGTCAAGGCTTGTCAACGAGGCCGCGCACGATTCTCACCGCGTCCGAGGGCCAGGCTACTCAAGCCGTACGGTGTAGCCGAGGGCCGACTCCTGAGGCGGACCCAGCGTCTCCGCCAGCGCACGCACAGCGGGCGACCTCTCACTCCAACAGACTCGTTGCGCGGCGACCATGCCCGTAGCCATGTACGGGTAGCGAAGGTCGTAGCAGTCGTAGAGTCTGCAGAGAAACGACTCGAAGCGCAGCAGGCTGTCCGGAGGGGGAAACGCGCTGTAGACCTCCCCGGCGTGCTCCTCCTCCGGATCGACCAACACGAGGCCCACGGACTCGTAGCGCGAGGACTCGTTCCGCACGAACCTGCGCCCGGTGAGGTTCGCGAGCACACTATGGTACCGGACGACGCTGGCCACAACCGCGGCCGCATCTCCCTCGCCGACCACGCACACATCGTTCTGCGCAATGCCCGGCCTCGTTGAGCGGTTCGCCCGTATCAGCGACAGGAAGCCATAGACCAGTCCCGGATACATCATGTGGACGTTGGTACAGTCGCCAATCGCCTCTTCCATCCGGTTGGTCAGATTGCGGAACGCACCCCCCGTGCCCTTCACCGAGACCGCCAGCACCGGCCCGAGGTCAGGCTTGGTGACCACGACATCGATGCCTTTGGTCCTCAGTCCGCCGATCACTGTCCGCTCTGACACCGTCGCTACGGAGGGGTCGAACTCCAGCAGGTGTTGCCCCGCTGCCCGCCGGTACGTGAGCGGCGGATGGGGCGTAACCTCATCCGGCAGGAATCCTCCCTCCAGGACCAGTCGCAGCGCGATGTACTGGTGGATGGGTCGGATGTGAGCTTGGCTCTGGGTCTCGCTGCTGCGTGCGAAGACCTCCAGGGCCGGCCGCAGGCACAGGTAGGGCGGCGTGCCCTCAAGCCACGTGTCGCCACTGTCGGGCAAAGTCGATCCCCTCCAGAAGAACGTCCAGGTCCTGACGGTTCAGCGCAAGGCCGCCCCAGGGGACGACCACGCGCCCCGCCTCTCTGGGCTCCAGCTTCAGCAGGCCCCCTCCCAAGGGGTGCCCTTCCACCTCTTGGCTCAGCCGACTCAACGGCGTACACCAGGCCTCCTGCAGCTTGCCGAACGCCTCGCCGTTACGCATCCGCACCGTGTGGACCGAGTTGGTGCACACACAGGCCGCGAGGTTCTGGACCAGCGCCGTCTCCTTGCCACTCATCACGGAAAGAAAAGCATCGGGCACCACGACCCCCGGGACGCTGTACCACGGATCGCGCACGCGGCACTTGTAGCGGCGCCCAGCCTCTCGTCCCTCGGCCGAGTCCAGGTACCGGCGCACGCCGTCCGGCAGCGGGCCCGTAGGCGGCAGCGCAAGGAGGAGCACGGGAAGGTCACTCCGCAGCCACTCCTCCACCGTCGCCTCATCGACAACGCGAGGCGGAAGCTGCTCGCCGCGACGCACGGCAACGCGGGTGAACGCCCGCGGCACGCCCCACAGGTCGGCCGCGCGAAGGGTCAGATGGAAGAAGTCATTCGCGCCGGTCACGTACCCGATGCTGACGTCCGCGACATCGGCCAGCCGTTTCGTGCCGGGGTCCGCACTGAGTCGCTCGTAGAGCCCGAGCACGGCCGGCGGAAGAAGGTGCTTCCGCAGCCTCGCCCCATCCCGTGTCACTTCGCTCACGGGCACGCGCCGCGACGCAGAGGGGGGAGCCTCGGAGCAGTCGAACCGGTCTACGACGGCGAGGTCCACCCCGTCCGTCTTCCCACCGCAGCCCTCGGCGTACAGCACCCATGTGTCCTCCGAAAGCTCCGGGAACAGCTTGTGGCGCACCGCCACCACCAGAACCCGGCTGAAGTGCGCGCAGAGCGCGCCCAGCAGTGTACGGGCGTACGTGGCGTGCCCTATCTCCGCCGGCACGACGAACCCCAACCGCCCTCCCGGTCTCAGCAGACCTGCGGCCACGGCCACGAAGGGCGCCCACGACGACGTGAGCTGCGAGAAGCTCGCCCCCAGTCTGCGCGATAGCGCAAGGGCCATCTCCCGCGTCTTGCCGGTGAAGTGCTGGTACCGGATGAAGGGTGGATTGCCCCCAACCGCGTCGAAACGGTGCTCGCAGCGGAGGGCCCACTGGAAGAAGTCGGCGTGATGGACCGTCGCGTGCGGCGCCCGCTCTCGCGCAGCCCTCCATGACGACTCGCAGGACTCGACCCCCGTGGACTCGCGGTGCGCCTCGAGAAAGCGACCATCCCCGCACGACGGATCGAGAAGCGAGTCAGTCCGGTCGCGGACCAGCCACTTGGTGAGCGACGCCACCACATGGGGCGGCGTGTAGTACTGGCCGAGTCGCTTCTTCGCGTCCGTGAGGGCCATCCTCTGTCTCCGCGGCTGGGCAGCCGGCGACCTCACTGTAAGCCGCCTGTCTGTTGGTGTCAAGGAGTGCGGCTCCCTCCGCCTCAGACCACCGGCGGCACGCCCGTCTCCGCGAGGGGGTGTGTCGGCAGGGGCTCCCAGACGCACTCCTCGTCGGCCGGGCCGCTCTCCTGCGAGAAGACGTGCCGCCAGCGCTTCTTGAAGGTCATCCCGTTCTTGATCGTGACGTAGCGGAAGTTCACGTCTACGGAGCCGTCGGTGGTGACGTTCTCGAAGTGGTACAGCTCGGCGACCGGCTCGTAGAGGACGCGGAAGCCGTTCTGCCGGGCGTGGTAGCAGTAGTCGAAGTCCTCGAACTGTGCGGGGTTGAAGATCTCGTCGAGCCCCCCGATGGCGTCCGGCACGGCGCGCTTCATCAGCCACGCGGCGCTGATGAGGCACTGCACTTCCCGGCGGACGTTGTGCTCGGGATCATCCAGAGGTCGACCGCGGCCAAGGTACTTCGGGCGGCCGTTCGGCGAGATGGCTGCGCCCGCGTGCTCGATGTCGTAGGGCGGAAAGGGGTACACGAGCTTCGGCCCGACGATCCCCGCGCTCGGCTCGTCCTCCAGCGTTCGCATGAGCGTGCTCAGCCACCCTCGGCTGCGCATCGCCGTGTCGTTGTCCAGGAAGCCGATGTACGCGCCCGCCGCAATCTTCAGCCCCTGGTTCCGCGCCGTGCACGCTCCCACGTTGGAGTCGTTCTCGATCAGGTGGAAGGCTACGCCCGCCTGCTCCGCGAGAGCCGGGAACGAGTCTCGCAGGTAATCGACCGAGCCGTCCTGCGAGCCGTTGTCGATGACGATGATCTCGCCCGGAAGCGGCTCGCCCTTCAGCAAGGACTCAAGGCAGAGGGCGGTGTAGGGCTGCTTGTTGTAGGAGACGACGATCAGCGAGGTCTGCGGCGGCATCTGAGGCTCCCAGTCTCAGGACCTTCCCCCGCGGGCCCCCGCCGGGGCCTTTGGAGGACAGGCATTCCTGTTGCTTGCCGCAGGCGCGTAACGGTCAGCGCTTGCCAGATTGTCGTAACGCTGCCCGGCGGTTGTTCTGGATGTCGAGGATGTCGTGAGCGTCCAGCCCGCGGGCCGGGCAGCGGAGCGTGACGGTGCCGTCGGGCGTCTGGAAGACGAAGTGTCGGTCGGCCGGGTCGAAGGTGACGTCGAAGAGGCGTTCGCGATGCTCGCGGCCAAAGGAGTAGTCGCAGCCGGCGATGGAGGTCTTGCCCACGCGATCGGTGCGTCGCTGCCAGCGGAACCGGGCGAGGTACTGATCGACACGGTCGAGGGAGAAGGACTGCGACTCACGATCCGGCGTGTAGGGTCGTCGGGGCCCGGCGGCTTCGGGATGGGCCTGCAAGGGCGAACGTCCGGTGCACGAACCGGCGCGGGACGGATAGGTATGGTTGAGGAAATCGACCGTCTGGCGGGAGAGTTCCCGAAGTTCGTCGAGCGAGGCGAACGGTCCGCCACGCAGGACGAGGCTGTTGTAGGTGCGGTTGAACCGCTCGACACAGCCGTTCTGCGTGACTTGGCCTTTGGTGATCGTCTCGTGGGCGATGCCCAGGCCGACGAGCCAGAGAGTGAAATGCGAGGGGAAGCCGGTCTGCGGCATGGTGCCGACGAAGCAGGAGCCTTTGTCGGTGCGCAGGATGTCGGGCAGCCCCCAGCGAGCGAAGCAGGCGCGGCAGGCGCCCTGCATGTCGCGGCCGGTCAGCGTGGCGTTGGTGCGCTGCAGCTGGAAGACCTCCGCGCCCACGGTCACCGAGGAGTAGACGTCGCGCACGTTGGCCACCGTGACCTGGTGCGGCAGACCCGCGACGCGGCACTTCTCCTTCAGGTCCATCTGCCAGAGGTGGTGGGCGTGTTGCGTCTGCCGCGCCAACGGCGTCACGGGCACCTGTTGCCGCAGCGGCACTTTGGGGGGGCGATTCTCCCAGTCCCGCACATACCGATAGAAGGACGACAAGGCGGGAACCGCGGCGCGCAGTTCGGGGGTCAGCTTCGGATCGGCCAAGACGTGCTGGCGCAAATACGGCAGGCCCCACTGCGGGTGCTGTTGCCGCAACCGTCGCACCACCTCGATCACCTCCGACGGAGTCCGATGCCACAGACCGATCGGCTTCCGGGGGCGGTCGGCCAGGGCCTGGCGGCCCTTCGCCCGCCCCTCGCGCCACCACTTGCGGGCCGTCTCATAGTGAATGCCCAGGTCTGCCGCGATCGCGGCCAACGACTCGCCGGCTCGATGGCGGTCCAGAATAGCCACGCGCTGCTCCGGCGTCAACGGTGAACGCATGAGAATCCCTCCCTGAGTGGCCAGCTCACGGAGAGAGTTCGACGCCGAGTCCCAATTCACCTGCATGTTATACCGTTACGATACTGTGGCAATTCGACCGATACGCGCCTTTGACAAACAACAATCCTGCCTGTCCTCCACATACGGAGCCCGCCCATGCAATACAGCGAGGGCACGGTCGGTCGGGTGTTCGCAGTTCGGCTGGAACACGGAGAGCCGATGCCGGAGTCACTGGAGCGCCTGGCTCTGGAGAAGGGCGTCCAGTGTGGGCTGGCGATCATGGTGGGCGGCGCGGAGGAGGGAAGTCGATTCGTCGTCGGCCCTCGGGACGGAGCGGCGACGCCGGTCGTACCGATGGTCGGCGTCCTGTCGGGCGCACACGAGGTAGTGGCGGTCGGCACCCTCTTCCCGGACGAGGCGGGGCGTCCGGTCCTGCACATGCACGCCGCTTTCGGGCGGGGCGATCGCACACTCAGCGGCTGCATCCGCGAGGGGATCGTCGCGTGGCAGGTCCTGGAGGTCATCCTGCTCGAACTCGTCGGCCTCGACGCCACGCGCGTCCCCGATGAGGCGACGGGCTTCCGCCTGCTTCAGTGCCGGTAGTCACGGCGCCCTACGGCACCTCGTTGGCTTTGACCGCCTCGGTGGCCCGGTCAAACCAGGCGGTTCCCAGGTAGAGGTTCGTCACCGGGTCCTTATCGGCGAGCCTCCGCCACTCGCGCAGGGCCTCCGCGCGATTGCCCGCCTTGAGCAGGATCTCCCCCGCATGGAACAGCGCCTCACCCGCGCGCTCCGTGCCCGGGTACTGCTTGGCGAACGCGCGCAGGGTCTCCACGGCTTCGTCCGTCTTCTTGTCGCGGACCAGCCGGTCCACTTCCTTCGTGAAGGCGCCCCAGGCCTCCTCCGCGGCTCCCTCCAGGACCGCCCGGTCATGCCAGACGCTTGCGGCGCAGGGATTGGCCTTGGGGTCGGGGTCAGCCAGCTTCCTCCATTGCGCCACAGCCTCCGCGCGCTTGCCGGCCTTCATGAGGACCTGGCCCGCGTAGTAGAGCGCCTGGCAGCCGCGGTCCGTGCCCTCGAAGTCCTTGTGACCCTGGGCGTCCTGGTGCTGCGCGAACGCGCGCAGCCGCTCCGCGGCCGCATCGGGCTTCCCCTCCTTCAGGAGCGCTTCGACCTCGTCGGCGACCGGGCCGTACGCGATCTCGGCCCGCAATTCCCGGAGGGCGCCCAGGGAGTAGCCGGCCCATTCCGTGTCCTCGCACGGCACCTTCCCCTTCGCCCCCTCGAACCATGCCCACGCCTCCTCCGCCTGCCGTTGCCCGTCCAGTAGGCGTTTGGCTGCCGCGGCTGCCTCTGCCGCCTTGCCCTGCGCCGTCAGCGCCTCCTTGGCCAGGCGGTCCGGCTCCACCGAGGCCAGCAACGCACCCCCCAACAGGAACTGCGCTTTGCACCGCAGCTTGCTCTCGGGGTACGCGCCGATGTGCTTGGAGATGGCCTCGACGGCCTGTTGCGCCTGTCCGTCGGCCAGGTGGGCGATGCCCAGGTCAAGCCACGCCGTCTCACCGATCCCGAGGGCGTTGTTCTTGTCCAGGTCGAGAGCCTTCGTCAGTGTCTCCCGACCGGCCGCGTAGCGCTGCAGCTCCACGTACAGCCCCCCGAGCTCGGCCAGGGCGCGCGCATCGTTCGCGTTCCCGCGCAGCTTCTCATGGACGCCCATGATCGCCTGGACCTGTTGGAGCACCTGCAGGAAAACCTCCGGCTTCGCGTACCCGTACACCATGTGCTCCAACTCGCCGTCGGGGTTGATGAACAGCGTGATGGGGTATGCCTGACCGCGGCCCTGGCCCTCGACCTTGAAGTCCTCGTGGCCCGGCTCAACCTGGAAGCCCACCTCCTTGCGGCCTGCGCCGTAGGCGTCGAGGAACGGTTGGTTTGCCGCGGCGAGCGCATCGACGCGCACACAGAGGAAGTCGCGCAAGGCCTTGTCCACCTCGATGTGGCCGAAGGTGTGCTGCTCCATCAGGAGCGTGAGTTGCTGGTTCTCAAGGCACACGAAGGCCATGATCGGCTCGCGCGCGGCCGGGGCTCGGTCGAGGGCCGCCCGCCACGGCTCGCGCGCATCGGCCGCCAGCAGCCAGTTGGGCCCCGCGTGCCCCGGCGATCCAACAAGCAGCGTCCCGGATGCAAGAAGAAGGGCAAGCCCCACCAACCGCACAATGCGCGCCAACATGCTCACCGCCTTCGCTGACGGCCGAAACCCCGGCCGTCGGATTCGCGCCCACATGGTTCAGTGCCCTCCCCCGGAATCCTCTCTGCGACGTGACCCGTCCAGGCACGTTCTCTACGAGCGTGCATGGGAAGCGTGGGCGGGCGCGATGAATCGCGCCCCTACGCCACAAACGACCGCAGACTGCCGTCATGTAGGGGCACGATTCATCGTGCCCGCGTGTAGGGGCGTGATTCATCACGCCCCATGTCGTGCTTCTCATGCACCCTCTCTACGAACACCCTTGCCGCCCGTCCGTTTCCGTAGGCGTCACCTTGCGTAGAAGGCCCGGATAGCATGGGGGTTACCACTCAGTAGCGTGCGCCGCCCCTCCGTGAAAATCCCCCAAATGGGGGATTGATCTGGCCTCCCAGATTTGGTACCATAATGCCAAATCCAACGCGAGAGGCAGCGCGATGAGAACTGCTCTGCGGGTATCCGAAGCCACATCCCTCGCTTTGCATGCCATGGCGCTCTTGGCTCAGAACGGTCGGCACTCGTTGTCCTGCAATGACATGGCCTCCACGCTCAGCGTGTCGGAGGCCCACCTGTCCAAGGTCCTGCAGCGATTGGGGAAGCAGGGCTTCGTGTCCTCCACCCGGGGCCCCAAGGGGGGGTTCCGTCTTGCTCGGTCGGCGGCAGAGGTCTCCCTGTTGGACGTGTACGAGGCCATCGACGGGCCCGCGCACTTCGGCAACTGCCTCTTCGAGCAACCGGTGTGCGAGGACCACACCAAGTGCATCATGGGCGACCTGCTGTCCTCCGTGGACCAGGAGGTCATGCGCTATCTCCAGCGCACGAAGCTGACCGACCTGATGCCGCTAGAGGCCGTCGCGGCGAAGTAGAGCCTGTCCCCAGACTCGTGGTGGCCGTTGGGACTGTCCCATTTCCTGCCTGTCGTTGGCAGGAAATGAGGACTGTCCCTTGTTGGCGGTGGCGTCTTGGGATAGGCTCGTAGGGGACGCGACGGCAGCGGCCGAGGTCGTCCCGCGTCACGTCTCGGTTCGCGCGAAGTGGATGTCGTTGCGCCACGGAGGGGGTGGGTCCGCGAGAGCGTGGTCGCCCAGAACGGGTCGCAGCGTCGTCAGGAACTCCCGCCAGGTGGCGTCCTCAAGGAGTAGCTCCCCCATCCGCGTTCGGCCCTTGCCGGCGGCGGCTCGCTGATACCACGACAGCACCGCCTCAATGACCTCGTGCACCTTCTCGTCGGGAAGGAACTCCGCAATGCGCTGCGCAGTGATCGGGTGCCGCCCGTGCTTGCCGCCCACGCGCACGATCCAGCCGGTCTCCTCCGCTTCCCACGCCTCCGTCGGGCAACTACGAATGCAGTCGCCGCAGTACAGGCACTTGTCGGGGTGGTAGACGGGCTCGCCCGTCTCGGGGTCGCTCTCGATTGCCCCCTCTCGGCAGGCCTCGGCGCAGATGCGACAGCCGATGCACTTCGCCTGATCCCACGCCGGCCGCACCGCCCCCTGGAACCCCAGATCGGCGCTGCTGGTGCGCACGCAGTCGCTGGGGCAGCCCGAGAACGAGATCTTGAACTTGTGCGCCAGCGACCACTTGCCGAAGAAGCGCTCCGTGACTTCCTGCGCCATCCGCTGCGTATCCGTCAGGCCGTTCGGGTTGTACTCGCACCCTCCGCAGGCGGTTGGCACGCGCACACGCGCCCCGCACGAGGCAATCTCCTGACCGGCTTCGGCCAGCTCCTGCTGCACCTTGCCGATGTCGCGGAAGCTCACGTAGGGAATCTCGACCGACTGGCGCACGGACAGGTGCACGTAGTCGCGCCCGTACCTCTCCGCCACCTCCGCGATCTTCGCCAGCCGCTTCAGCGGCACGCGCCCACCCGGGCACTTCAGCCGGATCGTGAACAGGTCTTTCTGCCGCTGCTTGATGATCCCACCGCTCTTCAGCGTGGGAAAGTCCAGCTCGCCGCTCTTCCCCTCGACGTCCGCCTCCACGACGGCGGTGCCCTTGGTGTCCTCAATGTAGCGATCGACAGACATGACGGCGTTCCCTCACTCCACGATTTCCATCGGTTCCGGCGTCAGGCCGTTCCGGCCCGACCGCCAGGCAGCGAACGTCGGCTCGGCCTGAGCCAGGCCGCAGATGACATACACCGTGTCCTCGACTGCTTCCTGCTCGTCGGTGGGCGACGGCTCCGACCCGCCTCGGGGGTGCGAGTGGTAATACCCGGCGGTCTCCGACTCCCCCGCGATCTCCAGCTCCAACGCAGCGAGCTGTGTCCCGTGATCGACGGCGTAGCGTTCCGTCGGACTTCGCTTCTCGGCGTTCCGTGCACGCAAGAGACCGGTCACGGTCGTCGGATCCCCAGGCGCCCCCAGAAGTACGCCGCAGCACTCGTGCGGGGCGCTTGCGCGTGCGTGCAGCGCGATCTCGTCCAGCACGGCGCGCGTCACTCGGAGAGCCACTCGGCGGCCCCCTCCGCGTCCGTCTCGCAGCTCACCTCATACTCCACGAGGTCGGTGATCGTCCGGTCCGGGCCACAGAGAGCGCACTCCGGATCGCGGCCGCGCTTCGCTTTGGTGAAGGTGCAGTCGAGCGCCTCATAGATTAGCAGCCGATCCGCCAACGAGACCTCGAAACCCAGCAGCAAGTTCAGCGCCTCGACGGCCTGCAGCGTTCCGATGACACCCACAACCGCTCCGAGAATCCCCGCCTCGCGGCAGCTGGGGATCACACCCGGCGGCGGTGGCTCCGGAACGTAGCAGCGGTAACACGGGCTCGCCCCGCCCGGCAGCACCGTCAGCAGCTGCCCCTCGAAGCGCAGCACCGCGCCCGAGACCAGCGGCACGCCCTCCAGCCAGCACGCATCGGCTACCAGGAAGCGCGTCGGGAAGTTGTCCGAGCCGTCGAGCACCACATCGTACTGCGCGACGGCCTCGCGGGTGTTCGCCGCCGTCAGCCGCTCGGCGATAATGTCCACCCGGCAGTCGGGGTTCAGCCCCCCCACGAACTCGGCGGCGCTCACGGCCTTCGACCGGCCGACGTCTGCCGTCCCGTGCACGATCTGCCGCTGGAGATTGGACAACTCGACCACGTCACCGTCGGCGATGCCGATGCGTCCCACGCCCGCCGCCGCCAGGTACTGGATGATCGGTGAGCCCAGACCCCCGGCGCCGACCACGAGCGCGCTGGAGTTCAACAGCCGCCGCTGCCCCTCGACACCCACCTCCTTCAGGAGAATGTGGCGCGAGTAGCGCTCGATCTGCTCGGTGGTGAAGTCGAAGCCCGGCATCGCTATTCCACCACTCCCAGTTCCACGGGTTCGACCGACACGCCCGCCTCCGTCAGGAAGGCGATGGCCTGTCGCACCTCGTCCTCCTCGCCCGACAGCTCCAGCCCGACGATGCCGACCTCCTTCGAGACGCTGGCCTGGCGGATGTTGGTGACCACCTCGAACTTGCGCCCGACCTCCCAGATCAGCGGTCGCTCGACGAGGTCGTGGGGGAAGGTGAGCCACACCTTGCGGGCCACCGTCCCTCCCCCGGCAATCGCCGACAGGACCGCCACCTCATCGCCGTCGCTCACCGGCGTGTCCAGGCCGCCCAGCAGGCGGACATCCTCGCCGCCGTTGATGTGGATGTTGAAGTGCCGTCGGACCTGGCCCGTCCCATCGCACAGCCGCTCGCGCAGGCCCAGGCTGTCCAGCACTTCACCGATCGTCGCGCCCTGGGTCTCGACGACGCGGCGCCCGTCGAGCAGCCGCGCGAGCGCCGTTCCGGTCTTCACAGTAATCGCCATTGAGGTCTCCGTTTCCTGGATAGGAATCCGCAATCCTCGTCCGAGCCGTTCCCGTGTGGGGCCCCCGTCTCCCGGACAGGAATCCGCAATCCTCGTCCGAGCCGTTCCCGTGTGGGGTCTCCGTTTCCTGGATAGGAATCCGCAATCCTCGTCCGAGCCGTTCCCGTGTGGGGTCTCCGTCTCCCGGACAGGAGTCCGCGATCCTCGTCCGAGCCGTTCCCGTGTAGGGTCTCCGTCTCCCGGACAGGAGTCCGCGATCCTCGTCCGAGCCGTTCCCGTGTAGGGGCGCGATTCATCGCGCCCACCCATGTAGGGGTTAACATGAAACGGTCCGCCGTTGGGGAAGACTCAGAGCAATGACGCACCGAATCCCCCACGAAAGGCGGACCGTTGATTCATCGCGCCCACCCATGTAGGGGCGCGATTCATCGCGCCCACCCATGTAGGGGCGTGATTCATCACGCCCACCCATGTAGGGGCGTGATTCATCACGCCCTATGCCATGCTTCTCATACACCCTCTTACTGGGCCTTTCGTAGGTACGGAAACAGTGGGGCGGGCATTCCTGCCCGCCACGCCCCGCTGGCGGGCAAGAATGCCCGCCCCACTGTTTCCGTGTTTCTGCAAGGCTCTGTAGAGCCCATCCTCAGACCCGGCGGACAGGCTTCCTATTGCGGTCATAGGAGAGTATACGCGTCGTTGCCGTGCCTGGGACCGCGCGCACCCTTGCGCGCACTGTCGTGTCGTCTTCCGTGCACGCAAAGCGCGTCGGCCCGGAGGGCCGCTTGGTGCCCTGTCACCCGTGGATCGTGGGGTGAAGGGAAATCAGGGACTGTCAGCCCATTCCCGCGCACACCCTCTCCCCATCACTTGCCCGGCGGGAATGGGTGAGTGTCCCTGATTTCGCCCTCGCGGCGCACGCCCCAAGGTTGACGGTTGGCAGAGCACCAGCCTGTCGCCGTTCGAGCTTCAGGCCAGGCTGTCATGCGCCCACCAGCGCACACAGCGCTTCCAGCAGCTCGTCGAATGCGTCGGCCTCGGCCTCGATGATTGGGCGCTCGCGCAGGTGATCGACGACCGCCTCCTGGGTCTTCAGGCCGTTGCCGGTGATGCTGATGACGACCGACTCGTCGGCGGGGATGTGCCCCTGCTCGATCAGCTTCTTCGTCACCCCTACCGTCACACCGCCGGCGGTCTCTGTGAAGATGCCCTCCGTCTCGGCCAACAAGCGGATGCCCTCCACCAGTTCCTCGTCGGTCACATCCTCGGCCCAGCCGCCCGAGTGGCGGATCGTGTCGATCGCATAGAAGCCGTCCGCCGGGTTCCCGATCGCGATCGAGCGTGCGATGGTGTCGGGACGCTGGGGGGTGAACAGCTCCTCCCCGGCCTTCACGGCCGCGGTGATCGGGCTGCAGCCGGTAGCCTGTGCGCCGTGGACCCTTGTGTGTGCCTCGCCGATGAGGCCCACCCGCGCCAGCTCCCGGATGGCCTTGTCGATCTTGGTGATGAGCGAGCCCCCGGCCATGGGCGCGACCACGTGCTGCGGCGCCCGCCAGCCAAGCTGCTCGACGATCTCGAAGCCGAAGGCCTTTGAGCCCTCCGCGTAGTAAGGTCGGAGGTTGATGTTCACGAAGGCCCACGGGTAGCGGTCTGCGACCTCGGTGCAGAAGCGGTTCACCGCGTCGTAGTTGCCGGAGATGCCAACGACGTTCACCCCGTAGATCGAGGTTCCCACGATCTTGCCCGCCTCCAGGTCGGCGGGCATGAAGATGAAGCAGCGCAGCCCCGCCTGCACGGCCTGCGCAGCCACGCTGTTGCCGAGGTTGCCCGTGGTGGCGCAGGCCACCGTGTCGAAACCGAACTCCCTGGCCTTCGACAGCGCCACCGACACCACCCGGTCCTTGAAGGAGAGGGTTGGGTAGTTCACCGCATCGTTCTTCACGTACACTTCGCTGTGCCCGAGGGCCCGCTCCAGGTTCCGCGCGCGCAGGAGCGGCGTGAAGCCGACGTCACACCCGACGGTCGGCTCCTCATCCAGGGGCAGCAGCTCCCGGTAGCGCCACATGTTGGGCGCACGACGCTCGATCAGCTTCCGCGAGAGGGCGCCGCCGATGGCCTCGTAGTCGTAAGCGACCTCGAGCTTCCCGAAGCAGTACTCGCAGATGTGGATCGGCTGGTTCGGGTACTCCTCATGGCAATCCGCCTCGCGGCACTTCAGCCCGGTGACGTAGCTCATGGCGACCCTCACTCCCCCTTGCGCACCAGCAGGTGGTAGCGGTCGCCCTCTCGGCGCACGGCCTCGATTCGATGTCCTTCGTCCCGGAGGCTTCGCGGGACGTTACGAATCTGCTCCCCGGCCTTCAGCGTCAGCGTCAGCGCGTCACCAACCGCGATCGCGTCCAGGTGCAGCTTCGCCTTGACGAACGTCATCGGGCAGACCTCGCCCGTCAGGTCCACTTCGCGCACTCCCAGCTCTTGCTCCGTTGCCATTGTCGTGCTCCCTACCGTTGATCGTTGCCGTTCCCTGTCACCTGTGACCTGTCACCCGTCACCTGCCGTCAGATCTGGTAGTCGGCCTGCAACGGCCGCGTGTGGATGCCGCACTCGCCGCCGCACTTGCTGGTGCCGATCCACCGTCCGGCGCGCTCGTCGGGGTCGGCGGTGATGTGCGTGCAGGGCCAGCAGCCGAGTGACCGGTAGCCCAGCTTGTAGAGTGGGTTCACGGGAACTTCGTACAGCGCCAAGTACTGCCAGATCTCCCGCTCGTGCCACACCAACACCGGGTTCAGCTTCAGGAGGCCTACGTCGCGTTCCTCGATCTCCTGGAAGTCGGTCCGCGTGCGCCCCTCCGTGCAGCGCAAGCCGGTGACCCAGCAGGCGACGTTCATCTCGGCAATCGCCTGCCGCGTCGGCTCGACCTTCAGGACCTCACAGCACTCGTCCGGGTCCGTCTCATACAGCCGCTCCGGGATCTCGGCCTCGTTGGAGAAGACCCGCAGCTCCGGGTACCGCTCAACCGTCTCCACCATGAACCGTTTCGTCTCCGGCGGCTTGAATCGCGTGGTGATGATGAACCCACGGATGCTCGCGCTGACCCGCTTCGCCAGGTCCCACACCACGCACGAGTCCTTTCCGAGGCTGTTCGCGACCACCAGGCGGTCGCCGAACTCCTCGTACGCCTCCCGGATCAGCCCCAGCGCCCGGTCCACCTTCTCCGCGAAGTTCAGTCCGTCAACCAGCTCTCGCACATCCACCTGCGTTGCTGTCACCGGCATGGTCCTTGCCTCCCTGCACCGGGCGCCTTCCCGCGCCCCGTGTGTTGTCAGCATATCGATTGAATTAGTCGACTTGGGTCGAAAAAGAAGCCCGACCGTCCAGTCCTCTCAGATCGCGTAGTCAGGTGCGAACTGCCGCTCCTGTGCCCGCTCCTTCTCTACCAGGTCCTGCAGTGTGGTGTTGTCGTACACCTCTTCCACCTGGTCTCGGACCTGCTCCCACATCGGCATGAACACACACCGGCCGCGGAGGGGGCAGTTCTCCTTGGCGTCGCCGGCCATACAGCCGACCGGCCCGATTGGCCCCTCGACGAAACGAATGATCTCGCCGACGGTGAGGCCGCTCGGGTCTCGGTCGAGCACATAGCCTCCCTCGTTGCCCCGGTGCGAAGCCACGAAGCCTCCCTGCTTCAGCTGGCCCAGGATGACTTCCAGGAAGCGCTTCGGGATGGCCTGGGCCTCGGCCACGTCCGCGATCCTCACCGGGCCCTGACCGTAGCACTTCGCCAGATGGAAGCTCGCACGCAAGGCGTACTGGCACTTCTGTGACAGCAACATCGTCGCACCTAGTCGATCAAGTTGGTCGGGATTATAGCCATTCCGTCTGCCTGTGTCAAGAGGCATGTCAAGAGGTGGGGTCACATCTTTAGATTTCAATCTTCGCGCCCCCGCCTGCGGACCGACAGTCGTGCGCGTCCGGGTTGAGGTGCTGGTTCGTGGAGGTTGTCGCGACCACGATTCCCGTCATTGACAATGGCCTTGCCGCGAGTGTATGTTTGGTCACATTCCGGGGTGGGCAGACTGGAGACAGGGACCTAAGCCACGGCCGGAACGTTCGTAGACGACGAGCGCGGACTACCCAGAGGCTGCGCTGCAGTCTTGTCGTCGTCGGTTGGATGCTCAGGGCTTCGCAGGAGGCAATTGCCATGCGTATCGGGACGGGTCGCGGGTTCACCCTCATCGAGTTGCTGGTGGTCATCGCCATCATCTCGATCCTGGCTTCCATCCTGTTCCCCGTGTTCTCGCGGGCGCGTGCCAAGGGTCGGGCGACCGCCTGTCTCTCCAATGAGAGCCAGATCCTCAAAGCGATCATGATGTACAGCCAGGACTACGATGAGACCCTCCCGATCGTGCAGGGCCCGGGCACGGGGCACTATGTGACCACACCGACTCTTGTCGGGTACCAGTGGTATGACGGTATCTACCAGTACATGCGGAACTGGGACATCCTCATCTGCCCCGAGATCAAGACGATCATCCCGGGCTACGGTATGAACTCGCGGTTGAGCGCCGAGTCCGTGGGCTCGTTGTGGGACCCCGTCAAGAAGGTCACCATCATCGACTTCTGTCCCGGCGGCGTGCCCAGCCAGCACGGCCAGGCTGCGGTGGACGGGAATCTGGGGATCACCGACCCCTCGCTGAACAACCAGTATGCGCAACGGCACAACGGCGGGTACAATGTCGGCTTCGGGGATGGGCACGTGAAGTTCCAGAACCCAAGCTCGATCCAGGCCAGCGTCTTCTGGAACCCCTACGAACAGAGCTAGCGGGCCTGCCGCGAGGCCTGTAGGCGCGAATGGCGAACCACTCCCTTCGGGGGTGGTTCGCATGGTTCTCCTAGCCGGTCTAGTGACGATCAACGCCTTCTCTGCAGGGGCCCAGCCGGACGCTGAGCCCCTGTTTGACCGGGTGATCGCGGACTTCGAGACCGGCTCCCTCGACCGCTGGCAATCTAGCATGTCGGGGGAGTACTACCGCGGCGGGCAGGGGCAGAAGGGCCTGGCCGTCGTCCGGGACGAAGCCCGGGGCTCCAACGTCTTGGCGGCGCAGATTCGGTGGACGAATCCGCAGGCCTCCGAACCCGCGTTTATTACCTACTTCTTGCCTCAGCCCATCCCGCGCCAGCTCATCACCTCGGTCTCCTTTGCCTACCGCCTCTCGGCCTACCACCTCGACGATGCCGCCGGCTTCAAGGTCAGGCTGCGCTACTCGGACACCGAGTTCACCGACTACGATGTCTCGACCGGCCGGCCCCTCCCGGTCGGCGAGTGGCAGTCGGTGACGCTGAACACCCGCTCCGGGCCCAACGTGCGCAACATCTACAACTCGCTCTTCGGCTCGGTAAGGGAGATCACGTTCCGGCTGGATGACATCGATGCCGAGAACGCGGAGTTCGAGCTGCGCCTCGACGACGTGAAGCTCACCCTGCGCTCGCCCGCCGAGGAGCAGTACACGCCCCGGGCGACGGCGCGCCCGACCGATGAGCGCCTCGACGTGCTCTACCTGAAGCACTCGGCCGAGGGGTTCTTCCCGCTGGAGGAGGCAGCGCGGTTCGCCGGGAGCGCCCTAGAGCGCGTGCGGGAAGGCCACCGCCAACAGGGGACAGTCCCGCTTTCGGCGGTGAGGCTGCCGAAAACTGGGACAGTCCCAGCATCTCCACCCCCCTCTTCGCACACGCTATTGGGTGATCGACCGCCGCGCATCGACACGCAGCTCTTCCGTGGGCTCCACTTCCCTTTCTTCGACTTCCCGCGCACCCGCGACGATGTACTCGCCCACGACCTGATCGTGATGCTGGATGTGGACCCGTACGTCCTGACCTGGCAGCAGTCCACGTGGATCGCCGACGCCGTCGCCTCGGGCGCCGGGCTGCTGTTCCTGGCCGGCCCGAACACGCTCTCCCACTCGAGGGACCTCAAAGCTCCCATCGCCGCCATCCTTCCCGTCAGCTTCGAGCCAGAGGCCAAGGACCAGAGCGGAGGCCCGGTCAGCATACCGAGCCCCGACCATTCCGCCGTGACCGGGCTCGACCCGGACCGACTCGGACGCGTGGGCGCCGTCGCGACGGTTGTGCCCAAGCCCGGCGCCGAAGTCGCGCTGCTCTCCGGCGATCGCCCCCTGCTCGTGCTCGGGCAGGTCGGCGTGGGTCGCACGGCCCTCCTCGCCACTTGGCCGCAGGTCTCCACATCTCGCGACCGGTGGTTCTACACTGACGACTGCTGCGACGCCCTCCTGCAGCAGCTCCTGCTCTGGCTGGTGAAGGCAGACCCTCCCGTGCGCGTGGCCACCGTCACCCCTCCGCCCCGCACGGTCATCGGCCCGACCGAGGTCGAGTGCAGACTCGAACTGCGCTCCGCGAAGCCCCAGCGTGTCGCGGTCAGATGGGCCTCAGGGGAGTCTGCCACTCCCGCCGAGGGGCTTGGCGCTAGCTTGGGGCTCTCGGGCGCGATGGAGATTGTGTTGAAGAAGGCGGGGTCGGGATTGGCATCCCGACCTACGAGATACGTGGGGCGCGTAGGAGAGGGTTCTTCCTTTGACGGGGCCCTTTCTCAACACAATCTGAATGGCGCCCCTACACGGTCGGGCGCGATGGAGATTGCGTTGAGAAAGGCGGGGTCGGGATTGGCATCCCGACCTACGAGATACGTGGGGCGCGTAGGGGAGGCGTCCTTCCTCGATAGAGCCCTTCTTCAACACAATCTGAATCGCGCCCCTACACGGTCGGGCGCGATGAATCGCGCCCCTACGCAGGGCCCGGGCCGGCCCAAGTTGGCGCCGACACCCGCCGAGGGAGAGGCGGTCACTGTGGACGGTCTGGCAACCGTCTCGCGCAAGTTCACCTTGCAGCCTCCGCGCGGGCCGCAACGCCCGGTCGATATATCCGCCACCGTGGTGGATGGGCGAGGCAGGCCGCTCGCCGAACGTCGCTTCCGTACGCAGGTGCTCAGCCCGATCACGCTCGCCGGCTATGCCCAGCACGGACGCTGTGCGTTCGCTCCGGGCTGGCCTGTGCAAGTGGGGGCTGAACTCTCGATGCCGGGCCTGCCGCGCGCGGCGGCCTCGGGTGTCGGCGCGACGGTGTCGGCCCCCGATGGCTCGTGGACCATCGGCTTGCCCACGATGGCCGACGTCTGGGCGTACAAGCCGGGTAGCGACGAGGTCTACCATAGCTTCAGCGGCGGCGAAGTGCTGAACGAGACCCAGACCTCCGAGGGCCTGCTGCCGGTCTTCACCACCGACGCCCTCATCCGCGCCACGCGCACCGACGGCAACGTGTTCGACGCCGACAACCGAATCGCGAAGGTGAATCGGAGGCTCACTGCGCGCCCGGGTGGTATCGTGAACTGCACGTACCAGTACGAGTTCCTCCGCGACGTGCGCCTCCAGCGCATGCCGCTGCTGCTCACGCTCCCCGTGAGCCAGTGGGCCGGCACACCGTTCCGCCTGCGCTGCGATGAGGGCGAACGGGAGGGCACTGGCGCTAACGTAGGGCTCTCGGGCGCCATGAATGGCGCCCCTACACGGCCGGGCGCGATGAATCGCGCCCCTACACGCGGCCCCGGGCGGCGTGAGTTGGCGCCAATGGAGCGGGAGGGTGTCCTACCCGCCGACGAGGACGCCAACCGCGACGGCCTCGCCGACGTGCACGGCCTGGACCTCACGCTGGAGACCCCCGAGGGCCCCGTGCGCATCGAGTGGCAGCAGCCCGGCCTGCGCGCGTGGATCCGCGACCTCCGCAAGTACGGAAGCGCCGAATACCGAATCGAGCTGGAGTGCCCCTTCGCCGGCGCCGAGGTGAAGGCCGGGGACACGTACTCGGTGGGTCTCACCATCGCATTCCCCGCCGCCCAGGTGGACGTGCCGCCTCTCGATGGCCTGATGGTGTCCGCGTGTCTGCGGCAGGGGGAGGACCTCGATCGTGTTGACAAAGGCAGTGTCGGGATTGGAATCCCGACCTACGAGCTACGTGGGGCGGGGAGGAGAGGGGTGCTTCCTCGACAGAGCCCTTCTTCAACACAGTCCTTCGCGCGCTCGACTCCCGTCTGGGAGATCGGCTCCGCGCCTGCCGCGGCGCAGGTGCACCTCGCCGGCGTCCTCCCGAACCTCGAGAGTGGGCCGTACTGGCTGGAGTTCGCCCTCGGCAAGCCCGGGGCCGAGCCGGTGGCGACGGATGCAACCCAATGCTGGGTCGTGGACAACCTCGACCGCGAGCGGTTCTTCCCGCTGATCTCCATTCTGGGCAGCAACGGCGGGGGGCATCAGCTCGACGAGGCCGGCGTCCGGGCGCGCGCCGATGACCTCTGGCGCGCCGGCTTCAACACCATCGCGTACGGCGGGGCGACCCGCTTCGCGCCGGCGCATGTCACCAACCTCGCCTCGCAGATCGACGCCTATGCCGAGGGCTATGCCTTCAGTCGCGGCATGGCGAGCATCCTGGAGTACACGCACTACACGCGCCTGGAGCAGGAGGGCAAGGGTGACCCGAGCCCCTTCTCGCCCGACTCGAGGGCGGCGACCCGCGCCCACGTCCAGCCGTACCTCGACGTGGCCGACGCGAACCCGCGCCTCCTCAGCGTGAAGGTCATCGACGAGCCCACCGTCTCCGAGTCATCGCTCACCTTCAGCGACGATGAGAAGCGCGCCTTCGCCGAACGCTACGGCGGCGAGCTGCGCCCCCTCAAGGAGATCGGCGACGACCCCCTCGCGCGCCTACATCTCACGCAGTTCATCGGCGACCAGGTCGCTGAGGAGTACCGGCAGGGGTGGGAGATCAAGCACGAGCAGGACCGCCGGTGGGACCTCCTGCTCACCTACATGTCGCCGGGCTTGGGCTATGGTCGGTCCTTCAGCGGGCAGGAGGATGCGCTGAAGTGGTCACGGTACGCGGACCGGATCGACTTCGACGTGTATCCCTACTTCTACCCGACCTCGCAGAAGCTCCGCATGGTGCAGGCCAACTACTGCCACGCCTTCCAGCGCTGCATTGCGCAGCACCTGCATCGGCCCTTCGGCTTCTACGTGGAGCTGGATGACCGCAACTACCCCTTCCAGATCAACCCGCCCGAGGCGTCGGCCGAGTGCGCCTACACCGCCGTCGGCCAGGGCGTGAGCTACCTGAACTCCTTCATCAACCAGGCCTTCGGCACGGGCGTGCAGTCCCGCCCCGAGCGTTGGGAATACCTCGCGTCCGAACTGCCGCGCATCCGCCGCCTCGGCCCGCTGCTCAACAAGCTCCCGCGCCCGCCCGCGCCCGTCGCCCTGCTCTACCCGATGACCCAGGCACGAATCCGCAACGGCTACGCCGTGCCGCACTACGCCTTCGCGCTGCTGAACAGCGCCTTCGGCGACACCGACCTCCTCCACGAGGAGGTCCTCCTCGAAGCCGGCATCCCGCAGACGTGCCGCGCGCTCGTGCTGCTGCGCACGGAGCTGCTCGCGCGCAAGACCTTCGAGGCGATCCTCTCCTTCGTCGAAGGCGGGGGATTGCTGCTGGCGGATGGCTCGCTGCCCGCCACCGACGAGACCGGCGCGCCGCTCGCCTGGGCCTTGGACCCCGCCACTGCGCAGGCCGTGACTACCCCCGGGCCCGGCGTGCCCGTTCGTCTGCACCGCCTCGGAGAGGGCGCGATCCTCCGCCTGGACGCAGATGTCGAAGCCCTCGTGAAGGAGACCGTCGAGGGTGCCGATCCGCAAAGCCCAGAGATCGCCGCCCCCGTGCGGTTCGCCCAGTGGCACAAGCTGATCCGCACGCTCTTCGAGGGCAGCGTGACCGGCGCGCAACCGATCCTGCCGACGGTCGTGACCGACGACGACACCGCGGAGATCGAGGTCGGCGTGCGCTCCGGCGAGAACACCACGCTGCTCGTCGTCACCAACCACGACTCCCGTGAGCGCACCGCAAGCCTGGCGCTGCCTGGCCTCTCTGAGCGCCCCGGCTTCGTGTGTGACCTCCGCGAGATGAAGCCGATCGAGGACGGGGAATTGCGGGGACACGATCGCAATTCGATACGACCGAATTGGGTCATGTCCCCGGAACTCACCCTCGCCGCGCGCCACTCGGCCCTGCTCGGCCTCTACCCCGAGCGGCCCGCTGGGATCGGCCTGCAACTGAAGCGCGACAAGGCGAAGCCCGGCGAGGGGTTGGCTTACGGGATCGTGGTCCGCAACGCGCAAGGCAAGCCTGCGCGCGGCCTGCACCTGGTGGAGGTGACGGTGACCGACCCGACCGGCGTCGTCCGCGAACGTTACGGCGGCGGCTTCGCAGTCGCGGGCACCCTCAACTTCCGCGCGCCCCTCGCGATCAACGCCGCCCCCGGCGAGTGGCGATTCGAGGCCAGGCTGCCCGTCGTCGGGAAATCCGCCACGGCCACGCTGATAGTCAGGTAACGGCAGGCGTCTTAGAGGGTGTATGAGAAGGACGGCATTGGGCGTGATGAATCACGCCCCTACACTGGGGCACGATGAATCGTGCCCCTACATGACGGCGATCTACGGTCGTTTGTGATGTAGGGGCGCGATTCATCGCGCCCGATCGAGTAGGGGCGCCATTCATGGCGCCCGCGCACCCTTCTCACCCACGCTCTTAGAGGGTGTATGAGAAGGACGGCATTGGGCGTGATGAATCACGCCCCTACACTGGGGCACGATGAATCGTGCCCCTACATGACGGCGATCTACGGTCGTTTGTGATGTAGGGGCGCGATTCATCGCGCCCGATCGAGTAGGGGCGCCATTCATGGCGCCCGCGCACCCTTCTCACCCACGCTCTTACAGGCAATGCTGTTGAGTTGGCCCGAGCGGTGAACGGCAGGCGATGCGCGCAAGGGTGCGCGCGGTCCCAGGAACGGCACGAACCACCCCTATCTCAGCAGCATTGGTCCCACAAGGGAGGGCCGACAATGGAGTCAGAGTTCGAGTTCACGCTGAACGGCCGCACGCATCACGCCAGCCGCGAGCGGGTGATCGAGGCCCTGCGCGACGTGGACCCTGAGCCGTCCACGCGTCACATGGTCACGGTCGAGGGAGGCACCTACCCCGTCGTGCAAGCGTTCGCCGAGACCTTCGGCCTCGACCGCCGCCGCTTCACCACGCCGAAGGCTCGCAGCATCTTCTCGCGCCTCGGGTTCGAAGTCACATCGGGGCACAAGATGGAGCCGCGTCCCCGTCCCGCCCCGCCGCGGAAGCTGCCGCGTCCGATCTTCCACGCCAGCAAACTCCCGCAGGACCTCGTCCAGGAGGTCATTGAGCTTCCCCCCATCATCCTCAACTGGTCCTACTTCTGGGACTGGGACGAGATCGCCAACGGCACCGACGATGACGAGGACATCGACCTGCCGCCGTCTGAGCCCGGGGTCTATCGAGTCATTGGCGGGCGCGAAGTCGAGACCCTGTGCATCGGCCGCGCCGCGAACCTCCGGCAGCGCATCTGCTCCGCGCTGATTGCCGGCAAGGCCCCCCATACCGCGGGGTGCAAGATCCGCGAGAACGAGGACCTCTCCACCGTGCGCATCGCCTGGGCCGTCACCAACCGCCCCGCCGCCGCCGAAGAGGAACTCCACCGCCGCCACGTCGAGCGCAACGGCCACTGGCCCAAGTACACCCAGCGCACGTAGGCGTGGTTGCCTACCGGGCCTTGACCTTCTCGCTCTTCTTGATCTCCCCGTCGTCGTTGATGCAGATAGGGTCGCTGCCGTCGGCGAGCTTGATGTCGGAGTTGTACTCGCCGATCTCGATGTGGCTGCCCTCGAGGACGAAGTCACTTGTATCGATGGTCACATCCGAGGTCTCGACCTTGAACTCACTCGAAGCGTCAATGGTGACGCGAGAGCCCTCGATCTTCAGGTCCTCGCCGGGTCCGCCGACGACGATGCGCTCGGGCGAGGTGACCCGCACGGTGCCGTCCGGCGTGAGGACGAGCGTGGTGCTCCTCGCCGAGATGACGACCGAGCCGTCCGCTTGCGGAGTCAGTCGGCCGAGGGCGGCCTGGGCGTAGGCCGGGGTGGGTTGCAGACAGGTCTGGATGGCGAGCGCGCCGAGCGCCCCCATCAGGCCGGCGACTGCCAGGAGTGCGAGTTGACGCTTCATCGAAGCACCCTCCGTTTCTCGGTGTTTCTACTATTGTACCTCGTAGCACCGCCCCGCAAACGCGCAACGGCAGTTCGCAGGCCCCAACCCGAGACTCGAGCCCGCCGTCACGGCGTGGCTTCGATCAGCTTGAACGACTTGAACGCCTCGTCGAAGAGGGGCGCGAGGCGGTTCCACTTGTCGGCGGGAGCGGCGTCGGCGAACATGAAGAAGAGGCGGTCGTTGTCCACGAGGTAGACGCGGTGACGCTGGCGCTTCTGGCCGCCGAAGTCGAAGGTGGTGAGGCTCTCGTACGCAGGGAGGTCGCCGAGCGTGGTCTCCCCGGTCCGGATCAGCTTGTAGCCCTCGAAGGCCTGGGAAGCGATGTTGTCATCGCCCTTGACCGCCATCTCGGCGGTGATGTCCGGTCTGGGGAGCTGGACCATCGCCAGGGTGAGGCTGCTATCGCCGCCGGGCTCGGACATGGTCACCTGCAGCCTGAACTGCCCCTGGCCGATGCGCACCGTCCAGTCCGGGGGCGCAGTGATCTGGCAGCCATACACGTCGTTGATATACTTCTGCCCGTCCAGGCGACCCGCTTCGGGGGGTAGCTGTGTTGCCGCAGCCTCAATGATCATGGTGGCCGCCACGGCACGGTTGATCGCCTGCTCGTAGGTCGGATAGGTGTTCGGGGGAATCGCCGAACGCGAAAGGACGTAGACCGTCGGGCCCACCACGCAATAGGTCAGATCGGAGTAGACCTCCAGGCCGTCCTGCGTGGCGACGGTGGAGCGCACGCGAAAGGCCGATCGGCCCCCCAGCGTGTCGGCCGCCATCGCCACGTCGCGGAACTCAAGGCCCAGCGTCGGCGCGAGCTTGGTCAGCGCGTCCTGCTGGCCGCGCGCGAGTTGCTCGGCAGTGAAGGTCCCTGGGAGGTCCGCCACCACCCAGTTCAACGTGGCGTTCAGGTCGGGGGAGAACGCGGCCACGGACGCCTTGGCTCCGGCCTCGACGAACATCCTCCAACCGCCTGGGGCGACTGCCTCCAGGCCCGTGTCGGCATCGGCGAACCGGCCCTCGACGATCTTGCTCTTGGTGGCCTCCTGATCGATCGCGTCGCTGCCGAGCATCTGCCAGCGCGGGCCCTTCTGCACGAGGAGATCGACCCGCTGCTCGGTCTGGCTCCACGGCTCGCCGGTCTCGGTGGTCTTGCCGCTGAACGCCCAGGTCACGAGGATGAGGGCCTTCTGGCCGATCACCTGGTTCTCGTCGAACCGCATCTCGACGGCGATGTTCTCGCGCTGGGTGAACATCGTGCTCAGCTCACCGAGCCAGCCGGCCTGTGCCGAGGCCTGGAGCTGCATCAGCGGCGCGAAGACGCCGAGGACCGCATTCGTGTCCTCCGTCTCGATCGCCATGCGCAGCTCCTCATACAGGCCCGTGATGGCCGCGGGCTGAGCTCCGGCGCCGCAGCCGACGCCCACCAGGACGGCGGCCATGAGGAGCCTGGGTAACCGGCGGAGGGTCATCATCGAGACACACTCCCATGCAAGACAGGTTGTGGACCCACGGCCGCGCGCCACGGCATCCTACCCGGAGGCGCCCCCAATGGCCGCCTGGCAGGCAGCCGCGAGCTGGTCCGCGTCCGTCTTCGCGGAGACCACGAACAGCGGGGTGAGGCCGATCTCCCAGTCGCGCGTACCGGCACGGCGCGGATCGTTGCCCATGACATCCAGCACCTGGTCCTCCGACGGTAACTTCGCCAGCTTGAGGCGCATGCGCCCCGGCGCCCCGCCGTCGTCGTAGACCGCCCAGCAGGAGCGGTGGTCGCCGGCGAAGAGCGCCTGAACGACGCCCTCGACGTCGGCGCAGGGGCGGAACCGGAGCCCGTCGATGGCATAGGCGGTGACCGCCGCCGCGACCGCCGCGGGGGTGGGCGTTCGGTCGTACTGAATCAGCAGCGACTGGTAGCCGCCATAGTAGCTCATGGTGTCCACGTTGTGCATCTGGTACACGAAGTACTTGGCGGCCCCCACGCGGGCGTGCTCCAGCCACACCCGCGAGGCGAAGGCGGTGGCGCGCCGGTTCGTCTCCGGTGTGGCCAGGGCCATGTGGCTGTAGAACCCGTTGCCGCAGACATCGCCGTTGGTGCCCTCGGTGTTCCAGCACTCGGTGACGTGGGCGGGCCAGAGCTTGCGGTGGTCGGGCAGCTCAGCGGCAAAGGGCAGCGTGCCGCCCCCGCACAGGTTGTTGGCGTAGTTGTGGAACGAGAAGATGTCGATGCACGCGCGGGCCTGCTCCGGGATGCTCGCGCCCCACGCGGGGTTGCTCACGTCGGCGCACCAGCCCAGCACCCGGCAGTCCGGGTTCCCGCGCTTCAGGCCGCGGTAGCCCGCCTGGAGCAGCTCGCCGAAGAGTTCCGCACCGCCGCTGTACGAACCCGGCATGTACGGCTCGTTCCAGACCTCCCAGTAGTCGATTCGCCCGGCATAGTGACGCGCCAGGGCCTTGCAGTAGGCCTCGAACGCCGCCACGTTCACCGGGTTGGCGCCCGCGGTCTCTACCTTCGCCCACTCGGGCTCGTGGTCGGGCAGGCCCAGGATGTTCAGGCCTTCCCGGCGGACGCCCTCGACCACGTCGTCGTGCCACAGGAGCTGGCCCGGTGCGCGCTCGGTCGCCGACCACTTGGTCAGCAGGCTACAGTCATGCAGTCGCGTCCAGGTGAACCCCAACTGCCGCACGTAGCGCACGAGGGCCGGACGCACGGCGAGGTGGGCGCCGAACATGCCCTGCAGGCCGGTGGCGCGCGGGGGCGGCACGATCGCCATGACCATCTCCTGCGGCGCGGCCAGCGCGCCGTCCGCGGTGCGCACCTCCACCCGCAGCAGGCCGCGATGCCGGAGATCGAGGTTCAGCAGCGTCTCCCGCCCCACCGGCACGTCGAGCGTTCGCTTCCACACGACCCCATCGGGATAGCCACGAACCGTGACCTCCACCCGAGCTTCACGGAGTGGCGCGGCATCTGCGGCGGCGACCAGGAGGTTCAGGGGAATCCGGTCGCCCCATTGCACGAGGTTGCCGCCGTCCTGCCCGATGTCGGCATACAGCTCCAGCGGGTAGGCGGGCCGGTACTCACCCGCGGTTGCCCCGGGCTCGAGGGTGATCCCGTCCACGTAGACCGTGCCATGCTGCGTCGCGGCGGGTGCGATCTGGAGAGCCACCTGCACGGGGGCGTCGGCGTCCGTCGCGCCCGGGTCGGGCTCCGGCGTCGTGGTGAAGGAGACGCGTTGCCAGTCGCCCGTCAGCTTCGGGTAGGCGCCTCCGTCCTTCAGGCCCTGTTGATGCCGGCCGCTCAGGTAGTACTGCAGTGAGAGGCTGGCGGGGAAGCCCGGCGGGTCGGTCTTCATCCACGCGGAGACCGTGTAGGGCCTCCCGGGACGCACGCTGAAGGGAAGGCTCAGCGTCCCCGCCTGGCCCGCATGCCGAGCGCTGGGCACCGCCAGGCAGGACTGCCCCACCTTACCGCCCGGAGCGCGGTACGCCTGCGGGTCCTCCCAGTCGCCCTCCACGCCCTCCCAGATGCCGTCGCGGCTCCAGCCGAAGAACAGCGTGGACCACAGATGGTCACGCCGGCCCTCGAAGGACGAACGGGGCAGGAGGTTGCCCGAAGTGGGCAGGTCCGCCGGCCGGGCCGACGCGGTTTGGAGCGGCCGGTCGGCCTCCTCCACCCTCAGATCGTCGATCCAGATCGTCCCCAACGAGCCACCCTCCCAGCACACACCCACATCCTCGTTGACGTCCTCCGGGCACTTGCCCGTGAGGCTGTACTCCTGCCACGCCGGGTTGGTCGGCTGATAGGGCCCTCCGACGTAGACCGTCCACGGGTAGCCGATCTTGCGCACATAGCACCGCACAGGCCCCTCCAGCCCATCGCTCCGGAGCCAGTAGGAGATGCGGTAGTAGCGGTCCTTCTTGAGCTTCAGGTTCGTGTAGAAGAACTGCATGCCGCCGGAGGCGATGCCCCGCACGCGGATCATCTGGACCGTGCCGGGTCGTCCGGCCTCCGCGTCGCTGCGCAGGAGCATGTCCTTACGCCCCCACTGCCAGTTGTTGACGCAGCCGGACTGGATCTGCTGGTCTCCCTCGGAGTAGGGGCCCTCGAAGTCGCACGACGCGACCAGGACTGACTGCTCCTGCGCGCGGGCCGTGGCGAGGAAGGCGATCGGCAAGGCAAGCGAGACGAGCATGGATGAGAAAACCGTTCCTGCGGCCGCGTATGGCCGGGCGGCTACGGCTTGACCACCGGCTTCATGGGATTGCCCTTGCGCTCCTTGACCTCGTGCAAGGCGGTCACGAGGTCTGCGAGCGCATAGGTGTGGCTCACCAGCGGCGCCACGTTGACCAGCCCCGTCGCCAGGGCCTGCAGGGCGGCGGGCCAGGTGTTCGGCGCGAGCCAGGAGAAGCGAATCCCCTTGTCCCAGAGGATCTGGTTCAGGACCGGAACGCTCAGCCGGTCCTTGTCGCCGGGCAGGCCAAAGTAGACGATGGTCGCACGGCGGCCCGTCACCTCCAGGGCCTGCTCCATCGCCGCCAGGCCACTGGTGGCGGTCACCGCGCCGTTGGCCATCCTGCCCCCGGTCTGATCGCTGATGAAGCCCGGGATGTCCTCGCAGTAGTAGGCCGAACCCGCCTCGGTGCTCAGAGCATGATCGGCGCCGAGCTGCTTGCCGATCTGCAGGCGGTAGTCGCGCGTGCCGACGAGCGCCACGGTGCGCGCGCCGCGCGCCTTCGCGAGCTGCACCATCATCAGCCCGATCGCCCCCGGTCCGTAGACCACGATGAAGTCCCCAGGCTCGACCTTCAGGTTCTTGATCGCATACGTCGCGCACGCCAGCGGCTCGGTGAGCGCCCCCTCCTCGAAGGAGACATTGTCCGGCAGCTTGTGCACGCCCGTGTAGCTGCTCCGTGCCAGCTCCGCGAAGCCCCCGTCGGTCGAGACGCCGAGCACAGCCTTATTCTCACACAGGTTCGGCTGCGCCCGCTTGCACACCTCACACGCATTGCAGTATTGGACGGGGTCGAGCACGACGCGGTCGCCGGGGGAGAAGAGGCCGAGGGTCTTGGGGATCTCGCCGACCTCGACGACTTCGCCGGAGAACTCGTGGCCGAGGACGCAGGGGCCCTTGCCGTCGGGGGTCTCGAGGCTGCTGTTGCCGAGGTAGTAGGCCACGTCGGAGCCGCAGATGCCGCAGGCCTTGACGCGGATGACGACGTCCGCCGGCCCGCACTCCGGGTCCGGCGCGTCCACCAGCTCCATCTTCAGGGGTTCGTAGAACACTTGGGCTTTCATGGGGTGACCTCCGTTATCTTGGAGCGTGTGCGGAAGGGCCACCGCCAACAGGGGACAGTCCCGTTTTCGGCGGTGAGGCTGCCGAAAACTGGGACAGTCCCAACGTCTCCGCCCCCTCTTCGCACACGCCCCTATTGCGGCGCGGGCGCCGGTGCGGACTCCTCGCCGGCCCGCTTGGTGCGGTTCGACGGCACTTCGATGCGAACGGTGTAGGTGAGCGTGACGGACGCCTCGTCGGCCTTGATCGGGACGGTGAACTCCACCCGGTTGCCGGGCCGCGCAACATGGGGGTGGCTCGACTCCGCGATGCGCCACTTGCCCGACATCGTCACGCCGCAGGTGACCGTCTGGGCGGCCTTGGTGGCGCTCCTGATGGTCATCTCGCACTTGCGCTCGATGTCCTCGGGGCTGAGCTCGCGCCAGCTCTCCTGCCGCGAGCTGCCCCGCAGACCGCCGGCCTCGCCCAGCACGAGATCGACGGTCTGGGTCGGAAGCGAGTCGGGCATGGCGCTGCGGCTAACCAGTTTCGATGTCCCGGCCTCCGATACCTGGTACACATAGGCGTCGCCGCCGGGAAGGGAGACGCCCAGCCCGCCGGGCTCTGCGTTGTCGAAGCGCGTCACCCGTTGCACGGAGCCGGTCGCGGCATCGCCCTTCGCGAGCGCGTCGAGTTGACCGCCGTCGAACAGCAGCAGATTGGTGACCGGCACGCCGGTCGCGCTCGCCAGGCAGAGCCGCACCTGGCCGTCCGGGCCAAACGTCGTCGCGCGCGGGAGGTCGTAGACATAAGGACCGGCGGCCAAGGCCGATGTTCCCGCGACCAGGCGTAGGCCGGAGACGCTCAGCCCCACGACCCCCGGCACGGACACGCAGGCCCACGACGCGAGGCTCATCGCCGCGCCATCGGCCCGGAGGGAGACGCTGTGCTCGGCCGACCACGCGGCCTTGGGCACCAGGTAGGCGATCAGCAGATCGGCCTCGCCCGCCGCCGGACTCTCGACCCGCAGGACCGCGGCGGCCGGGCGCGACAAGAGCGCCAACTGCTCCGGCGAGACCTCGATCTCCCCGCGCGGATCGAGGACCACGCGGCCACCGACCTGCAAGGCGGCAATCGCACCGTTGTCCGACACGCGCAGCAACGTGCCCTCCAGGCGCTCGGCGGTCTGCCCGTCAGGACCCCGGCGGACGACCGCAATCGACTGACCGATGAGCGCCGCCAGCGCCGCGCTAGGGCGGTCCTGGCGGGGAGTATCGACCCTCTCCAGCAGACGCGCGGCCGGCCCGGCCAACACCTGGACGTCGAACGAGCCGGGCGTGGCCGAGGCGGGCACGCCCTCCAGCCGGAGCTCGTTCGTCCCGGCCACGAGAGCCGTGCGACGATGGTCCGAGAACAGCGCGCCCTGGCCCTCGTAGACCGTCACGCGTAGGTCCCCCGAAGGAGGCACACTCACGACGTTCTGCGCCTGCGCGGTCGCGGGAGGCACGGCGGCCAATAGCGCAACGACCAAAGACCCCAACATTCGCGATCCCCCCCGAGGACGGCAACTTCGGGGACAGACAACGAAACTCGCAGACGACGCCAGTTTCGTCGTCAGTCCCCTACTTGCGGATGACGCGGACGTAGCGAGTTGCGACATTCCCCGCGCCATCCACCGCGGTGATGGTCAGCGGATTCTCGCCCAGCTCAAGGTGGCGCACGAAGACGAAGCCGAATCCCTTGCCGCTCGGCCCGTCGATCGGATAGGTCGCGCCTCCGACGATCGTGGCGTTGTTCAGAGTCAGCTTCGCCACGCCGCTCGCGTCCACCGCATACCCGCGGACGGTGATCGTCTCAGACTTCACGCTCACCACGCGACCGGCCGGTCGCGCGATCGTGAGCAGCGGCGGCGTGTTGTCATGCCAGACGCGCTCGAGGTGGAAGCCGGCGATCTTCGAGAAGCTCGGCACGCCCGTCGCGCCGAGCACGACCCGCAAGCGCACCTGGGTCCCCGTCGCGTTCTCGGCGATCCGCAGGTGGAACTTGCCCGTCGCGGTGCCGGCCGGTCGCAGGTCGCCCAGGTCCGCCGCGCCCACGATGACGAGCACATTCCGGTCGATGGCCTCGATCCGGGCTTTGAGGCTCTTGGCGGTGCCGTTGGCGGTGTTGTGGACGGAGAGATACAGCAAGGCCTCCTCGCCGAGGCCGAGCACGCCGTTCCCGTTCCCCGTCGTGAAGGCGGTCTGGCTGTCATCCACCTTCGCCTTCACGATCTTCAGCGTGGGCTCGAGGAAGGGCGCCACGCCGACGTCGGCCGTGGCCAGGGCCACCGACACGCCGCTCTCCTTGGCCGCGAAGGTCAGCTTCGCATGGTGGGAGGGCACGTCACGCGGGGCGCCGAGGGTGAAGCGCACCCGCTTCGTCGCCCCGGGCGGCACGCGGCCCAGGTACATCGAGCCCGGATACATCACGACACCCTTGCCCTCGATCTTGGGGGCGATCAGCAGGTCGCGGAAGATGCCGTCACTGTCGTTGCGGAAGAACACGTCGAGCGTCGCCCGCTCCGCCCCGTCGAGCAGCCCGTTCCCGGTCTCGGTATCGTCCAGCCGGTCGGCGACCCACATCGAGGCGGTGGTCTTGATCTGGGGCACGACGGGCACGAAGCGCGTCTGGAAGGGCTCCCAGGCCGTGCCGTAGTCGAAGCCCTTCGCCAAGGCGTTGCTGTAGCTCAGCGCGTTCGCAAAGCACCCCGTCCGGGCCTGGTCGCCGTGGAAGCAGCGCCACGGCGCCGAGGACGAGGGCATCGTCAGCTCGTACTGGTAGAAGTAGCCCTCGGGGCGCTCCTCGTCGCGGCGGATGCCCACGTAGAGTTCGAGCTTGCCGTCCCGATCCAGGTCCACCGCCAGGGGCGTGGACCAGCACTGGAATCCGAGCTTCACCGTGAACAGCCTGCCGCCGTAGGAGGCGAGCCCCACTAACTCCCCTGAGGTGGTCGTGAGGATCAGGCCAGGCCGGTCGCCACCGAGATCGACGACGAGCGGGCTGGCAACACACGCCCCGCCAGTCGACCCGCCATACGTCCGGCCTCCATAGGCGGAGTAGCACCCGACGCTGCCGCCCTCGCTTGCCGCCACGACCTCTAGCGGCCCGCCGGGCTGGATGTCCGCGACCACCGGGCTCGCGCGCTGGTGCTCCGACTCGCCCAGGCCGACGTTCCACTTCCGCCGCCCCTCGCAGTTCAGGCAGTAGAGGTTGTTGTCGTCCGAGACAACCAACACCTCAGCGCAGCCCTCGCCATCCAGGTCCGCGATCGCGGGTGAGCTTTGCACCCAGCCGGCGGTCTCGTACGTCCACAGCACGGAGCCGTCGCCCTTGAGTGCGTAGACCTTGTAGTCCATCGACCCGAAGACGATCTCGGGCGCGCCGTCGCCGGTCAGGTCGCCGACAGCCGCCGTCCCCACCACCCAGCTATCGGTCTCATGCCGCCACCGCTCCTCGCCCTTCCCGGTCAGGCAATACAGCGAGTTGTCCTGCGAGCCGATGACGATCTCCTTCGACCCGTCCAGGTCCACGTCGGCGATCACCGGGCTGGCCGGCACGGAGTCGCCCGTGGCGAAGCGCCACTCGACCTCGGCCTCCGGCGAGAGGCAGTAGACCGCCCCATCCATCGAGCCGACGACGACCTCCAGCGCGCCGTCGCCATCCACGTCGCCGATGGCGGGGCTGGATAGCACCTCCCCGCCGAGGTTCACGCGCCAGAGCACGCGGCCGGAGGGCTGGAGGCAGTACAGGTGGCCGTCGGTCGAGCCGACCAACAGCTCCATGTAACCGTCGAGGTCAAGGTCAGCAACGGCGGGGCAGGCGTTCCAGCCGGTCCCGAGCTCCAGACGCCACTTGAGAGAGGCCGAGATGCCGGCGGAAGCGGGCGACCAGGGAACGACAGCGGCGGCGACGGCGATGAAGAGGACGAGAGGCACTCGACGATCTGCCACCATCACCAACACCCCCTGACGAGGACCGAACGTGCGGAGGGACGACAGTTCGAGTTCCCCGCCAGCGGTTGTGCCTCCTCCATGGGTCGCAGCACCAAGGTCGTGAGCAGGTGTGTGTCGAAGGGTATGGGAGACCAGTGGGTCACGGCGGCGGGCATGTTGTTGCTGGGAGCGCCGGCACCCTTGCCGGCTGAGGTGGCTGCCGTGGACGTGGCGGTCGACAAGGCGATGCCGCTCTGGAGCATAGCGGGGTCACCCCAGCCGGCAAGGGTGCCGGCGCTCCCAGCAACGGCTGGCACAGCAGCCGGCAAGGGTGCCGGCGCTCCCAGCAACGGCTGCCACAGCAGCCGGCAAGGGTGCCGGCGCTCCCAGCAACGGCTGCCACAGCAGCCGGCAAGGGTGCCGGCGCTCCCAGCAAGGACGCTCTCCGAGCGCGAGTCGCCGGACCAGCGGAGGCTTGCCGTGAAACGGTTCGCCGCGGTCGCAGTGCTGTCGGCAACGCTTGCCGGGGCGTGCGGGACCGCCTGGGCGGAAGTGGTGGTCACGTGCCCGCGCGCGCCGGCGCCGCCGATCCTGGACGGCAACGTGACGCTCGATGAGTGGATCCAGGCCGGTCGCCTGAGCCCGTTCGTGCTGCTGCACAACGAGGGCCTGCCTCGCGAGGCGACCGACGTGCGTGTGATGTACGACGACGAGGCCCTGTATGTCGCGGCGATCTTGTACGACTCGGATACCGATCACCTGCGGGCCCAGGTGACGGAGACCGACGACGAGGTGTACCGGGACGACTGCTTCGAGGTGTTCATCGACGCCATCGGCACGGCGCAGTCGTACGTTCACCTCGTCATCAACTCCATCGGGACGCGCTTCGACGAGGTGGACGGGAGCCGGGAGGCCGCCGTGGTGTGGAACGCAGGAGTCGCGGTGAGGCTGACCGAGTGGTCGGTCGAGTTGTCGATTCCGTTCACCAGTGGGCGCCCGCCGGCCGAGGGAGCGACCTGGAAGATCGGGGCGGCGCGCTATCAGTCGCGGCTGGAGGAGTACACCAGCTGGAACGGCTTCCTGGACGGCTTCTACGAGCCGGCGCGCTTCGGCACGATGCGCTTCGGCGGACCGGCGGTGTCCTTCAGCCTCGTGGACGTGGGCGCCATGAAGCTGGGGCACAACGCCGCCGTGCTGTTCGCCGACAACGCGACGGCCGAGCCGGTGACCCTGAAGACCAACCTGCGGGTCAGCGGGCGCGATCGCGCCGGGCACTTCTTCGGGACCTCCAGGTTCGTCGCTCTGCCCGGCGCGCGGACGCCGGTCGAAGCGTCCTACGAGGTCACGCAAGACGGGGAGGGGAGCCTGCTGATCTCGGTCACCGACGCGCAGGGCCAGGCGGTCTACCGAACCGCGCCCTTCCCTCTGTCCACCCCCCCTGTCTCAACCGAGTTGTTCGCGGTGGAGTCGGCGCTGGCCGAGGCCAGCCGGGAGTGGCTCCGTGTCCCTGCCTCACCGGCCAGGGACCAGTTGCGCAAGGACCTCGACGCCCTCGCCGGCGAGCGGGAGGAGCTGAACGACCTCGTGCGACAGCGCACGTCCCTGAGCCTGGCGCAGCTGAAGGAGGTCGAGAGGGCGCTCAGTAGCCTGCGCGGGCGTGTCGAGGAGCTGACGATCAGGCTGCGGGCCGCGGCGCTCGCGGGGGGGCAGTTGGGCTCGTTCATGGCGGCGCCGGTCGGCTCGCTGACGAAGGTCTTCCCCGACCAGCCGCTTCCGATCGGCGAGGCCGAGGCGCGCCTCGAAGCGTGCCGCAACGAGTGGGAGTCGTTTCAGATCGCGCTGACCCCGCTTGCCGACCACGTGGTGAAGCTGTCAGCCCGCGCGAGCGATCTGGTCGGGCCCTCGTCCGCAATCCCCGCCGGGCAACTGGGAATCCGGGTCGTCGGCAACGTTCCGGCGGCCGATCATCTGACGCGCAATGCGCCAAAGCGCCTCTGGCCGGACATCCTCACGCCGGCGCTGGCGGACACGGAGACGATCGAGCTTCGGCCCGGAGAAGTGCGCGCGCTATGGGTGTCGGTTCACGTGCCGCCCGAGACGGCGCCCGGGGAGTACGCCGGCACGGTGAGTCTCGCCGAGGATGGCGGCCTGGCGATCGACGTCCCCGTGCGCGTGGTTGTACATCATCCGGTGCTGCCCTCGCCGGGCGACTACCACGTGTCGGTGGGCTTCTGGCAGGCGCCGCGCCGGATCGCCGAGCAGTATGGCCTGGAGGTGTGGAGCCGCGAGCACTGGGACCTCCTGGGGACCTACTTGGCGGACCTGGCGGCCCACGGGGAGAAGCTCGCGAGCGTCACGCGGGACATGTTCGAGTGGCGGATGGATGAGAGCGGGCAGCCGGTCTTCCAGTACACGGTCTTCGACCGCTACATCGAACTGTGCCGGGAGGCGGGGATCGACGAGGGGATCGAGTACTACTCCATGTTCGACGGCGGCGGGGATAGCTCGGTCTCGTGGGCCGACGCTGCAGGGGACATGCACCGCGAGACGGCCAACCCGGGCGACGAGCGCTTCGACTCGCTCTGGAGCGCTTTCCTGACCGACTTCGCGAGGCACCTGGAGGAAAAGGGCTGGCTGAGCAATGTCTTCATCTGTCCGACCGACGAGCCGCGCGACAGCGCGAACGTACCGACCCTCCAGCGCTTCGCGCGTTGCGCCGACCTTGTGCACGCCGCGAACCCGGCTCTGAAGACCACGGTCGCGCTCGACTCGCTCGACTCGGCCCGCACTCTCGCGCCGTGCGTGGACCGCATGGTCTTCAAGCTGCGGGACGATGTGTACGACCGGGAGGTGGCCGCCGCCAAGCGGGATGAGGGCGGGCGCGTCGAGGCGTACATCTGCTGCCATCCCGACCGGCCGAACACGTTCATCACTTCCCCGAACATCGACAGCCGCGTGATCGGCTGGCTGCTGTTCCGCGAGCAGCTGAGCGGTCTGCTGCGCTGGTCGTACGAGCGCTGGCCGCCCGACCCGATGGGCCAACCCGAAGGCGACGGGCGCTACGCCGCCGGGGACCTGTTCATCGTCTACCCGGGCGAGGAGGGGCCGTACGCCTCGCCCCGCTGGGAGATTCTGCGGGACGGCTTCGAGGATTACGGACTGCTTACCCTCCTGCAAGACGCGATCGGCGCGGCGCGCGCGGGCGGTCGGGCGGAGCAGGCGGACGCCGCTCAGAAGACGCTCGATGAGGCGATCGCCCGCGTCGTGGGCGCTGGTCCGGGGCTCGCGGAGTTCACGAATGACCCGCAGGAGTTGGGGCTGGCGCGGGTGAAGGTGCTGACGACGCTGGACTGGCTGGGGGAGTAACGGCAAGAAAGGGGAAGATTCTAAGATTCGAAGAACGGCGAAGACGGCAACGGCAATGAGGACGGCGGCGGCGATTGGGCTCCTGGGTCTTGCATGGGGCGCGGCGACGCAGCCCGTGCCTCCGGTTGTGGACGACTTCGAGGCGGGCGTCGGAGGCTGGACCGTGAACGACGGCCTGGCGCCGAAGCTCGGCAAGGCGACGCTTCCGCAGGTCTACTCGATCAGCCCGGGGGCTCCGGAGACGAAGGGCAAGCGGGCGGCACTCATCGAGTTCGCGGCCGGCGAGAGCACGTGGGCGAGCGTCACGAAGTCGGTGAGCGGCGCGGCGTGGGTGGACCACGGGTGCACGGGCCTCGCGCTATGGCTGCGCGGCGACGGGTCGCGGCGCTCGGTGTCGCTCGTGCTGCGCTCCTACCTCAAGTTCGGCGAGACGGTCACGGATACGTCCTACGCGAAGGAGATCGCGCTGACCACGCCGGGTTGGACGAAGCTACACACACCCTTCCCGGCCTTCAAGGACAAGCAGGGGCAGCCGATCGACGAGGCCCACCTGCGCGCGGTGAAGCTACTGCAGTTCGTGAAGACGGGCACCTGGGAGCCGCTGCGGTTCACCGTGGATGACGTCGAGGCCGAGACCGTCGCCCCGCCCCAGCCGCCCGCCGTCCCCGCCGAGGCCCTCCTGGTGGACTTCAGCGGCCTCGACCGCCTCAGCCGCCTGCGCCAGGGCGTGTGCCTGGGCAGCGGCTGGGCGGCGGTACTGCACGATGAGGCCTTCGCGGCGAAGGTGAAGGGCGCGCTGGCGGCGTGCGGGCGGCCGATGGTGCGGGTCAAGCTCTCGGACTTCTTCCTCCCCGGGAACCTGGGGCTGCGCAGCGGGGAACTGCACCAGACGCTCGGCTGGATTCGCTCCGCCGGGGGCGATCCGTTGCTCTGCCTGGACGCGCCGCTGACGGCGAAGGGCGTGACCCCCGAGGCGGGGTGGCGGAACTTCGGGGCGTTCTGTGCGGAGATCGCCGCTCGCCGGCGATCTGAGCCGGGAGCGCGCATCTACGAGATCGGCTGCGAGCCGGTCGAGAGCGGGCAGTTCCGCACGGTCGAGGCGGCCACCGAGGCGTACAACGCCCTCGCCGCGCAGGTTCTGCTCGTCGATCCGGCGGCGGAGGTCGGCGGCATGGGGTTTGCGTCACCGTGGGACGAGTACCTGCGCTACTTCATCGCGAATGCCCGCACGCTGAAGTTCGTCTCGTTCCACTTCTATGGCGCGCATACGCCGGTCGCGACCGATGAGGACCTGTTCGAGGCGGCCTGCCGCGCGGAAGCGCGGGACCTGCCCCATCAGCTTACGCCAAGACAAGTGCGCGAGCTGCTGGACGCTCGGCCGGGCGCGCGCCCGGAACTGTGGATCACGGAATGCGCGCTGAGTTCGGCGCGCGAGTCGAACGGGGACGCCCGCGATCCGCGCATTCGCAGTCACTTCGCGGCCGCGTGGACGACCGCGCTCTCGCTGGCCGTCGCGGCGGACGTGGACCGCGTGCTGTGGTTCAAGGCCTACGGGAACGGCTGGGGGCTGCTGAACGATGACGGGACGAGCATGCCGGCCATGCAGGCGCTCTCCCTGCTCTCCCGCGCCCTGCCCGTCGGTTGCGGCATCGGCTCGCCCACGAACTTCGGCAAGCCGCTCTTCATCCTTGCCAGCGAGACCAAGGACGCGCGCTACGTCATCATCGCCAACGCGGCGAAGTCCTCCGCCCTCAACCTCCACCTCAGCGGCACACCCCCCGTCCAGCCCACGCGCCTCCGCCGCCTCGATCCCACCGTGACCTCACCGACCTTCATCCCCCTCGCGCCCGCCTCCATCGAGAAGCTCACCCTCAGCGGGCCGGGTGTCGCGATGCTGGAGGCCCCGACTGCGAGGTGACCGGAGGGGACTCTGAGGCCTCGGCACGCAGGATCATCACGGAAAACGGTCCGTGAGGGCCGCACCAAACACTGTCCACAGGGCATCCAGCAGGGCGGCAGTACGGTCGATCCATTCGCGCGCAAGAGGAGTGAACGGCACCGAGAAGCAGCGCCCCCGCGGCAGGTCCCCATCCTGGCTGTAGTGAGCCGTGGCGAGTTCCGGGGGTAGGTAGGGCTTGGCCAGGTACCACTCAGCGGGCGTAAGCCCCTCGTACCGGAAATGGAGTGCGCGGTTGTGGATTACATCGTTCCGCACTCGCCTCAGTTGATCGCACCATTGGCCCCTCGGGCAGCTGCTCGACAAGATCCGCACCGCCTCGTCGCACGCCGTGCCGAGTGGCGTGCCTCGCGGTGGTCGCAGCCTCCCATGGCGGAGAGCGGGCCACCGCTGCCTGGGAGCCTTCTGGTCCCCCCACTTGCCGTTTGGCTGCTTCACCTTGTCGCAGACCGTGTGGAAGTAGAGCTTGCTGTCGATCGCCGCTGCCGCCAGGAACATGATGTTCAGTTGGTGGCCCACCGAGTCAAGAGCCGAGGTGAGCGCGGCGATGATCGTGCGCCCAAACCGACGTACGTCCGGCTTGGACTTCGCGTTTGCGAGGTGCTCGAAGGTCAGCTCCGCTTCGCAGACGGCCGACAGGGCGTAGTAGGCTGTCCACTTGAGCGCATGGAAGCCAGGCGGTGCAGTCGTCGGTTGGGCCCGCCACCGGCGCTGGTCCTCCAAGGAACGCAGGCTATCGTGGAGGGGCCAGTAGGCAGGACACAGCCTAAGCGATATGGGCCTCTCAATGGACAAGCACGCTCGTTCGAGTTCCCGAAGCACAGCTTGGCGCGACGTCGGGCGACGGCCGCGCGGGGCCTGCTCTGCGCCTTCGAGTTGCTCCAGTCGGCGCGCCAGGTCGCCCAAGGCCGACCTGAGGAGCACCGTGTCGTCTTCCAGGCGCTCGACGCGGGTGCGCAACTCAGCCACTGCCGCGTCGGTCCTGATGTTCGTGCGGCTCATTGCCCAGCCTCCTCCCGCCGCCGTATCCTACAGTACCGCAACGCGGACGTCCAGGCCTGCGACGCTCGGCGGCAGGGCCTTTGCATTGTCGATGGGAGCCCGCCGGGATAGCCGACCGGCGGACGCGGTGAAGGCCCGGCACCTGTCGTTGTAGGGGCAGAGCGTGCTCTGCCCACGTCCAGAACGGCGGGCAGAGCACGCTCTGCCCCTACAACGACCCGACCAGGGCCCGCCTTGCGCGGTGCCTGCGGTGATGTCGCCGACAATGCAATGGCCCTGCGCTCGGCGGGCGGGACCACGGATGGCGGATTGGTCGTTCCGTGGGAGCGCGGACGCCCGCGTCCGCTGGCTTGGTTCGTGGTGGCCCCGGGGTGGCTTCCGCAAACGTCCCCTCGCGGGCGACCCACCCCTGCGGACGAGGGCGTCCGCGCTCCAACGGCACCACCACCCGTCGCCCGCTAGGCCGAAGTTCCCCGATCTGAGGGGGTGTTTGGCCTGTGATCTGGGGCTTTTGGGCTGATTGGCCTGCGATTTGGTACCCATGTAGAGTATAAGTTTATGCTTGACAGGGTTGAGATAGTATGCTATAT
>VGFC01000014.1 GCA_016869045.1 Armatimonadota bacterium
AGCAGGAAGGCCTCCAGGTGCCCCTCGGTCCACGTGTGGCTGTCGCTGAAGCCGGCCGTGGGGCTGCCGGCGTCCACGAAGCCCGCCGGGAAGTAGCTGCCGGTGTGGCCGAGGCTGTGGGTGTACACGCCGCCCACGCGGTTGGGGTCGCTGTGGAAGTGCACCGTGTCCACGTCGCCGTTGTGGCGGGCCGCTTGCTCGGCAGCGTAGTAGTAACGGGTGTCGCCCGTGCGCACGAAGTGCTGGAAGAACGCGTGCTGCGTGTCGTACTCGATGTTCCCCCAGTTGTACTTGCGCTCGCCCCACCAATCGCCGAAGTTCAGCATCCCATAGGCCTTCGTGTCCTCACGGTCCTTCAGGTAGGCGGCGAACCCGCGGTCCATCGTCTCGTCGTAGATCGTGGCCCAGAAGTCATCGCCAACCGGCATGTTCCCCCAGGCGCCCGTCGAGCGGGTCCACTCCGGGTCGGCGCAGGCCACCAGGGGGTTCCGGAAGGCCTGCAGCGGCACGTCCTCGGGCATGCCCGCGATGAGGTACAGTTCGTGGGTCTTCGCGACGCCCTGCCGGAGCTTGTAGAGCCCATTCTGCAGGTAGTAGTAGAGCTTCACCAACTCGACCCGGTCCCTCGACTCCTCGGCGTACTGGTCGTCGGTGAGCGGTGGCAGGAGGCCGATGTCGATCCCTTCGGCGCGAACGGCCAGCGACTTGGGATACTGTTGCCAGAAGTCGCGAACGGCGACCGTCAGCGGCACGCCGGCCCCCATCGCCGACGCCCAGCCCGCGGCGCGGGTACCTGTGGCGCCGGAGGAGAGCGCCCACCCGCTGTCGTGATGCTGGTAGAGCGTGTCGCCGACCAAGGCCGTCAAGGGTGGTGCGTCTGCGTCACCGCCGATCTGTGCGCCGGTAGGTGAGCCCGCGAGGGCGGCGGTGAGAGATATGCTGCGGATTCCCGTGAAGTCCGCGTCCGGGCAATCGTTGCCGATGGTAAACAGCACACGCACGAAGGCCTTGCCGCGATAGGCCGTCACGCGCGCTTCCCAGTCGAAGAGGTGCTTGGTCGGGTCGGCCTCGCTGACGAACTTGCCACCCAGCCGCACGACGCAACGGACGGTGCCGTTCACCTCCAGACTCGTGCGAGCAGGATCGACCGTGAGGCGATAGCCTACCCGCTCTGCGTCCTGCAGGAGGCCGGTCAACTGGGGGCACGTCGGGCCGGGCGCCCCGGCTGGCGTCAGGCCGGCCAGGAGTTGGTGGGCCTCCTTGCCCGGCAGCTCGAAGGTTGCGGCGCCCGTGTTCACGGTGATCTGCTCGCCCTGCGCTCGCCCCATGGGTAGTGCTGCGCTGTCCGGCACCTGCACCTGCGCGCCGAGCTCAAGGGTCAGCGGCGTCCGCTCCTCAGGCCCGACCGTCGCGAGGAAGGTCAGCCCGAGCCACTTCACGGAGCCGTCGGGCCACAGGGCGCGCGGCTCGGTCTGCAGGATGAGCCACTTGCCGGCTGCGTCCGTGAGCCGCACCTGCTCGCCGGGCGTCAGGAGCCCTGACGGAAGCGCGACCCCCGTCTCGACAGGCCAGTCGGTGAGCGCCACGCCCGTGGCGTTCAGCACGCTCAGCGGCACGCGCACGAGGTCGGGCATCCGGCCCTTCCGCTTGGGCCTCTCCCCGGCGGTGAAGGTGACGGGCTTCGTCACCACCTCCTGCCCGGCGGGCGTGGTGGCGACCATGCGCGCGGAGTACCTCTGCCCGGGCTTCAGGTCGCGCAGGAAGACGCGATGGTTCGCGAGTAGCGCCGGCTCGGTGAGGCTCTGGTTGCGCGTGTCGCCCTGACCGTACTCGATCTTGCAGGCAGCCGGCCAGCTCGTGATCCACGTCAGCCGGACTTGGGTCGGGTCGCGGAGGAAGGGCGCGTGGAGTTGTGTCGCCTCCAGGTACGCGATCTCGAACTTGCGCGCGCGAACCTCGGGCTTCTCGGCAAGGAAGATGACCGACTCGACGCGATACCCGCCCGCAGCTTGGCCCGCGCGGAACTCGAGAGTCTCGTCCCCCGCGAATGCAATGGGCTCATCCATGAACAGCAGCTTGGTCTTGTTGTCATCATCATCGGCGATCGCGAGGCCCTTGCGCTCGCCGCCGACATAGAGCGCGTACTTCTCCGCGCCCCCCTCGTCGCGCACGAAGATGCCGGGCCGGTACGTGCCCTTCGGAGCCTTGACGCGGATCGCGGCGGGAGCACCCGTACGGCGCGCCGACCACTCCCGGTATTCGTCGTCGGACATGGTGAAGCGATCCAGCTCGCACTCGTTCACCGGGATGTGCACGTTCTTCGGGTCTGCTCTGAGGCGCTCGATCAGGTCCTCGCCGCGCGTCATCGTCATGTGCAGGCTTTCGGTGAGGTCGTCATCGGTCATGATCTTCTCACGCCCCGATTCCCCGGCTCCCCTCGCGTCGAGCCAGCCGGTAGAGTCCACCCCGACATGCGGCTCCCGCTTCTCTGAGAGCACCGACAGCCGATAGCTCGATTGCCCGGTGTCCTGCTTCAGCTTCACGTCGAAGGTGCAGTAGAGCCGCTTGCCATCGACCGCGAAGCGAGGCAGAGGCCCGGCACTCGTCTGGCCGTCCGGCGCGTACTGCGTGCACGAGCCGCCACCGAGGGAGAAGTGCAACTGGTAGTCGGTGCCCTCGACGCCCTGCTTGCGGCCCGTGGCCGGATCGTTGTCCGCATCGACGTACAGGATCACGATCGCGTTGTCCGCGAGGAAGTCCTCCATGAACTCAAGGCACCACACGAACCGGTCCTGCCCGGCGTTGCCGAACAAGACGCGCGTGAGGTCATACCCCGGGGCATACTGCTCCCGCTCCGCGCCCTCACCGGTCGGGTCCTCGGCGATGGCCACGAGTTCGTCGGCCACCTTCGGATCGGTCGCGAGCTTCTGTTCGACCGCATCCGACAGGCCATCGCCATCCGAGTCCTGCGCGAGGAGCGCGCTGCCGTAGAGCGCAAGCGCGAGCCCTGTTGCTGCAGCCAACAGCCCAGTCCGAGAGCGTTGCATCTTCACCCTCCCCCATTCCTCCGAAGTGCCGACCTTGATAGGTCCTCTTCCGCAGGAGTGCGCTAGGACCTGCCTGGCTCGCGCAACGCGGGTACCGCGCAGCAAGTGCCGGCTGCGCCTGTCGGTTAGGGCGCGAGCAGCCGTCCTGAGTGGTCAGGGTCCCTGAGTGCGGGACGGCCCCCATGCATACACCAGCTGCGCCGTCGCCTTGCAGCCACGATCCGCGGTTAACCTGACCCAGTGTGCGCTGTAGTCATCGGGGAAGTGGTGCACCTGCGTCGTGCCGGGAGGCACGGTGGTTCGTCGGTACTTGTGCCATGTGCCATCGCCGACGAAGTCCACCTGGACCGTGAAGGTCACGTCGGCATCTGCGTTGTGCGAGAGTTCGAGCGTCTTGCGGTCGTAGCCCGTCATGAGGTATGGGTCGGAGGGCACGCCGGCCTGCACGGGAGTGTCGCGCCAGGGGCCGCCCACGCCGCGCGGTTTGCCGAAGCGCCACAGGTCATCCACGTTGCCGAACCACAGGCCGGTCTGGCCGTCGTCTGAGGCGAAGTAATGGCCGTCGGGCTTGGCGTCCGCGAGGTTGCCGGCGATCACCAGCATCCCCCGCCACGAGCAGAAGTCCGCGATCATCCGGTTGTGAGTGCAGATGGGGCGGAGTCCGGCGATCCCGCCGGACGACTCGCGCGGCAGTTCGTAGATCGTCCCGCAGCAGTTCAGCAGGCTGCGTTCGGTGACCACTTCCCGGATGCCGCGCGGCCAGCCCTCGGGCCAGGGCGCATCGTAGCCCGGACCGCTCTTCGGCAGCCGCCAGCGCGTGCCGGCGGCATCGATGAGGATCGCTGAGGCCGAATCGACGGCGAAGTCCGGCTCACCGAGGGCGGCCTTGGTCCGTAGCCAACCGCCGGCCTTTGGATCGTCCACCTTCCGCAGCTTCATCTCGGGGCCGATCTCATAGTAGCCGAGGTCACGGCGCGTGCCGTCAGCCTCCACGCGCTGCGCCAGGTAGTGCAGCGTACCGAGGTCCTCGCCGCGCGGCCGGATGACGCCCGTCGTGCGCGGAACGGAACCGATGGGCGCGAGGCTGGCGAACATGCGGCTATCGAGTTCGCGATCCTCCGGCAGGAAGTGGAAGTAGGCCGTCGCGTTCGGGCAATCGTGGTCTGCCGTCAGGCGCATCCACTCGCCGCGCAGGTCCGTCGGGAGCACGAGGTAGGTGTATCCCCTCGCCGGCACGGTCACCCGGCGGTACTCGCGCCACTCCCCCACTCCCCGGCCGGATAGCTCAAGCGTGAACGTGACTGGCGCCGCGCTCGTGTGGCTGAGATGCAGGACGCGCTTCGTGAAGCCCGCGATGAGGAAGGGATCGCTCGGCATGTCTGCCCGCACGCTGTCATTGACCCACGGCCCGCCCCAACCTGCCGGAGGGCCGAACCGGCGGAGGTCCTCCGGCACGCCGAACCACAGGTTGGACTGCGCCTGGCCGGCGAGGGGGTTGTCGAAGAGCGAGGTGTCGTTGCAGGCGAACACCAGCCGGCCGTTCCAGTCACAGAAGTCCACCACCATCTTCAGGTAGGTCGAGAGGGGTCGCAGGCCGCTCGTGTCCGCCGCCGAGAAGCCGGGCGGGAAGTTCCAGAACATGCCGTGCATGGTCATCAGCATCCGCCCGTCGCCGATCTCGCGGATGCGCGGCCATTCCGTGTACCAACCGTGTCCGGCGTCGTGGGTATGGCTCGCCTTCGGCAGGCGGAAGGTGTACCACTTGCCGCCGTCAAGCAGCTTCACGATCACCGAGCGCCTGTCCCAGCCGGTCGCCCAGAGGGGGCTGTCGTCATTCGGCGCCCCGAAGATGCCACCAGGCCCGGTGACCTCGCAGAACTGCTTGCGCTCTATCACCTGCCACTCGCGACCATCCCACTCTACGAGCGCCCCCGTGGGCCCTGCGTAGCTGTGGTCCTTGGTCCACTCGTCGTACCAGCCCCACTCGCCGTTGTTGGCCAAGACGACCCGCTCCTGGCTTGTGTAGCCACCCTTTCCGTGCGAACCCGGGATGGCGTGTTGATCGAACAGATGTTTCACGTGAAACACTGACACATCGACCTCGTACAGCGCGCCCTCCATGTCGAAGACGTACACCTTGCCTGCCGGGTCCGTCAGGTGGCGCATGGTCGCGGTCGGCCGGCCGGGCATCTCAGAGTACGGGATGGCCCGGACGTTCCCCGTGCGGTCGATGAGGTACGGGCCGATCATCAGTTGGCCGGACTCACGATGGACCATCCGGTTCGCGGGCGTGCCGCCGATGCTCTCGGGGCGCGCGGTGCGCTGCAGGTCAGAAGACAGCTCGTAGAGCTTGTCCTCGCTGCCCTCCGGCGCATGGGGGGAGTAGGTGAGGAACCAGAGCCGCCCGGCCCAGGGAACAACCGCCCCGATGCCGCACTCCATCGAGCGGCTGAACACGGCAAGGTGCGGGTAGATGCCGCTGACGCACGGCGGCTCGTCTCCGTCCCCGTGGGCGGCGCAACAGAGAAGCAGGAACAGGCACAGGACGAGCAGGCAGGCAGTCATGGCCCACCGGTTCGCCACACATGGCTGTCGTGCCTGCAGCTTACCAGAGCTGCAGGCACGAAAGGGCAAGGCTCACAGGCCTTGTGGGCTACTTCAGCTTGGGGAACTGCGCCTTGAGGACGAACCGTGGCACGCCGTCGGCGAAGAGGATGTTAGCACCGTCCAGATGCGTGCACGGGAGCTTGCTGTCCACCAGGCACAGGTCCGCGAGCAGCCAGATCTTGTTCGCGTCCTCGATCTCTGACATCCGCTTCCCGCCCAGCGTGCTGTTGTAGACGTAAGTGATCTTGTGCTCCTGGAGCTTGACGGGCGCGCAGGGGCAGAGCCACGCAAGGTGCTCGACCTTCGGGCCCATGAGCTTGGGCAGGCTATCGGCAGTCGTGGTGGTCTTGGGGAAGAAGCACGCCTTGGGCAGCGGCTGGTCGCGGAGGTCCTCGAGCATGAAGGTCTGCCCGATCACCTGCAGGTGCTGGAGACAGACCTCCTTCTGCGCCTCGTTCTTCGGGTTCAGGAAGGCGTTGCCGCCGCCCATGCCCGCGATGAGCGTCACCGTCGTCATCACCTCGGCCAGCGTGAAGCCACGTCGGTTCGTGAGCCGTCGAGCCATGGTCGTCATGCCTCCTCCCGGGCCTGAGCCCGTTCTGTGCACTTGGATGGCTTGTACCACGACTATGGCGCGGGGTCACATCACGTTGGGGGATGCTACCGAGTCCCGTGTACCTTGGGGAACAAGGAGGGAGCTCGTGGGGCGGGGCGGTGCGACAAGCGGGGATCGCCCGCAGGAGGGTCGGAGAGCCTACATACCCTCGAACAGCCGGACCGCCATGCTGGTCGGCAGGCCGGCATCGATGATGGCCTGGGCGGCGGCCTCGATGTCGTACTTCACGCGCCGGAGCTCGATCTCCTCAAGCTGGTCGTCGTAGATGGCATACGAGGCGAGGGGATTCCCGTCACGCGGCTGACCCACGGCGCCGGGGTTCACGAGGTACGTGCCGTCGAGTGACACCTTCACGACGCCGCCGGCGGGCGACATGGTGCCGTCGCCCCGGGGCGGGTCAACCTCGCGGTAGAACCAGCAGGCATAGTGCGTATGGCCCAGGAAGCCCACATGCGTGGTGAGCAGTTGGAGGGTCGGCAGCGCGCCCTGCCAGGAGTAGATGTACTCGTCGCGCTCGGTCAGCGAGCCGTGGCAGAGCGTGACGCTCTCCACCTTGCGCGTTCCCGGGAAGCTCTTGAGCCAGCGCCGGTTGGCCTCGGTGAGCCGGTCTCGCGTCCAGAGGATGCACTTGCGGGCCTGCGGGGTGAAGCAGTTCTCGGCGCCGTTCTCGATGGCCGCCAGGTCGTGGTTCCCCATCACGGAGAGGACCTTCCGCTCCCGCAGCAGGTCACAGCAGTCGTTCGGCCAGGCGCCGTAGCCCACGATGTCACCGAGGCACACGATGCGGTGCACGTGCCGGCCGTCGATCTCCGCCAGCACGGCCTCCAGGGCGGGTAGGTTCCCGTGTATGTCCGAAATGATGGCGAGCTTCAAGAGTCGAACTCCGTGTGATGCCTATGCCCCTGTCTTCGACGGCGGGATTGTCTCAGCCTTCGCCTCACACGTCAAGAGACGCAGAATGATCCGTGCGGCCTCCGCCTGTTCGTAGGTTGGCTCAGCGCCGGGCGCCACTCCGGCCCGTCTCAGTGCAGCAGCGCGGCAGGCAGAGCCCAATCCACCCTCCGCGGCCGACGTCACGGCCTCCTCGGTCAGGTCGAGTCGGCCTGCCGCTAGGCCTCGGTAGATCCGACGCTGCCGTTCAGCCGCGCGAGCTTCCAGGCCCGTGAGCGTCGCCGCGTAGCGCTCGACCTCGGCTGCGGCGATGTCCCGGGCGGCGGACCGGCTCTCCTCCAGCGCTCCCCTGACCTGGTGCTCGGCGGCGAGGAGGTCGGCCTCCATCAAGGCAAACCTCGCGCTGTTCATGCCGCCGAGCGGGTCGCCGTCCCCGGTCATCACCAGCCCCGCCAGCACCGTGGGCAGCAGCCGCATCGCCACGCGCAGCTCCTTGCCAGCCTCTATACCATGTCTGACGCCCGACTCGTACGCCGTCCTCGCGCGGGCCGACGTGTCCCCTGTCACAGTGACCTCCGCCCACGCCGCGGTGCCGGTCTCGGCCATCCGGGCGGCCTCGGTGACCCGCCAACGCAGGCGGTCGGTTGCCATCAGCACCACCTGCGTCTTCACCACCAGGTAGGCCCACCGCCAGTCGCGCGGCTCGGGGCGGTAGGCCTGTGCCCAGGTCAGCGCATCGCTGAAGCGGCGGTCGCGTTCCAGCTCGCGAGCCAGCTGCTTTAGCCGCCGGAGGCGGCCCTCGTCCACGACCAGACTCTCGCCCTTCGCCTCGGGTGCCGGGGGCGGCAAGGGTCCGAGGGCCTCTGCCTCCGCGGCGAGGCGGAGGGCCTCCGCATCCCCGGGCGCAGCCAACAGGGCGCGCCGACAGGCTGCCAGGCAGGCCTCGCGCTCCCCGCGGGCCAGGCGGCATGTGGCTTCCTCGATGAGGGGCCGAACATCCTCCGGCGAGAGTGTGTGACACAACTCACTGACCTGCAGCGCGGCGCTGTAATGCCGGCGCGAGGCGAGGTCGGCAGCGATGGCCAGCAGGGCGTCGGGGTCCGCCCGGCCGAGCCGTTGCGAACGCTCGATGGTCCGCTCGCGCCGCCGGTATGCATCCGGGTGGGTCTGGAGTATGCCCTCGTACCACTCGCGGGGCTCGTCGCGCGCCCCGAGCACGAGGTCGAAGAACGCGGTGAGGGCCAGCGGGTCGTAGCGGGCGGCGAGGGCGTACTCCACACCGCGCAGGTCGGCCTGGTCCTCCTGGCGACGGGAATGGCGGAGCGTGTTGAGCAGCTGCACGACTCCGAGCACAGGGGTCAGTGAGCGCTGGTCGGCGCGCTGCAGTCCCTCATGTAGGCCCATGAACATCAGCTGCCGCGCGACGATCCGCTGGAAGTCACGGTCGGCAACATGGCCGACCTCGTGAGCGAGCACACCCGCCAGCTCGTCGTCGGAGCGCACGCGCGCCAGCAACCCTCGCGTGACGAAGATGTGCGCGGCCGGCAGGGAGTAGGCATTCGCCTCGGGGCTGTCGAGGATGCAGAAGCGGAAGGGGAAGTCCTGCCGAGGGCAAGGCCCAGCCACGCGGGCGCCGACCTCGTTCACCCAGTCCGCGAGCAGCGGGTTGTCGAGGGTGCCGTACTCATCGGCGGCCAGCTTTGCCGCGATCCGCCCGACGAGTGCTTCGAGGTTGCGCTCGACGTCCTCGGCCCGCAGCGGCGCCGAGCAGAGCAGCCCGGACAGCAGCATGACGAAAACGGCGTCAGGAACCGTCTTGGCGGGACGTATCGGCGAAACGGTTCCTGACACCGTTTTCCAGTCACTCGCCATCACTTGGGGATGAAGCTCAACTTCCGGTTGATGCTCTTGACGGTCGCCGCAATCAGCCGGGCCGCCTTCTCCGCATCGCTCAGGCTGATCACCTCCGACGGCGTGTGCATGTAGCGGTTCGGGATCGCGACCAGCGCGGTTGCCACGCCCCCGCGGCTCAGCTGCATCGCGTTCGCGTCCGTGCCGGTGCCGCCCGGCGCGGCCAGCAACTGCACGGGGATCTTCGCCTTCTTCGCGGTGTCCACCAGCAGCTTCCACAGCCTCGGGTTGATGTTCGCGCCGCGGTCGAGGACGGGGCCCTTGCCCAGCGACACCTCCCCCACCTTGGCCTTCTCGGAGCCCGGGTAATCCGTCGTGTGGGTCACATCGACCGCGATCCCGACATCGGGGTTGATGTTGTACGTGCTGGTCACGGCGCCCCGCAGGCCGACCTCCTCCTGCACCGTAGCGACCGCGAACACGGCGCAATCCAGCTTCTCCCCCGCCAACAGGCGAAGCGCCTCCATGCAGACATGGCCGCCGATCTTGTCATCTACACCCGGTGCGGCCAGCAGGTCCTGCTGGAGGTCCATCACTGGAACGTCGAAGGTGATCGGGTCGCCGATGGTCACCAGCTTCTCAGCCGCCTTCTTGTCCTTCGCGCCGATGTCGATGAACAGCTTCTCGATGCTCGGCAGCTTGGAGCGCTCGTCGGGCGACAGCACGTGAATCGCCGTCCGCCCGATGACGCCTGGGATGGCTCCCTTGGCAGTGTGGATCTCCACGTGCAGGCCGGCAAGGACCGCGGTGTCGATGCCGCCCACCGGCACGAAGTAGATGTAACCCTCGTCATTCACATAGCGCACCAACATGCCGATCTGGTCGCAGTGGCCGGCCAGCATCACGCGGGGCTTGCCCTCGGGGTTGAGCACGGCGATCACGTTGCCGTGTACGTCGGTCTTCACCTCATGGGCGAAGCTCTTCACGTACTCCCGTACGACCTGCATCACGGGCTGCTCGTATCCGGACGGCGACGGCGCCTCCAACAGCGCCTTCAGGAAAGCGACGGACTCCTTGCGCACTGAACTGCTCCTTGCATTGGGGAATGCTGACGGCACCGTGGCGAGGTTCGACAGGAGGCGCGGCTTTCCTGCATTCGGCGGTCGGCACCCACTGCGCCCCATCAACCGGCGTCGGCTGGCGGTTTGGGGTGGCCGATTGGCATCAGGTATACCACCGTGTGGTCGGTCGGCAGGGCGAGGGCCTCGGCAACGCGCGCCGGATCGAACCCTCCGATCGGCAGTGAGCCGAGGCCGAGAGCCCTGGCCTGCAGTTGGAGGTTCTGTCCAACGTGCCCCGCCTCCAGGTAGACGAACCCCTCGGCCCGTTCCCCAAAGCGCTCCCGCATGGGTCCGAATGCCGCCGTGATGATGACTGTGAGCGGCGCCTGCTGGATCGAGGGCTGGTTGGCCGTCACGGCGCGGAACGTAGCCAGGGCGTCGGCAAGCGGACGGCGTTCGAGCTTATGCCCGGCGGGCACGTAATGGTAGAGACCATCCGGGGTCACCAGGTACAGGTGTAGCGGGTACATGGCGCCCGCCGAGGGCGCGGCACGGAAGCCCTTCTCCGGCTCCGTGATGCCCTGCGCCGCCCACGCCAGCTGGCCGACTTCCTCCCACGTCAGTGCGGTGTCGGCGAACTCCTTTACCGAACGGCGACCGGCGATGGCCGCTTCGAGCGATACCCGCCCGTCGGTGACGGGAGCCGGAAGTACGACCTCATCACCGGGCGTCGGCTGCGCCCAAGTCCACGTCGGGCCGCCCAACGCCAGTGCGAGCAGCGTGTACGCGCACCATCGAGTGAGTCCTCTCATCGCTGGCACCTCCAAAGCCCTCCGGGGCTTGGTCTCGGCTGCTCTGCCTGGGCCCCTCGGGGCCGGACCTACGGACATCGCACCAGCCCTCGCCCGTAGAGGCAGTCGCCGCAGGTTGGGAACGGGTTGCCGTAGCAGTCGGCTTCGTTCGTCACGACCAGCTCGCAGTCGCCGCAGTTGGGGCAGGGCGGGAAGGCGAACTCGCGCACGCGCTCGCGGAAGGCGACGTACTCGGGCCGGCTCCACAGCTCGCGGAGGCTCGATTCGCACACGTTGCCCACGTGCCACTGCTTGACGGTGCGGGAGCGGCGCGGGGTCACGACGGGATGGGTGCGCAGCAGCGGGAGGCAGGGCGCCAGGTTGCCGCGCCAGTCGATGGCCGCGCGCCCCTCCATGACGAACGGGCAGGCGCTGGTGCCCATGTCCACGCGCGTGCGTCCGAGGGTGATCTCAGGCTGCCCGGCCAGCAGGGCGCCGACCGCGCGCGCCTCCTCGCCGGACCATTCGAGGGCCGGCAGCATCACGTGCGGCCGCCAGGGGTTGCCCTCGGCCTGGGGGCTCGTGCCCGCCGCCGGCAGCCGCGCCCCGTACAGCGCCTCGGCAGCCATCTCCCGCGAGTAGGGCAGCAGGTGACTGACGCTGATGGTGCCGGCGTGCACGACCATCGCCAGGCTGCGCAGCTTCCGAAGGGTCGGCACGTTGCTGCGCTTCAGGACGGCATGGAGCGCGACCTCCGGCCACCGCCCGTCGGTGCCCAGGGCCGAGCGGTGCAGTCGCCGGAGGTTGGGGACCGACTGCTCGACGATCTCCTCGCTACACCCGACCGAGAGGACGAGCTTCTGCAGGCCCGCTCCGATCAGCGCCATCCCCAGCTCGCGCGACAGCAGCGCGCCGTTGGTGACGATCTCGGCACCCAGGCCCGCCTCCGCCGCTGCGCGGACGAAGTCCACGATCTGGGGGTGGCTCAGCGGCTCGCCGAAGCCGCCGAGCTGCAGTGTCTTCCCGCCGGGGAACTCAGCGAACGCGTGGACGATGGTGTCGAACGTCTCGGGCGCCATGTCCGCGTTCGGCTCGTCCCAGACGTGCCGCTGGCACATGCTGCAGTCGAGGTTGCAGCGCGTCGTGATCTCGACGTGCAGCTTGCGGAGGAGGTCCTGAGGGGCCGCTGCTGTGTGCCCGAAGGCCAATTGTTCAGCTCCCATCCATCGCGGAGGTGATCAGGCTCATGACCTCGCTTACGTCTGCCACCTTGCCCCTGAGCACCATCTGGCCATCAATCGCCAGAGCCGGCGTCAGCAGCACACCCGCCTTGGCGATCTCAGCCACATCCGTGACCTTCGTGACCTCGGCCTCGATGCCTAGCTGCTTCACCGCCTCCCTCGCGGCGGCCTCCAGCTTCGTGCAGTTCGCACAACCTGGTCCGTAAACGGTGACCTTCACGCCGGCGGATCCTCCTCTCGTAGGGCTACCTGCTGAGCTTCGCACAAACACGGAAACAGTCGCGCGGGCCGGCCTACATGATGGCGTTGAACAGGAAGCCGACCACGGCGATTCCGAACGCGACGATCGCGACGAAGGCGCCGATCAGGCGCGGCTTGAGCACCTTCCGGAGGATGATCATCTCCGGCAGCGAGAGGGCAATGACCGACATCATGAAGGCAAGCGCCGTGCCCAGCGCGGCACCCTTGCCCAGGAGCGCCTGGATGACGGGCACGATGCCCGCGGCGTTCGAGTACATCGGGACGCCGAGCACCACAGCGGCCGGCACCGACCACCAGGCGCCCTTCCCCATGACGGACGCCAGCGCCCCCTCAGGCACATAGCCGTGGATGCCTGCCCCGACGGCGATTCCCGCGACGATGAACGGCCAGACCTTGCCGACGATCGTCCGGACCTGCTCGAGGCCATAGTCGATGCGCCCGGCGAACGTGAGTTGCTGCCCGTCGCCTGCATCGCCGGCGGAGCGGATCTCGTACACCCAGCCCTCGACGTGCCGCTCGAGTTTCAGCCGCCCGATCGTCCAGCCGCTCACGATGGCGACGCTCAGTCCGGCAGCCACATACAGCGCCGCCACGCGCCAGCCGACCAGCCCGCAGAGGAGGACCACCGCGACCTCGTTGACCATCGGGGCGGCGATCAGGAAGGAGAAGGTCACCCCGAGCGGCACACCCGCCTCGACGAACCCGATGAACAGCGGCACCGCCGAGCACGAACAGAACGGCGTCACGACTCCGAGGCCCGCCGCCAGGACGTTCCCCACGACCTCCAGCCGTCCGGCCAGGAGGCTCCGCGTCCGTTCCGGGGTGAAGAACGACCGCACGATCCCGACCCCGAACACGACGAGCACCAGCAGCAGAATGACCTTCGGCACCTCGAAAACGAAGAACTCGACCGCCCCGGCCATGCGCGTGCCTTCGGTCAGCCCGAAGGCGGTGGACGTCAGCCACCGCGCGAAGCCGACCAGGTGCGTGTAGACGAGCCACCATGCGCCGAGCGCAGCGACCAAGGCCAGGGCCCTTACCCGCCAGGGCCTCGGCTCGCTTCGCACATCGCTATCCAGAGTTCCCGATTCAGCCATGGGGCTCAGGCCGGCTCGCAGCGGGCTTCGAGGCGCTTCACCGCATCCTCACGCCGGGATTCCCGATGGTTCCGGCAAACCACATCCACCAGTCGGCTCGAGGCCGTCCCGATGGCCTCCTCGTCCACGCGCAGCAGCACCCACGTGCCCACCTTGCGGTCGCGGACGAGGCCGGCGTCCCGGAGCACGCTGACGTGGCGCGAGATGTTGGCCTGGCTCATCCCGAGTTTGTCAACCAACTCGCACACGCACATCTCGTTGTGCGCAGAGACCAACTCGATGATGCGCAGCCTGACCTCATTTGCGAGCGCGGCGTGCACGCGCGCCAGATGCCGGTACTCCATCGGAGACCCCTATCGAAATATCGAACATATTCGATATTAGCAGCACGCCGCGGGCGTGTCAAGCTGCGCGGTGCGACCGGGCGAACGCGGCCACATGGAGCAATGGCGCGGGTCGGGAGGCCTGCGGACAGGAAGGCCAGGGTCAGCCTGGAAGGGCCCCCGTCTGTTGCCACCGCTGAAGGATCTCGCACAGCTCCCGCGTGCCGCGGCGGACCTGGCGGCGGCTGCGGCCCTCGCGGCGTTCGAAGGTGAAGGCGTTGGCGCCGCCATAGGCGTCGAGCCATTCGACGATGATGCGGTAGCCGAAATCGAACAGGATGGGCACGCCCTGCACCTTCGCCTCGACCGACAGAACCTGTGAGCGATGCAGCTCGAAGTGGACGGTGTCGCCAAGGAAGACAAGCCTCTCGGGAGTCAGCGTCAGGAAGCCGACATCGTGGTCGGTTTCCATGTCCTTGGGGTTCACGCCGCGGCCGGGCGCCCAGCCGACGAAGAAGGCGCGGCCATTGTCCGGGTTATGCCCGGTCCGACGTTCGAGGGCTTCCGCCAGACGCCGCCGGAGGCGCGTGTTGCCGAAGAGGAGGACCTTCTGGTGGGCGACGATCTGCACGCCAATGGTCAGGGCGATGGCGGCCAGCGCGGCGACGGCCCCCACGGCGTCTCCGTGACGCTCGCCAATGAACAGCGCCGCGGTGAGACCCCCGAAGAACGACACCACGAACAGACCCAGCGTGAGGGCCCCCGTGACGAAACACCCGGTGAGCTTGAAGGACTGGGTGAAGACTTCGGGTTTGGCCGGTCGTCCATCCGCGCTTGCCCCCGATGGAGGGGTCAGTTCCGCCCCAGACGGATCTCCCCTCGCAGCCCTCCGGACTCGTCCGTTCTAGTCGCTGGTGGGCCGGAAGAGCTTCTCGAACTCGGTGCGCAGGGCGCTCTGTTTCTGGAGGTACTCCTCCCAGCCGCCGGTGGGGGTGCGCAGGTCCAGCTCGCTGAGAGAGGGTTGGCCTCGCAGCGGGGCCACGTCCTTGCGCGCGGAGTAGGCATTGCCGAGGTCGCGGAAGAGCGTCTGGCCCTCGCGCGAGAGGGCGTAGTCCACGAACAGGCGGGCGGCATTCGGGTGAGGGGCACGGGCGAGGATCGCCACCGGGCCGGGAATGAAGGGCACGCCCTCCTTGGGGAAGACGCCGACGATCGGCTTGCCCTCCTCCCGGGCGCCGATCATCGCGTAGCCCGCCATCTCGCCGGCGACCAGGATTCGGCCATCGAGAAGGGCTGCGGTGACGTCGTCCGCGGAACGGAAGATCTGCGGCTTCTGCCGAGCCACCCGCTCCCAGAACAGCGTGCCCAGGCGCTCGCGGAGGAGGAAGTACTCGGCATAGGCGGAGCCGGCGGTCGAGGCGTCCTTGAAGCCGATCTTGCCCTGGAATTCGGGCTTCAGCAGGTCCTCCCACGTCTTGGGGGCCCTGTCGGCGGGCAGCGTCTTCGTGTTGTAGGCCATCCCGATCGCGACCAGGCGCATCGCCCACCAATAGCCGGGCTCGCGGAAGCGGTCGTCGATCGCCGATTCCTCCGGCGAGGCGTAACGCATCAGCTCGCCGCGACCCCGGAGTTCGATGAACACACCGACATCCAGCACGTGGACCACATCCGCCTTCACCTCGCCCGTGTCGATCTCATCCTTGACCTGGCTGATGGTGTCGAAGGTGCTCGACCGGCGAACGTGAGCGTCGATGAAGGGGTACTTCTTCCGGAAGGCATCGAGGAAGGCCTTGGCGTCCTTGTCCGGGAGCGAGGTGTACCAGCTCAACTGCCCTTCGACGCGTGCTCCCTTCTCGATGTCGGCAGGTGTCGGCGAGGCGCCTTGCTCCTTCTCGTGGGGAAGCACCACCTTGATGGGGTCCTCGGTCTTGTGGTTCGGGCAGCCGGCCAACAGGGCTGCGCCTGGCAGCGCAAGGAGCGCCGCGACGCAGTGAAGCGTGTGCGCGAAGGGTCGCCGTCCGGGTTGAGCCATGAGCATTCCTCGCCTCGTCCTCCTATTCTCCCTCGCCACCCAAGGTCCTGCGTGAGAGCCAGTCGTCGATCTCCTCGGCCGGCAACCCGAAAGCCGCCAGCTCCTCACGCGTGTAGATCATCTCGCCGCCGCGGAACCCCATGACCAGGTACACGGGCACCTGGGTCGACTTGCCCCTCACGGTGAGAGGGGCGAGCGCGCGCACGACCACATGCTCGGCGACCTCGGCGTACGTGGAGTCGCTGATGAGGATGCCCGTGCTCGCCGTGTGAGACTCGATGCGTTGCGCGAGGTTGACCGGGTCGCCGACGACGGCGTACTCCATGCGCTTCAGGTCGCCCCCGAGAGCCCCGAGGCTCCCTGCGGTGACCTCGCCCGTGTTGATGCCGAAGCCGGTCTCGACGGGCTCCTTCCCCTCGGCGACGCGGTCCCCGTTGAGTTCCCGAATCGCCTGCTTCATTTCGATGGCGGCCAGCACCGCTCGCAGGGAATCGTCCTGCTCCTCGCCGAAGGCGCCCCACACCGCCATGATCGAGTCGCCCATGTACTTGTCCAGCATCCCGTCGTGACGGAAGACGACCTCGATCATCAACTCGAAGTACTCGTTGAGGATCTCGAAGACCTGCTCGGGTCCCAGGCGCTCGGCCAGCGGCGTGAACCCGCGGATGTCGGCGAACATCACGGTGACCTTCCGCCGCTGCGGGGCGAAGACGATCTCGCGCTCGGCGACGATTCGGTCGGTCACCTGACGGCTCACATAGGCGCTGAAGGCGTGGTCCAGCAGGTTCTTCACGCGCAGGCCGTCCACCATGTCGTTGAAGGCGTGGCCCAGGTCCTCGATCTCGTCGTTCCCTTCGGGCACAACCCCTACATCGAGGTCGCCCCTTCGCACGCGGCGCATGGCGCGCGCGAGACGTTCCAATGGCCCGGTGATGGTGCCCGCGAAGTGGATGGCCGCCATGATCCCCAACAGCACGAACACGAGCGTGAGGAACACGGCCCGGCTGCGGACCTCCTCGAGGGGCCGCCGCGCCAGGCTCTTGCGGCTGCCCATCACGACAATGGGCGCCTCGCTGGCGCCGGCTCTGCGTACGGCCCTGACGGTCAGGAGGTCGTTCTTGCGGTCGAGCTCTCCGCTGACGGCCATCGCCACGAGCTTCTCAGCCGCGGCCATGTCCCCTTCGCGATAGGCCCGGCGCGACTCATCCGCGAGTTCGAGTTGGCGCGGGTTCACGGCGAAGGCGCTGATGTGCCCGCGCTCGTCGAGGATGGCGAGGAAAACGATGCGGACGGAGTACGCCTCCCCCTTGATCTCCTGGCGGACGATCCGCTCGGAATAGGCCTGCAGCGTCTGACGGGCGGGCGGATCGGGCAGCTGTTGAAGCTGCGCGACGTTGGTGGCGATCTGGCCCATCATCAGCCGCAGCTCCTGCCGCACGACCGCCTCGGTGTGCTGCAGCGACAGGGTCGAGGAGGCGAACATCGTCACGAACACCACGACCACGACGACCGACGCGATCTTCAGCTTCAGGCTCAGTCTGGAGGGGGTGCGCGGAACGATCTCCTCCTCCGTCGCGATTCGTGCTTCTGTGCCCCGCTCTTCCTCGGGCGTCGGTCGCGGCGCTTCCGGCACGTGCGCGGCCCGCGTGACGATGATGTAGGAAGTGAACACGAGGATCGCGATGCCCGCGACATGCAGCGGGTGCAGCGACTCCTGCAGAATCACCCACGAGAAGATCACCGTGACGATAGCGCCCAGGAGCCGCAGGCTGACGGCCACGTGGGCCTGCGCCTCGGCTAGGCCGCGCAGATAGATCGACATGGAGAGGCTGGTGCAGATTCCGCCCAGCCCGATGAGGATGAGCCACCCGCGCAGGCTCAGGTGAGCCAGCTCCCCCCAGGCGCCGCCCCCGATGCAGGCGATCGCACCCACCACGGCGCCCACGCCGAACCGCGCCAAGGCCACGGTGGTCGGGCTGAACCGCCGCAAGGTGCCCTTGCTGAGAATCTCGGCGAGCGCCCGGCTCAGGCCGGCCAGAACCGCGAGCACGTCGCCCCCGAGGCGCAGGCCCAGCTCGCTCGTCGCCGCCGCCTTGTACTCGCCCAGCCCGATGAGCACATCCGCCGCGACCATCACGAACACGAGCGTGAACCTCACCGACGAGATGCGCTCGCGCAGCGTGTAATACGCGATGAAGGCCACGAAGATCGGCGCGGTCTTAGAGAGCGCGTTCACCACGCCGGCCGGGGCGGTCTCGAGCGCCTTGGTGAACAGCAGCGCCCCGAGGGCAGAGCCGAATCCACCGACGAAGATGAGCGCGATCCAGTCGCGGCGGCGAGGCTTGCCTTCGCGGACGGCGTTCGTTGCTGAGGGCACACCAAAGGGCAGCAGGAACAGCACTGCGATGACGTAGCGTGCGGCGACCGTCGTGCTCGCCGAGAGCCCGTCGTCACGCAGTAGGAGCTTGGTCAGGACGGGGGACAGGCCCTGGAGCAGGACGGCTAGGACGATGAGGTAGTAGGCCTGTAGACGCCGACGGACGTCGTCCACGGCGGCACCTGGGGACGGCGGTTACAGGTCACGGGTGACGGGAACGGCAACGGCTACGACGGCGACCTGAGACGCGGGACGGCGCTGGCGAGGATCTCCTCGACCAGATCCTCGTAGCTCATCCCCGCGGCCCGCGCTTCCGCCGGAACGTCGCTGGTCTCGGTCAGGCCGGGCACGCTGTTGATCTCGTGGACCCACAGCCGCCCGCCGCTGTCGTGGTGCATGTCAACGCGGCTGAGGCCGTGGCAGTCGCACGCCCGGTGCGCCCGCACGGCAGTCTCCTGCGCCAGGCGGGCCGCCTCCTCCGGGATTCGCGCCGGGCAGATCAGGTCGGTCAGGCCCTTGGTGTACTTGGCCTCGTAGTCGTAGAACTGCTTCCTGGGTACCAGCTCCAGCACCGGAAGCGCCCGCAGACTCTCATCGTAGCCGAGCACACCGACGGTGATCTCATTCCCATCGCAGAAGGCCTCGACGAGCACGTTCCCGTAGCGCGCTAGCACGTCGGCCACGTCGCGCCGCAGTTCCTCTGCCGACTGCGGGATGGTCACGCCCAGGCTGCTGCCCTCGTGCACAGGCTTCACGACGCAGGGCACCCCGAGCTGCTGCATCGCCTCTTCCGCCACCCGCTCCGCGTCAGCCGCGTCGTCGGTGAAGACGAACTCCGGCGTCGGGATGCCGACCGCCTGCAGAAGCTGCTTCGACCGCACCTTGTCCAGCGTCAGCGCGCTCGCCAGCACGCCGCAGCCCGCGTACGGGATGCCGAGCACTTCCAGCATCCCGGGAATGGTGCCGTCCTCGCCGGCGCCGCCGTGCAGCGCGTTGAACACCAACTCCGCGCCGGCGTCGGCCAGCTGCTGCGGCAGGCTGCAGTTGGGATCCACGCCCACGGCGTCGTACCCGCGCGCGGCAAGGGCCGCGAGCACCCCGGCGCCGCTGCGCAGGGAGACCTCCCGTTCGCCGGACCGGCCGCCGAGCAGCACGGCGACGCGTTTGTTGCGAAGATCGATGGTCATTGCTTCGGCGTTCCTTCTGCGTTCGGTTGTGCGGTGAGGGGCGCCAGCTTGCCCTCGTCGGTGACCCGCCCCGCCATCGTGATCTCGATCCCGTCCAGAAGCGTCGCGGCGCCGAGCGTCACGGGCTTCGGGGCGCCCGACTGCAGATCGGAGATCCCCTGGAAGCCAACCAGGTCGCCGGGACCGAACCTGCCGTCCTCGTTCTGGTCGATGAGAGCCGTGAGGAAGTACGTGCCCGGCGCAAGCAGCGCCACGAAGCGACCGTCCTTCTCCGCTGGGGCGTTCGCCTCGACCTCCTGCATCCCCGGGTCGGCCGAGATGCGCACCTGTGCCGGCTTGGCCCCCTCAGCCGGCTGTCGCACCATGCCGCACACGACCGCCGGCAGGGACGCCAGGTCCAGGCGATAGGCGCCTTGCCCTTCTGCCGAGGCCACCAGCCCCTCCTCGCCCAGCCGGCCCGTGACGCCGATCTCCAGGCCCCCAATGTCATCGCCCTTGCCGAGGGAGAGCACGGGCAGCGTCTCGGGCGCCTTCGACCAGTCGGCGACACCGTAGACGCCCACGCGATCCCCCGCACCGAACCTGCCGTCGGCGGAGACATCCGCCAGACCGAGAAGCCGGTACTCCCCGGGCTCCACCGAGAAGGAGAAGCCCGCATTATCGCTCCCGAGCCGCGCAACTGCGACCGGCGAATGGTCCTCGGCCCGCAGCATCTCTACGAACACCGGCGCCTGCAGATCGTCCCGACCCGTGACGGTTCCCGCCGCCCAGGTGGGGAGGCCTGTCGGCTTCACTTCCACCTTCGCCGGCTCACCTTCGAGGGCGACCGGGCGCTTGTCCGGCCCGATGGTGGCCGTGATCGGGATGTGCACGTCTCGGATGAACGCGTCGGCCGGGACCTTGAGCGCCTTCGGTTTCTGGGTCTTGGGGTCGAAGATGCTGACGCCGTAGTACCCCACGCCATCGCCTGCGTCGAGCTTCTCGTTTCCGTTCAGGTCCACCACGGCCATGAGGTAGAACTCGCCGGGCTCCAGCAGCGCCAAGTAGCCGCCACCCTCATCGCCTGCGGGGTAGGCGTCGTAGAGGTCTGTCATGGCCTGGTCGCGGTAGAGGCGGACCTGGGCCTTGCTGAGGTCGTGCTCGGGCCAGAGGATCTTGCCGACGATCGTGGGCGCGCCAAAGGGGCTCTGCGCCACAAGCGGCAGCCCGAGAGCTAGCGCAAACCCCACGCAGAACCACTTCATCGGCTGCGTCTCGCTACCTGTCAGTTCTCTTTCGCGCGGTGCTCAAGCGCCTCGAGTGTCAACACGCCCATGCTGCGCACTGCGTCGAGGTTGGTCTTGGCGAAGGACTCGCTGGTCAGCGATCCAGAGGCCAGGACGAGATGACCGGCGTTGCTGGTCACCTCCCCCCAGGTCGGATCGCACGAGACCCACCGGCCCACGTATAGCTCGTTCCAGGCGTGGTAGTAGTACCCGTCCCTCAGGTAGATCACGCCGGTCACGAACTTGGAGGGGATCCCAACGGCCCGCGCCAACGCACACAGCAGCGTGGCGTGCTCCGAGCAGTCCCCCTTCAGGATCTTGAGACACTCGGAGGCGGTGATCGGTCTAGGGTCGTGATCCACCTTGTTCATGTTCACGAAGACCCAGCGAGTCAGCTTCTGAGCGGCTTCCCAGGCGTCCGTCTCCTCACCGACGATCTCCTTCGCCTTGGCGACGATGTCCGGGTCGGCCGACTGGATGATGTCGTTGGGCGCCAGGAACTCGTCCAGCTCCGGCCCCGAGAAGGGCAACTTGTGGCCCGACAGGCCCTCGTCGGTCTCCGCGCGGACGACGACCTCGGCCTCGCGCTCGCCGAGCGGCGTGACGGTCTGCAGCGGCGTCGAGGGGATCAGCTCAGCGGCGGGGACCCCCGGGGACCCGGCCTTGAGGCGCACGTAGCCCAGCGAGCCAGTGCTGCCCATGGGCTCGGACACGGGGATGTGGTCCGCGATCGTGAACGGAGCGACAACCGCCAGGGCCTCCTCCTCGGTCACCTTCTCGATCACCAGGTTCATGAGCGCGGGCATCTGCTGCTTGACGATGTCACCCTCCGCATTCATCCACCACTCCACCTCCAGCCCGATGCTCCTCGCACGCAGGGCAACCTTCAGAGCGTTGACCTCGGCGCCCTTCACGGTCACGTTCTCGCGCCCCATGCACTCCGCCTCGAAGTCCACCAGCATCTCCAACTCGGGCACGAAGGCCTCAAAGGCATACGTCGCCTTGTCCGGCAGAAGACCCTGGGCGGCCACCAACGACAGTGTCAGCTCCGAGCCGAAGTCCGGCCCCGGGGTCAGCACCTTCTCGGTCTCCAGGTCCCCGGCCTTGGTTCGCACACGGAGCTGCCCGTCCTGGAGGACGGCGTCGATGGTCTTCGCGCGCCCGAACTCGTCCTGCTGCGCGTGGATGTGTCGGGGCTTCAGGTCGCTGCCGTAGTCGGTGACCGTCGTCGCGTTCACGTCGAAGGCGCCTCGCCCGAAGTCCACCTTGAGCGACATCTCCTCAACCGTCTGCAGGCACGGCCCGCCCTCGCCGTCCTTGACGGTCGCACTGCGGTGGACGTAGCCGACCGGCGACCCCAGCAGGGAGGCGCGGAACCACCCCTCGGTGGCCAGCACTGAGAGGTCGATGTTCGCGAGCTTCGGGAGGGGGTCGGCGCAGTGGCCGAGGCCGGTGGGGACCAGGCAGAGGAGCAAGGCCATGTAGACCGCCTCTCGCGGGTGGCGCATGGTGTGCTCTAGACCTCGTCGGTAGTTCGTGGCTCGAGCGTGCGGCGGGCGATCTCCTCGGTGCTCAACTGCATGAACGCCTCGACCAACTGGGGATCGAACCGCGACCCTGCCTGGAGCTTGATCTGGGCGAAGGCATCGACCGGATGGATGCCTCCGGCGCCGTTGATGCCGTTCACGAGCCGATCGTAGGCGTCCACGATCGCCACCAGGCGGGCCTGATAGGGGATCTGCTCGCCGGCGATCCCCTCGGGGAAGCCGGTCCCATCCCAGTGCTCGTGGTGGTAGAGCACCACATCGCAGATGGGCTTGAGGAACTCCACGGGGGCAAGGATGCTGCGGCCGATCAGAGGGTGCATCTCGTAGAAGAGGCGCAGATCAACGTCGGCCGGCCCAAACGCGTCAAGCGACGGGGATTCGACCCCGATCTTGCCGATGTCATGCAGCACCGTCGAGAAGCGCAGATACTCCTTCTCGTCCTCGCTGAAGCCCAGGCGATCGGCGAACCGCTGGGCGGTGTAGGTCACCCGCTCCGAGTGACCGTACGTCGCCGGGTCGCGCGCCTCGATGGCGATGGTGAGGGCGCGGACCGTCTCGTAGTAGCTGCGGCGGATGTCCTCGTAGAGCTGCGCGTTCTCGATCGCGATCGCCGCCAGGTGCGCGAAGGCCTCCAGCAGGGCGATCTCATCGCGCATGAACGTCCGCTCCGTGTGGGCATAAACCCGCATGACGCCCAGGACTTCGTCCTTCACCTCCAGTGGCACGGTGAGTACGGACGTCAGCCCCTCCTTCGCCGCCTCTTTCGCGTACTGGAAACCCTCCCCGTCGGCCACATTTCGCAGCTCGACGGTCTCACCGGCGAGCACGCGCCGGTCCAGGGGGCTCTCCGGGACCCGGATCGGCCCTTTCGACAGGTAGGCGCGGCTCAGCCCGCGGGCCGCGCGCAACTGTAGCAGGCCGCGGTCCTTGTCCAACAGGCGGATCGCGCAGGCGCGGACGTTCATCACCTGCTCGGCGCTGTCCACAATGACCTTGAGCACCGCCTCCAGGCGCAGCGTGGAGGACACCGATCGTGCCACGTTGTAGAGGGTCTCGAACTCGCTGGCGCGGCGGCGGAGGATGAAGCCGATGCGCGATGAGGCCATCCCGACCACGAAGAAGAACAGCGTGCGCAAGCCGATGTCGGCGGGCGTCTGCCAGTAGCCCTCCGTGTCGGCCGCGTTGAGGTTGGCCGGCATCATGGGGCCGCAGAGCAACGCGGCGATCAGCGCCGCCAGCAGGGCGCCGATGTCGCCGGCCACATAGCCCGCCCAGATGATGGGCAGGTAGTAGAAGTGCACCGCGATGCCGTTCGCCCCGCCCGACACGTGCACCAGCGCCGTGATCAGCCCCAGGCTGACCACGATGAGGATCACGTTCACGACGAACCGGCCCACCGACGGCTGCTTCAAAACACACATCCCCTTCGTTGCGCGGAACCTTGGCCTCGCCGGCCCCCGCCACCTCGGCCCGGAACGTGACCTATCTCACCTTCGTACCCAGCGGGCACTCGCGGTCGAGCGTTACGATGGCCAGCGGAACCTGCTCGCCCGCTGCCAGAATCATACCATGAGACGCCACGCCACCGATCTTCGCCGCCTTGAGGTTCGCCACCAGCACGACGCGCTTGCCGACCAGCGTCTCGGGCGGGAACTCCCGCGCGATGCCCGCGGCGACCGTCCGTGTCTCCTCCCCCAAGCTGACCGTGAGCTTCAGCAGTCGGTCCTTGCCCTCGACCCGCTCGGCGGTAGTGATCTCGGCCACGCGCAGGTCCAGCCTGGCGAACTCCTCGATGCTCACCTCGACCGGTATCGCTTCATCGGCCATCGGCTTCTCACCGGCTTTCCCTCGATCCGGTTCCTGCTCGCGGCGGCTATCGAGCCGCGTCGCGGCCCGCCGCAGGTCGATGCGGGGGAAGATGGGCTGGGTCCGGGCGATCCTGCCGCCGGGCGCCAGTCGGCCGGCCACGCAGGCGTCCCACGCGGCTTCGGCGGCATACCCTCCAATGCCGAGCTGCGCCCAGATCTCCTGAGCCACCGTCGGCATGAAGGGCGAGACCAGGATGCCGACCGCCCGGAGGCAGTCGAGCAGATCATACAGCGTGGCGTCCAGCTCCTCCGTCTTCCCCGACTTGTGCAGGTCCCACGGCGCACGCTCGTCCACGAACCGATTCCCCGCACCCACAAGCTGCCACACCGCGGCCAGCGCCCCGTTCAGGTCGAGTCTCACCAGCGCCTCGCGAGCGCCCTCCGCCGCCGCGCAGATCTGCTCGGCCAGCGCTCCGGCGGACGAGCCCGGGGTAGGGACGGCGCCCCCGTTGAAGCGCTCGACGAGGGGGAGCGTCCGGTTCAGGAGGTTCCCCAGATCGTTGGCGAGGTCATCGTTGAACCGCTGCATGACGGCCTCGAGCTTGAAGACGCCGTCGAGGCCGAACGACATCTCCCGCAGGTAGAAGTAGCGCACGGCGTCGATGGCCACATCCATCTTGCAGCCCGAGACGTCGGCCAACTGCGCAGCGGTCTCGTAGGGGCTTACGAGGTCCCCCTTGGACTTCGAGATCTTCCGGTCGCGCACGTCGTCGCCGCGAGACTCGTCCGCCGAGAGCCAGAAGCCGTGGGCGAAGATGCGCGTCGGTAAGGGCAACCCCAGCGCCATCAGCATCGCCGGCCAGATCGTGCCGTGGAAGCGGACGAGGATGTCCTTGGCCAGGAGCTGCACGTCCGGCGGCCACCACTTCGCCGTCTGCGCCTCGTCCTGCAGATAGCCGGCCGCCGTGAGGTAGTTCACGAGGGCGTCGAACCAGACGTAGATCGTCTGCTCCGGGTCACCCGGAACGGGGATGTCCCACTCGGAGGCCTTGCGGCTGATGCAGGCGTCCTGAATGCCCTGCGACACGAACGCCACGACCTCATTGCGGCGGCTCTCGGGACCGATGAGGTCCGGGTTCTCCTCAATCGCGCGCAGAAGCCGCTCGGCGTACGCCGAAGTGCGGAAGAAGTACGCTTCGGTCTGGGCGCGGCGCACGTCGCGTTTGCAGTCGGGGCACTTGCCCTCAACGAGGTCCTTCTCCAGGAAGTGCGTCTCACAGGGCACGCAATACCAGCCCTCGTACTGGCCCTTGTAGATGTCGCCGCTGTCGCGGAGCCGGGCGAACACATCCTGCACCACCCGCACATGCTCAGCCTCGGTGGTGCGGATGAAACGGTCGAAGCTGCAGTGCATCTGCTCGAACAGGCGCCGGAACGCCGCGGCCTTGGCGTCCACGTGCTCCTGGGGCGTCACGCCAGCCTGCCGAGCGGCTTCGACGTTCTTCTGGCCGTGTTCGTCGGTGCCCGTGACGTACAGCACGTCCTCGCCGAGCAGGCGGTGGAAACGCGCCAGCGCGTCCGCCGCCACGGTCGTGTAGGCATGGCCGATGTGCGGCTGTGCGTTCACGTAGTAGATCGGCGTCGTGATGTAGAACCTGCCTGCCATCGGAACCAGACCGCCTCTCGCGACCGAACGTCTGTGACCGCCGTAGGTCACTGCCTAACGGCTAGCGGCACCCCGCGCAACTCGACCGCCGACAGCCCGCGCACGAGCTTCCCCCGCCCGCGACTGCCTTGGCGCCCCCGGCTGATCCGCTGCGTCCCACACAGGCGGACATCCGCCGCCGGACCCGCTTCGAGCCGCAGGTCGTGCACCGGGCCGAATCGGCTGCAGCGCGCCGAGGCAGAAGCAACTCGAAGCCCGCCTTGCACTTCGAGCACGCGAACTCGTAGATAGGCATCGCTCACCACCACGGCCCGCGCCTACGGACGCTACGACTGCGCCGGACCGCCACTGCGTCTTGGGCGTCGCCGACGGCCCCGGCGGCGCTGCCCCCCGGCCTGCGCGCCCTCAGCCTGAGCCCCGGCGGCCGTCGGCGGCTTCTCGGAGGCGGCCTGTGGGGCTGCGGCACCCTCCGCCACCGAACCGGTTCGGCGCCGGCGCGACCCTCGCCGACGGCGCTTCTTGGGCGCGTCGGACGGCGTGTCGTCCGTTGGGGCGGGCGGCGCCGGCGGCGGCGCCGGCTCGGCGACCCGCCGGGCCTGCTTCGGCGTCACGTCCAGCAGCTCATCGAGGCCGACCTCGATGGTCCCGTCGGGCGTGGTGACCGTCACCCGCTCCCGCAGGGCATCGATCCCCGTCACATCCCCGCTACCGTGAGTCGTCCTAACCTCAGCTCCCACCCCCGGCAGCTTGCCCCGTGCGTCGCGGTACAGCTCGTGCTCATACCGCAGGCAGCACATCAGCCGCCCGCACTGGCCGCTGATCTTCGTCGGGTTCAGGGCGATGTCCTGATCCTTGGCCATGCGGATCGTGACCGGCTGGAAGTTCCGCAGGAAGGCCGCACAACACAGGTGCCGCCCGCACGGGCCCAGACCGCCAAGGATCTTCGCCTGATCCCGGACCCCGATCTGCCGGACCTCGACCTCGCAGTCGTAGATCTCCTTCAGCCGCCGCTGCAGTTCCCGGAAGTCGGTCTTGTCATCCGAGGCGAAGGAGAAGGTGATGTGGGTGGCGTCGAAAGCATACTCGACATCCACCAGCTTCACCACCAACTCCATCTGCTTCAGCAGGCGCTGGCAGACGCGCCGGGCCTCGTCTTCGCGGTGTCGATTCTCCTGGCACCGCGCAACGTCTTCCTCCGTGGCACGCCGCAGGATCGGCTTCAGCTTCCCTTTCGTCTTCTCCCCCTGCGGCCCCGTCCGCACGACCTCGGCCAGCTCCTGCCCGCGGGAGGTCTCGGCGACAACCTGGTCCCCGGGCTGCAGGCGCAGGCCCTGCGCCGAGAAGTAGTATACCTTGCCCGTGGGCTTGAAGCAAACACCAACGGTGTCGTCCATCCCGACGTACCTCTTAGAGCGTGTATGAAAGGGGTGGGCGGGCGCCATGAATGGCGCCCCTACACAACTGGGCGCGATGAATCGCGCCCCTACACCACAAACGACCGTACATCGCCGTCATGTAGGGGCACGATTCATCGTGCCCGAGTGTAGGGGCGTGATTCATCACGCCCGATGCCGTGCTTCTCATACACGCTCTTAGCGCGCCACGGCGGCGGGCGTCCTGGGCCGCGGAGCGGGCCGCTCCCGGCCGACAGCGCGCGGCTCGCGGTTGGTCAGCACGAACACGACCTCATCCATCGCGGCGAGCGTGCGCTCCGGGGCGGCCGGGTCGTAAGCGAAGGTGATCTCCATGGCCTCGAAGGTCGCCCGCGGCAGCTTCCGCTCGCCCTTGTCCGATCTCAGCAGGCCCGACGGCCGGTAGATGCGCTCGAGCTGCTGGCGTTCGCGGGCGGACAGCTTGTGGCTCTTGCGGAGGCGCACCACGACCTTCCCGGCCTGCGGCGCCACCGACTCGATCCCCGCCGCGCGACACGCCAGCTTGAGCTTCACCAACCGAACGAGGTTCTGTACCGCCTGCGGCGGCGGCCCGAAACGGTCCCGTATCTCCTCGTTCAGCGCTTCGAGCTCCTCCTCGGACTTCACCCCCGCTAACCTGCGGTACAGCGAGATTCGCTGCCGCTCGTCCGGCACGTACGCCCCTGGGATCACTGCCTCGATCGGGAGGTCAACCGTCGGTTCCTCCTCAACCGGGGTGAGGTCCTCACCCTTCAGCGTCCGCACGGCCTCGCCCAGCATCGTCAGGAACATCTCCAGCCCGACCGCCTCCAGGTGCCCGCTCTGCTCGGGCCCCAGGAGGTTGCCCGCGCCCCGAATCTCCAGATCGCGCATGGCGATCTTGAAGCCGCTCCCCAGATCGGTGAATTCGGCCAGAGCCTCCAGCCGCGCCTCGGCCGCCGGGGTCATGCGATCCGGGTAGCGGTACAGCAGGTACGCATAGGCCTGGCGATCGGAACGACCGACCCGGCCCCGCAACTGGTACAGCTGCGCCAACCCCAGGCGGTTCGCGTCGTCCACGATGATCGTGTTGACGTTGGGGATGTCCAGCCCGCTCTCGATGATGGTGGTGCACACGAGCACGTCGAACTCGTGCGCATAGAAGGCCATCATCACGTGTTCGAGCTGATCCTCGTCGAGCTGCCCGTGGCCCACGGCGATCCGCGCCTGCGGGACCAGTTGCTGGACGTGGGCGGCCACGTGCTTGATCGACCGCACGCGGTTGTGGACGTAGTAGACCTGCCCGCCACGCTCCAGCTCCCGCAGGATTGCCTGGCGCACCACCTCGTCGTCATACTCCTGCACGGCCGTGCGGATCGGGAGCCGCCCGGCGGGCGGGTCATTGATCACGCTGATGTCGCGGATCGACGACAGCGCCATGTGCATGGTCCGCGGGATGGGCGTCGCGGTCAGCGTGATCACGTCCACGGTCGTGCGGAGCTGCTTCAGCCGCTCTTTCTGCCGCACGCCGAAGCGCTGCTCTTCGTCGATCACGACGAGCCCGAGGTCCCTGAAGTTCACGTCCGTGTTGAGCAACCGGTGTGTGCCGATGATGATGTCAACCGTCCCGTGCTTCAGACCCTCCACGACCTTCTGCTGCTCGGCCGACGAGCGGAAGCGGGAGAGCACCTCGACCGCCACCGGGTAGGGGCCGAGTCGCTCGCGGAAGGTGTTGAGGTGCTGCTGAGCCAGAACCGTCGTGGGCACCAGCACAGCCACCTGCTTGCCGTCGAGTACGGCCTTGAACGCCCCACGGATCGCCACCTCGGTCTTGCCGAAGCCCACATCACCGCAGATGAGGCGGTCGGCCGGGATCGGCTTCTCCATGTCCCGCTTCAGGTCCTGAACCGCCATGTACTGGTCGGGCGTCTCCTCGAACCGGAAGGCGGCTTCCATCTCGGCAAGCCACGGGGAGTCGGGGCTGAACGCGCACCCCTGGCCCTGCTCGCGCGCGCGGTAGAGCTTCAGCAGTTCGCGCGCCAGCAGCGCCGCGGAATGCCGCACGCGCTTCTTCGTCTGGTTCCACCGAGCGCTCTGCAGCGCGTGGACCGTCGGCTCCTTGCCGTCCCCGCCGACGTACTTCTGGATCCGGTCCATCTGAGTCACGGGCACGTAGATGCGGTCCTCGCCCGCGTACTGCAGCGTGAGGTACTCGCGCTCGATCCCACCAACCGTCTGCTTGCAGGTGCCTGTGTAGCGTGCGATTCCGTGGCTGATGTGCACGACGAAGTCGCCGACCTCCAGGTCGGTGAGCGTCGTGATCGAGAAGCCCGGGCGGAACTTCTTGCTCCGACCGCGGCGGATCTTCTGCCAGCCGTACAGCTCGTTCTCGGTCAGCACCACGAGGTCAGCCGAGGGCAGCTTGAAGCCGCCGCTCAGCCTGAGCGCGCACACCGACACGCGTCCCGGGGCAAGTCCGGGAGCGTCCTCGCCGTTCAAGGGGTGCACGTTCAAGAGATGGCGTCCGCGCAACGCCGCGATGGTCTGCTCCGGTCCGCTGGAGCTGAGGACGATGCTCTGCTGAGCCTGCTGCCACCGTGTCAGACCCTCGGCCAGCAGATCGAAGTGCCCGGCGAAGCTCTCCACCGGCGGCGTGTGGAACGGGACAACCGGCGTGCTGGGCGCCCAGGGCACCTCGCGTTGCATGAGGGTGAGGTAGACCACGCGGCACGGTGTGCCCATGCCATCGGCCAGGCGCTCCACCAGTTGCGCCGCGCTGAGGCAGGCGGTCTCGGGCAGGCGCAGATGCGCGCCCGTCCGTAGGCCGCGGCTGTACTCGCGCTCGACATCTGTGTGCAGGCGGTCCGCCGCGGACTGGGCTCGCACCGGCTCATCGACGAAGACGACACCGTCCTGCGGGACGTAGTCCAGCACCGACGCCAGCCGGTCGTAGAAGAACGGGATGTAGTGCTCCAGGCCCGCGGCGTGAGCGGCAGTAGACAGGCGCTCGAGGTCGTTACGCACGCCCTCCTCCAGGCGCCTCGCCTCCTCGTAGCGCTCGCGCTCGCGGAGCTTGCGGACCTCGGCGTGGAGCGCGTTTTCGATGCGCGTCATGCCCGCGTCAAGCGTTCGCGCATCGGGGACCAGTTCCGCCGCGGGGCCGAAGGTCAGGTTGTCCAGGGAACTCATCGACCGCTGGCTCGCTGGGTCGAAGGCGCGGAGGGCCTCGACCTCGTCGCCGAACAGCTCGATCCTCACCGGCATCTCCGCGCCGGAGGGAAACAGGTCCACGATGTCGCCTCGCACGGAGAACTGCCCCACCGCGTTGACGAGGTCGGCGCGCTCGTACCCCAGGCGAGCCAGGTCCCGTGCAAGCGCGTCGCGCTGGATCGTGGCGCCGACCCTCACCTCGCGCAGCCCGGCAAGCACAACCTCGACCGGTACGGTCAAGTGCATCACGGCGCTTACGCCGGCCACGACGATGGTCCGGCTCCCCTGCGCGAGGCGCTCAAGGGCAGCCAAGCGGTCACCGAGCGTCGTACGGTCCGCGGGCATGCCGTCATACAAGGTCTCGGTGATCGAAGGGTAGCGGAGTACCGGAACGGAGGGGTCGTCCTCGAACAGGGCCGTCAGATCGTCAAACAGGCGGGTGGCGTGCTCCTCGTTGTGCGCGATGACCAGGGCGGGGCCCTGCGAATGCCGCACGGTGCCGGCGATCAGTAGCGACTTACCGGCCCCGCTGGCGCCCTCAATGCACAGGCGGTCGCCGTGGGCGGCCAGGCCCGCCAGGATCGTCTGAAACTCGTCGGATCTCTCCAACACCGCCAACAGCGTGTGCATCCACGTCCTACCTGCCGGCCACCGTCGCAAGCGCCGCCGGCCCGAGGGTCGAATCTCGGGCTAGGTCGGGCGGAGATGGCTGTCGTTGTTCACGCACAAACCGATTCGGCGAGCCGGGAGCGACAGGTCGGGTCGGCACTACTGGTCGCCGAACGGGTCCTCGGCATCCAACGGCTCGGGCGGCTCATCGTCCGTCGGTGCGTCACTGGGCGCGGCGGCCGGGGCGGGCGGAGGCGCATAGCCCCGGCTGGCCTCCCGTCGCTCGCGCTCCGCGCGGCTCTCGAGGAAGGACACCCGGTCGGCGACGACCTCAAATGCCTGTCGCTGCTGGCCATCCTGGGTCGTGTAGCTCCGCGTCTGTATCCGGCCTTGGACGCCTACCGGCGCCCCCTTGCCCAGGTACTGGCCGCACAGCTCCCCCGTCTTCTCCCACGCGACAATGTCGATGAAGTCCGTCGGCCGGTTCCCCGACTCATCCCTGCCAAACGGGCGATCAACGGCGAGTCGGAACCGCGTTACGGCTTTCCCCGTCTGCGTGTACCGCATCTCGGGGTCCTTCGTCAGCCGACCAACCAACACCACGCTGTTGATCACCGTCGCGCCCCCCAGTCCTGCGGATTGTGGACCTGCCCCGCTTTGCTACACTTCGGCGTCGTCGTCCGCGCCCTCGTCATCGGCCTCCTCCGCCCCCGCGTCAGCCTCCTCGACCGGCGCCTCGGTCGGTGCCTCTTCCTCCTCCTTGGCCTCCTCCGGCTCTGCGCCAACCTCCTCGACCGCGTCCTCGGTCGGCGCCTCCTCCCCTGCGGCTTTCTCAGCGTCCGCATCCGGAGCGGGAGCAGGCTCCGCCGACATGGGGCGCCAGATCGCGCGAGGGTTGGGCACGACGACGACGTGCCTCAGCACCTGCTCTTCCAGCTCCAGCTCCTTACGCAGAGCATCGATCGATCCGGAGTCCGCGTTGAAGTAGCAGATGACGTAGGTGCCGCGCTTGCAGCCGTCGATCGCGTACGCCATCTCCCGGCGCTCCCACACGTCGTGCAGTTCGATCGTGCCCCCGATCTGCCCGACCGTGTCGGCCACCCGGCCCATCAGGGCCCGCAAGTCCTCGTCCGTAACCTCCGGACGCACGATGTACATCGCCTCATACAGTCTCACCGGCAAAGTGACGTCACCTCTTCCTATGGTCCTCGGCCCGCGGTGGGTCGGCCCGGTCGTCCGCGCTACGCGAACGCTGGCGCCCTGCCGGGCACCGGGCGGATCGGCGGGCAGGAAGACATTGCGCGCCGGCGAGGGCCGGCGCGAACGACGTTTGGATTATAGCACACGTATCGCCGAGTGGCAACCGAGGGGGAATGGCCGCTTTGGCAGTTGTTGTTGACGGACGGAGGCCCAGTGCCTATAATGCGCCGAACTGTGCCGGACCCGGCGCGCCGTGCACTCACCGCCATCGTAGGGGCGATTTCAGCCTTGGGGAAGTAGCCCGTTCGATCACTACCGGAACGCAGCGCCCTCGTGGCGCCGGCTCGTGCTGCCCTCCTGAAGGGTCGGCGCGGGGCGGCGTCTGTTGTTCTCAGAGACAGACATCCCCCCGACCGTCGGCCGATGGAGCTGTAGCACGGACCTGCGAGAGGCGGGTTGGGGGTTCGGCGTTCGGGGTTCGGCGTTGACGGCAACGGGAACAGGGGACAGTCCATGCGTCGTGATCCCGACTGACGCGGGATCACGACTTGGACAGTCCCAACAGCGGGAGAAGGGCCATGCGCTTCACCAAGATGCAGGGGCTCGGCAACGACTACATCTACATCAACGGCCACGAGGAGCGGCTCGAAGGCGTCGATCTGCCCCAGCTTGCGCGGGTGCTGTCGGACCGTCAGTTTGGCATCGGCGGGGATGGGATCATCCTCATCCTGCCCTCCGGGCAGGCCGACTTCGCGATGCGCATGTTCAACGCCGACGGCTCCGAAGGCAAGATGTGCGGGAACGGGATGCGCTGCCTCGCGAAGTACGTGTACGAGCACGGCCTGACCGCGAAGACGGAGTTCGTCGTCGAGACCGGCGCGGGACCGATCCGCCCCGAACTGACGGTTGAGGGCGGGCGCGTGGTGTCCGTGACAGTGGACATGGGCCGGCCGCGGCTCGCTCGCCGCGACATTCCCATGCTGGGGACGCCGGAGGACGCGCCAGTGATCGACGAGCCGCTGCAGGTCGATGGCGAGGTCGTGCATGTGACGTGTGTGTCGATGGGCAACCCGCACTGCGTCCTCTTCGTCGAGGATGTGCAGGCAGCGCCTGTGCGGACGCTCGGCCCGCGAATCGAGCATCACGAGGCGTTCCCGGCGCGCGTCAACGTGGAGTTCGTTCGAGTCGTCGCGCCGGACCTGCTGGAGATGCGCGTCTGGGAGCGTGGCTCCGGGGAGACGCTGGCGTGCGGCACGGGCGCGTCGGCGTCGGTCGTGGCAGCTGCGCTCAATGGGCTGGCGGGCCGGTCGTGCACGGTGAAGCTGCTCGGAGGCGACCTACACGTCGAGTGGCGCGAAGACGACCACGTGTTCAAGACCGGGCCGGCTGTGGAGGTGTTCTCAGGGGAGGTCGACCTCAAGGCGCTCAGTGTGTAATGGAACAGGATGGGCAGGACAACGGAGGATAACGTCCCATGGAAAGAGCGTACCGCCTGCGGACCATTCCGCCGTACCCGTTTCGTGAGACCGCGGCCCTGAAGGCGCAGAAGATCGCGCAGGGCGAGAAGCTCATCGACTTCGGGATCGGCGACCCGGATCAGCCCACGCCGGACTTCGTCATCGAGGCCATGGCCAAGGCGATCCGGGATCGGCGGACACACCAGTACGACGAGACGGGCCACGGCTACTCCGAGTTCCTGGAGGCCATCGCGCGGCACATGCAGCGGCGCTTCGGGGTCGAGGTCGATCCTCCCAAGCAGATCCAGAGCACCATCGGGTGCAAGGAAGCCCTCGTCCACATCGAGTGGGCCTACATCGACCCGGGCGACATCGTCCTCGTGCCCGACCCGGCGTACTCGGTCTACAAGGTGCAGGCGACCTTCTGCGGCGGCGCGGCGTACCCGATGCCCCTGCGGGAGACGAACGGCTTCCTGCCGGACCTGGGGGCGATCCCTCCGTCCATCGCGAAGCGCGCGAAGCTGTTGTGGCTGAACTACCCCAATAACCCGACGGGCGCCGTTGCCGACGTAGGTTTCCTCGAGCAAGCGGTCGCCTTCGCACGTGAGTACGACCTGTTTGTCTGCCAGGACGCCTCGTATTGTGAGGTGTACTACGGCGACGAGAAGCCGCCGAGCATCCTGCAGGTTCCGGGCGCGGAGGAGGTCGCGATCGAGTTCCACTCGCTGTCGAAGACCTTCAACATGACGGGGTGGCGCGTGGGCTGGGCGGTCGGTGCGGAGGAGCCGATCGACGGGCTCTCGAAGGTGAAGGCCAACGTGGACAGCGGCACCTTCGGCGCGGTGCAGCTCGCCGCCGCCGTCGCGCTCGACCACTACGAGGAGTGGGCGCCGACGCTGCGGGAGGTGTACCGGCAGCGGCGGGATGCCCTCGTCGAGGGACTGCAGGGCCTCGGGTGGCCCGTGACAGCACCGCCGGGAGCGTTCTACCTCTGGGTGCGCGTCCCGCAGGGCGAGACCTCCGCGAGCTTCGCGAAGACGCTGCTGGAGGATTGCGGTGTGCTCGCGGTGCCGGGCGCGGTGTACGGCGACCACGGCGAGGGCTATGTGCGGATGTCACTGACGATCATGGCGGACGACCCGTTGGCCGCCATCGCCGAAGCGGTGGCGCGCATGGGCGAGCTGCAAGTGACGTACTGACGGGCCGGCGCGCAACCGAGGCGCGGCGGAGACGTACAAGGGAACGTAGGAGCAATCAGGAGGGACATCCCCGATGCGACGTCGCTGAGACGGGAAGGCCAGGAGTCGTGGGGCGGCTCACCTGAGCCGCCGATCTGTCATGCCTCTCAGCGATCGCTCTCGGAGGATGTCCCATGCAACCGGTGACACAACCAACCCCCGACGTTCTGTCTGATGACTCACTCGAGCGCGCCGTCCTCGTCGCGCTGGGGCGCGAGGACGAGGAGATGGCTCGTTCCCTGGCGGAGCTGGAGGCCCTGGCCACGACGGCCGGGGCGCAGCCCGTCGCGCGGCTGACCCAGGGCCTCGAGAAGCCCAAGCTGGCGACCTTCATCGGCGTCGGCAAGCTGGATGAACTCGAGGCGCTCGTCCTTTCCGTGGACGCGGACCTGACCGTCTTCGACGCCGAGCTGACCCCGGGCCAGAACCGCAACCTCACCGACCGTCTCCCCTGCAAGGTGATGGACCGGACGGAGTTGATCCTCGACATCTTCGCGCAGCGGGCGCGCTCACGCGAGGGGAAGCTGCAGGTGGAGTTGGCGCAACTGCAGTACACGCTGCCGCGCCTGTACGGACGCGGGAAGCTCATGTCGCGGATCGGCGGCGGGATGCGAGGCACGGGGCCGATCGGTACGCGCGGGCCGGGGCGAACGAAGCTGGAGGTGGACCGGTCGCGCATCCAACATCGAATGACGCGCATCCGCAAGGAGCTGAGAGAGGTCGCGCGGCGGCGGGAGGTGAGCCGAGCGGCTCGCGAATCGGCGGGCGTGCCGACCATCAGCCTGATCGGGTACACGAACGCCGGGAAGTCGAGCCTGCTGAATGCGCTCGCGGGCGGCGAGGAGGTCTCGGCGCGCAATCGGCTATTCGAGACGCTCGACACGACTTCGCGGCGGGTGTCGATCGGCGACGGGCGCGAGGCGATCGCCTCGGACACCGTCGGCTTCGTGCGACACCTGCCGCACCATCTGGTGGCAGCGTTCCGCGCGACGCTGGAGGAGGCGCTCGCGGCCGACCTGCTGATCCAGGTGATCGACATCAGCGACCCGGACCAACGAAAGCAGCAGGAGGCGACCGAGGAGGTGCTGCAGGAGCTGGGAGCCGCCGACAAGCCCATGGTGTATGCCCTGAACAAGGCGGACCTGGCGGCGGACCTCGCAGAGCTTGAGGCGGCGGCCGAGGGGCTGCCCAACGCGGTCATCACTGCGGCCACGACGGGATACGGCATGGATGCCCTGCGCCAGCTGATCCGCGACTCGCTCGTGGCGCCGCTGGCCACGGTGACCCTCGAGGTCCCGTACAATGCGCTCCACGTGCTGAACGTCGCGCCGGAGGAAGGGCGGGTGCTGCACTACGACTACCAGGCCGACCACGTGATCGCCGAGGCCGAGCTGACGGCGGCGGCGCTGGGGCGGCTGAGAGCCTACGTGGTCGCAGAGACGTAGGAGTCAGGCCTTCGTTCGAGGTACGCGGAGGCACTTGGCGGCGAAGTCGAGGTCGCCCGCCGGTTGGCGGGGCTCGGGGGCGATGATCGCCGGGGCCGCGAGGTTGGTCACCATCGCCAGCGGATCGGGTTCGAAGATCCTCACCGCTGTGACGGGCTCGCAGAGGATCCGGAGCCTCCGTACGTCGAAGTCGCCGTCCGCTAGTGCCAGGGCGTCGTGGCGCCCGTCGAGGGTCAGGACCAGCCCCCGGACCCGTCGTCCGTCCTGCCCGACGTTCCTCCTGAGCCAGGCGAGCCGCTCCCGCACGGCGGCGAGCAACTCGTCCGGCGGCTCGCCGTTGGCCCACATCACCGCAACGACATCCTCCGAGTCTGCACCCTCACAGATCAGGTCGATGGGCCCGGCCGGGGTTGCGATGGCCCCGGTGCCGGCGTCTTCCACCGGCCGCAAGGGCTCGCCGAAGTCCACCAGCTCCCAGTTGGCCAGAATGAAGGCCTGCGCTTCGCAGCCGTGAGGAGGCGACGCAGGCAGCTGGGGAGGCGGCGTCTCCGTGGGTTCGGGCAGGCCGACCGGCAGCACGGCGCCTGTGTGCGCAGCGGCCAGCAGATCGGGGGTGGGGGCGTCGGCCTCGGTACACGGACGGGCGTCATCCCAGATGTTGACGGCGGCGAGGGCAACCGCATGGGAGAGGGCCCCGGGCTCGGACGGCAGCAGGTGCCCGACGTACATGTGCACGTGGGCAAGATGCGGCGGTGTGAGGGGAGTGCTGCGGGCGGCCACGCGGGCGTCGCCCACGACCTGTGCCCCGTCTTCCCCCACGAGGCAGAACCGCACGGAATCGCCGGGCTCCAGCAGCCGACCACTTGGGTCCTGGACCGCATGGGGCCAGAAGCCCTCGCTCAACAGCAGGAGCATCAGCTTCTCGAAGACCTCGGCGGGCGTGACCGGCATCGCGCCGTCGGTCCGGCCGGTTGTCACCAGCAGGAAGGCAGCCATGGCCTCCACCTGCGCCTGGCGTCGGCGGTGCAGACAGGGCGGCGGCAAGCCGCGGAGTGCGCGCCTCCGTCGAGGGGTTCTTACCACGCCGGGGGCGATTGGTGAGCAAGCGGCTGACGTGGGGTCACTGTTCGAGGAACCGGACGATCCGGGGCGTCACGAAGAGCAAGGAGTCGATGTCCTCGATGGAACTCGATCGGCGGAAGTTGACGGGAAGGCCCGTGGCCTGGAGGGCCTGGTTGGAGCGCGGGAACCCGCCCAGGAGCAAAGTCTCGCCATCCTTCACGCGGACGAGCGTGTCCACCATCGCCTCCTGGAGGATGGGGGCGGTGCTACCGTCCGGGCCGACGACCTGGCCGGTGGCGTCGATGAAGCTCGGCTGCAAGCGCATCGTGACCGAGTCATCTGCGCTGATTCGCGGCAGGACGAACAGCTCGATGCCCGTGGCGACCGCATCGATGGTGTAATCCACCTGGCGGTTGCCGAACTGGTCGAACGTCACGGAGGCCAGCACCACGGGGATCACCGTTGCCGCGCGGATGACGGCCGGCGTGTTGTTGCTGGTCGTGACATGGGCCGCGGCAGTGTTGTTGCTGCGGCTCATCGAGCGGTTGGCCGCCACGAGCGCATTGACGTTGTCGCCGGCGATTCGGATCGTCGGGCCGAGCGGCGCCGGGCCCTGGAGGAAGAACTCCGCGTTGCGGTTGCGACCCATAATGTCGGCGCCCCAGCCCTCGTCGGCCTTCGAGACGATGTTCAGCAGCTTGACCTCGATGTTGACCTGCTTGGGCGGGACATCGAGCATGCGGACGAGTTCGGCGAACTCATCGACCGCCTTGGGTGTCCCCCTCACGAGTAGGACATTCTGGTCCAACGCGGCCGTGGGCGGCTCAGTGATGCCGTCCGGCAGGAAGTCCGCCAGACCGCCCCCAGCCCCGGGAGCCTGGGCGAGCCTCACCTCGGCATACGGGCGCTCGCTGAAGGGGTAGAGGCCGGGCTCGCTCATCACCTGCGACACCGGCCGGACACCCCGCGTGGCGTCCGCAATCGCGCGGCGGAGGAAGTCCCGACGCTCCTCGCGCAGCCGGTTCGCCGCCGCCTCGGTGTCGTTGGCGGTGGCCGCGAACTGGCGAGCGAGATCGGCCGCAGAAGCGTAGGTGAGTTCGATCTTGCGAAGGACCGGTTCAGGCTTGGCCGGCGTCTCCTCGGCGGGTACGGAGACCGCCAGCCATCCCAGAGCGCTCACGGCAAGCCAAGTCACCAGCCGAGCCATGGCGAGTGCCCTCCGTCGCGAGGTGCAACACAAGACTGGTCTACTAGCGAAACGCCCGAGCAGGCGCGCAGGTTGCGTGGCGACACGCCTACTGGGGTCGCCCAGAGACCGACATGACCAGTTGCCCGTTGCACACGGACACGTCGTTGACCGTGTAGCGGTTCTTCGCGGCCCAGTCGGCCAGCGCGCGGTTCAGTTCGGCCTCCATGCGCGCCACGCCCGAGCCGGGCACGCCCATCGTGCCGATGCGGACAGAGGAGAGCCTAACCTCGGGCACCCCCGCGGACGCCTGGGGCCGGCCGACCGCGGTGAGGTAGGCCTGCCGCCCGCGCCAGTGGCCGGTGCCCGTGACGGTCACCTCGCCGTTCCCCAGATACGCCCGCACGTTCTGTACGGGTGCGCTGGGGTCGGCGTTCTGAGCGATGAGATCATTGAGGCCCGCCTCGCTGAGCCGATAGGTGGCGTTGGCGGCCTGGCCTGTCTGCAACGCCCGGTCCACCTCCTGCCTCTGGACCTCGAACGGCGGCGGCTCCGGCTGCGGTTGCGCCGGCGCGCCCGGCGCGCTCGGGGGCGAGGGGCGCCGCGCGTGCGCGACCTCCGGCGGAACGGCGGTCAGCTTGTAGAAGATGATCAGGGCGACGATGACGAGCAGAAGCAGTAGCGAACCACAGCCGATGCCGCAGCCAAGCAGGACCCTCTTCCAGAGGGGCTTTGAGGGCGCGCGTCTACTGTGCGGCATGGGGTTCCCTCCTCCATCGTCCGGCGCCGACCCCGATCAGGAGTTGTAGCAGCCCATGGCGGCCTCGAGGCCCTCGCGCACGGCGCACTCGACGGCATCCGCCGCCCGGGAGATGGCCTCCTCGGCGGCGTCGCGCTCAGAGGCGCGGAAGGGTGACAGCACGAATGCCTTGGCGTCCCGTCCGGCCTCCAGGCGCCCTATCCCGATGCGCAGCCGCACGAAGTCGGCGCCGCCCAGGTGCTGCCCGATCGAGCGCAGACCCTTCTGCCCGCCCGGGCTCCCGGAACGGCGCAGCCGGAGTTGGCCCAGATCGAGGTTGATATCATCACAGACGACCAGCAGGTGCTGAGGTTCGAGGTGGTAGTAGTCCAGGA
>VGFC01000015.1 GCA_016869045.1 Armatimonadota bacterium
CCGCACCTCGTGCAGGCCCGCCTGGGAGGCCGTCATCGGCACCGGCACGCGCACGACGTCGCCCGCTCGCAGAGGCCCGCTGTAGAGCACGCCGCCGGGCTTGTCGATCGTCAGGCCCTCGTCGCCGCTCGCCGTGACCAGCACCCGCGGGATGCTGTCCCGCGCGGAGACTTCGACGGTGCCGCTCACGCTCGTCCCGACTACCGGCTCGCTCGGGGGCCGGAAGTTGACATCGATCTGCGTCGGGACGTTCAGCGTGGGGATGGTCTCTTGCCCATCCACGGGCGCGCGGAATGTGTTCTCCCGCGTTCCGAGCGGCTCGGTGGGCGCGCCTCCGACTCCCGACGACCGGCCGGTGCCCAGCTCAGGCGGCCACGGCTGCTTGGCGTCGCGACCTTGCATGGCGGCCTTGTCTTGCGCCTCCCGAATGCGTCGGTTGGCGTCCGCTACGGTCGCGTCGCTCTGCGCGTCGGACGGTCCCATCTTGCTCGCCGTCGGCGGGGTGACGTTAGGCCCAGGCGCGGCGGGGAGGCCCTCCTTGGGTGACTCCACGGCGTTGGTCACCCCCATCGGGACGCGAGCCACCTGCCCCCGGGAGTGGGGCCGCGAGACCAGCGTCGCGAGGCCAAAGGCGATCGCCACCACTGCCGCGGCGGCGAGGTAGGGCCCGGCGACCTCCCACAGCGATCGCACCACCGTCCGTTCCGTCGCCTCGGCCTCCTCCACGGCGTCCAGTGCCAGGCCGATGCGTGCCCGTAGCCCGACCGGCGGCCTGGGCCGCGGCAGGCTGCGCAGGTCCTCGACCAGCTGTCGCAGCTCTCGGTACGCCGCGCCGCAGGCTCCGCATTCGGCCAGGTGTGCGCGGATGACGAGCAGCTCCTCGGCCGGCAGCTCGCCCTCCGCGACCAGGCTCATCTTCTCCCGGACCGTCCCGCAGTTCATCAACGACGCTCCCCCCGGATGCGTGACATCGCCGTGTGACAGACGTACGACCTCAGACCGCTCCGAAAAGTTCCGCGTCCTCCCGGATTGCGTCCCGCATCGCCAGACGCGCCCGGTTCAGCCGCGACTTCACCGTGCCCAGCGGGACCTGAAGTACCTCCGCGATCTCCTCGTACGCCAGCCCGTTGAGGTCGAACAGCACGAGCACGGTGCGATGGTCCTCCGACATCCGCTGCAGCGCCTTCAGCACGACCGCCTGTCGCTCCCGTCGCTCGACATCCCTCTGCGGATCGGCCGAGTGGTCCACGACCTCGATCTCGCGCGGCTCCTCCTCGTCGAAGGCCGCGGTGAGGGGTTCCGGGGCCCGCGCCCGCCGACGAAGGAGGTCCAGGGAGACGTTTACGACGATGCGGTAGAGCCAGGTGCTGAAGGTTGAGTTGCCGCGGAAGGTGCGCAGGGAGGCGTAGGCGCGGACGTAGGCGTCCTGGGTCGCGTCGCACGCGGCGTCGGGGTCGCCGATCAGCCGATAGGCGGTCGCGTAGGCCATCGAGTACGTCTCATCCACGAGTCGGTCGAAGGCTCCGCGATCGGAAGCCTGCGCGCGCGCGACCAGTTCACCGACTTCGGAGGCGTTCAAGATCGGTCAAGGTGACGGCTCAAGATCGTACTCCGCCACCAGCTCCCCGTCGATCAGGATCTGGACCGTCGCTTCGCCGGACGCCACGACGTGCACCGTGCGGCGGTCGCCCGGGCGATGAATCCGCTCGTAGACCACGTCATACCGGCCGCTTGGGTAGTGCACCTCCACCTTCACCCGCTGGACCACCGGACCTTCCGGCACGATGAACGACACGTCGGCGGCCCGCGGACCCGATCGGGTCGGACCCGTGCCCGTGCGGCGGTTGCCTGAGACGATGACATTCACCTCGGTATCGATTGCCACTTCCTTGCCCGGCGGGGGGTTCTGGGAGAGCACCTGCTCGGCGGGCTTGGGCGAGTCGGGCTTGCGGCTGACCGTGCCGAGGCGTAGACCGAGCGACTCGAGCCGCTCGAGGGCGTCTGCGCGGGATTTGCCGACGAGGTCCGGCACCTTCGCCCGCGGCGGCCCCAGCGATACCACCAGCTCCACCGAGCGCCCTTCGCGTACGACCTTGCCGGGATACGGCAGGTGCTCGATCACGCGGCCGGCCGGCACATCCTCGCTATGGGCCTCGCGGCCGATGGTCACTTGCAGGCCCTTGCCCTCCGCGAGCTTCGTCGCCTCCGCAACGGTCTTGCCCTCCAGGTTCGGCACCGTCACCAGCCCCGGCGTGCTCCTGAAGGCCAGCGCCAGCCCTCCCGCCACGGCGGCGGCGATCAGGCACAAGGCCAGCAGCAGCGCAAGCCCGCTGCGCAGGACGGTCCACAGAATGAGACCGAACGCCTTGGGGTAGCTCATCTCCGGCACTGCCGGTGGCTCCGGTTGCTTGGGGGCTCGGCTCCTGGCGGGCTTTCGTGTGGCGGCCCTGGCCTGCGGAGCCGTTCGCGGCGCCGCGACGTTGCGCAGGTGTCCCAGCATCTCCTCGGCGGTCGCATACCGTGCCTTCGGGTCGCTCTCGATGGCTCGGCCGAGCACGGTAGCCAACCCGATCCCGGGCACGCGACGGGCCCGCTCCGCCAGCGACTGCGCGGCGGGGCCTCCGCCGGTCGAGCACAGGTCGATCCCGATGACGCCCAGCGCGTACACGTCGCTGGCGGTCGTCGGCTCGGCGCCCGCCTTCACCTCCGGCGCGATCTCCGTGACCGCTTGGCTCCGCGCTGCCAGCGTCCCCGTTTCGTACAACGCCGCGCCCACCCCGAAGTCCGCCACCCGCGTGCCTTGCGGCCCGCCGGAAAACACGCAGTCACGGGTCAGGGCGCCATGGACCATGCCGCGGGCATGAGCGTACGCCAGCCCTTCGCAGACGTGTACGAGCGTCTCCACGCCGGATTCCGCGGCCTGGCCCGAACCGGGTCCCAGACCCACACTCAGCGGCGCCTCCTGGGCAACGACCAGTCGTCCGGCCTGTGTGAACCCCGCCGTGGCCGGCGCACAGATGTGCGGATGAACCAGGCCCGCGTAGCGCCGCGCCGCGTCCAGGATGCGCGCCTTCAGGGTGTCATCGAGCCGGCTGTCGTCCAGGCGGAGCCTCGTCACGAGCAGCGCCTGGCCCGTGGCGGCATCCGACCCGAGGTGCCGCTCACCGAACGGGGTCGTCCCGAGCTTCTCGTGCAGGTCGATAGGCATGGGGACGTTCGCTGCCTTCGTGCGCCGGGTGGCGCGCGCCTACTCCGCCAGGCTCTCCACTTCCCGCACCAGTTCATCCACCGACACGGCGTTCGTCATCTCGACCGACCCGATCGCGGCAACCACGGGCAGCGCGAGCGCGCCGACGACGATCTTCTTATCGGTCCGCAGCGCTCGCACGGCCAGGTCCACGTTGACCTCGGTCCCGGCCAGGGACGTGCGAACGCCCAGGCGCAACAACAGCGCCTCCAACTGGGCGGGCACCTCGGCATCGGACAGGCCGAGCCGGGCCGCCACCTTCGCCTCGGCGATCATCCCCACCGCGACGGCTTCCCCGTGCAACAGCTCCCACGCGCGGGCGCCTCGTTCGATCGCGTGCCCGACGGTGTGCCCATAGTTGAGGACAGCGCGGAGACCGCTTCGTTCCTCGGGGTCCCGGCTGACGACCGAGGCCTTGATCTCGCCGTTGCGTGCGACGATGTCCCCCAGGAGGGAAGTCTGCCGCGCCCTCACCCGATCCGCCTCGCGGCCGAGCGTGTCGAATAGGTTCGCATCGGCGATCGCCGCGTGTTTCACCACTTCGCCCAGCCCGGCGGCGAAGTGCCGATCCGGAAGCGAGGTCAGAGTGTCGGGATCAACGACCACGGCTCGAGGCTGGTGGAAGGCGCCGACCAGGTTCTTCGCCTGCGGGAGATCGACGCCCACCTTGCCGCCGACGCTGCTGTCCACCTGAGCGAGCAGCGTCGTCGGCACGGTGACGAAGTCGATGCCGCGCATGTAGGTCGCCGCCACAAAGCCCGCCAGGTCGCCGATCACCCCACCCCCGAGGGCAAACACGACCGACACGCGATCCATGCCCGCGTCGGCCAGAGCGGCCCACAGGTGCTCGGCGACCGCCAGTGTCTTGCTGGCCTCGCCGGGCGGCACGGTGAGGAGGCGGCAACGCCACCCGCCCCGCTCAAGGCTGTCGGCCACTCGCCCGCCGAACAGCGCGCCCGTGGTTTCGTCCGCCACCACCGCGGCGCTCTGTCCCTCGGTCGCCGGCTGGACCAGTTCCCCGAGACGCGCCAGCGCACCAGACCCTACGTGGATCGTGTATGGGCGATCCGCCAGCGGCACTGCCACCTGCCTTAGCTCCACCGGTCCGTCGCCTCCGTCTCGGCCCCTCCCCGCGCGGGGACCCGAGGGCTTCGCGCGCCGTCCTGTAATGGGAAACGGCACGTGCTACCGTGCCGTTTCGGTGCCGGCTCTGTTGCCCATCCTACGTAGGTCGAGACGCGACGTCGTCTGCCACGTCAGTCCGTCGGAGCCTCACGCAGGATGCGCGGCGTCACGAAGATGAGCAGCTCCGTATCGTTCAGCGTCTTGGAGCGCGAGTCGAACAGCTTCCCGAGGACCGGGATTCGGCTCAGGAGCGGCGTGTGCAGTTTCGTCGTGCTGTCGTCCTTCGTGATCAGACCGCCCAGGACCATCGTCTCCCCGTCCGGCACCCGCACCATGGTCATCACGGTCTGGTAGGTGATGATCGGAGCCCGGGAGCCGTCCGGCGCCTCGACGTATCCCGCGACGTTCGAGATGTTCGGCATCAGGTACAGGGAGACGGAGTCGTCCGCGTTGATGCGCGGCATGACGTCCAGGTAGTTCTCGACGTCCACGGGTTCCATCTCGAAGTCGACCTGGCGCTGGCCGAACTGGTTATACGTGACATTCGCGTTGTAGACGGGGATCGACGTCGAGAACTCGACGCTGGCGTACGCATTGTTCTGGACGGCCACGCGCGGCTCGTGGATGACCGTGGCGCGGCTGCTCTTTTCCAGGGCGTTGAGCTGCGTGTCGAGGTTGCCCGTGGCGAAGCGCACGACGCTGTTGATCGCCTGCGGCGGCGCGAACCCCTGGTTGAAGACCTCGATCCGCGTGTTCTTGATCGCCCAGTCGATACCAAACGCCTCTTCGAAGGTGGTGGTGATCGAGACGAACTTCACCGCAATCTCTACCTGCTTGACCGGCTTGTCGAGCAGGGCCACGATCTCCCGAAACTCGTCGATGGCCTCCGGAGTACCGCGCACGATCACGGAGTTGTCGTCAGTGAACGCCATGATCGCCTCGATGTCCTCCGGCAGCAGCGCGGTGAACCCGCCACCCATGCCGCCGCCCAGACCGCCACCCATGCCGCCACGACCGCCGCCCATGCCGCCAAGCCCACCACCCAGACCGCCACCCCCCAGGCCACCGCCAAGCCCACCACCACCCAAGCCACCGCCGAGGCCGCCGCGTCCGCCGCCGAACCCTCCACCGCCAAAGCCACCACCCAACTGGTTGAAACCGTCACGCAGGGCCTGGCCCCGCGTGCCGCGGAGGCCCGCACTGCCGAACCAGCCGGCGGCTCCCGTCTCCGACCCGCCCCCCCCGTACTGCCAGGCCGGGCTCGCGCCGCGGCGCCCGGGCCTCACGGGAAAGGCAACCGAGGCATCGGGGGGGACCGTTCCCCCGAACATCAGCGCCACTTCGATGCAGTTCAGGTAGTTGAGCGGAACCATTTGGTAGATGAACTCGTCCGGGCTTCGCGGAACTCGCGGCTTGGGTCCGCCCTCATCAATCCCCGGCGGCTTCTGGATCACGGTCGTCGGCTCCGGCCGGGGCTGCGTGTCTCCCGCCGAGGTGCCGCCCTCGCCAGGGACGTCCGTCTTGGGTTGTGGGGGCCCGGGAGGCGGCGGCTCGACGCGGCCGGGCGCGGGTTCACTGGTGATGATGTAGATGTCGTTTTCCTGGTACCAGTAGCAGCCCGCCGCCTGGACGATCACCTTCAGCGCCGTCTCCACGTCAACGTCAGGGAGGTTCACCGTAATGAGCTTGTCCTTGTCCACGTCGCTGCCGAAGACGATCTTCACGTCCGCGGCCCGACTGAGCATCCGGATCAGCTCGGTGAGTGAGGCGTCCGTTGCATCGATGGTGACGAGGGCGGCCGCAGGTGGCCGGATCGACGCTCCCCCGTCGTCTTGGGCGCCCACGACGGGCGACCACAGGATCAGCAGCAAAAGGAGTCCTGCGACGCCCGCGGCGACCAGAGACGAGCGATCAGCTACTGCTTTGGGGATCATCTCTTCCCCTCCCTTGTTGGGCCGTTCATGACGCGGTTCCCGAACGCGATCCGCGCCGGTTCACAGCGTGCGGACGATCGTGCCACGGGGCACACCGCCGGGCTCGCCATCGGGCAGGCCGGACGTGCGCTCCGCGTGAGTGTAACCCGATCAGAAGCGCCCGCCAAACCCGCCGCCACCGCCGCCACGACCGCCGCCACGACCGCCACCGAAGCCGCCGCCACCACCACCACGACCACCACCGAACCCACCACCACCGCCTCCACGACCGCCATAGCCACCGCCTCCACGACCACCACCACCGTAACCGCCCCCACCGCCAAACCCACCACCACCCATACCCCCACCCATACCACCACCCATCATCATCCCGCTACCAATGCCCATGCCATCTGAGAAGAGAAGCGGGTCCTGGAAGAAGATCTGGATCCTGCGCAGGATCGTCTCGTCCTTCTCCCCCTCCGCGGCCTGGCCGGTACCAGCCGCGCCGGCGCCCCCTGTCCGCGTCGGCGGGGGCGTTGAGCCGCTCCCCGAGACCAGGGGTGAGACGGGCGTGGTGCCGGGCCGTGTGCCGGCCTGCCGCGTCGGCTTGGACTTGATGTGGTAGATGCCGGTGGCCTCGTCGAACACGTATTGGAGGTCGGCCGCGCCGAGGATGGTCTTCAGAGCCGCGTCAACAGTCTGGTCACGGAGCTTCACCGTGATCTGCTTGTTGACCGCCTCATCGAAGACGTACTGGATCTTGGCCGTCTCGGCGAACATCCGCATCACGTCGTTGATGTTGGCGTTGTTGACGTCGAAGGTGATGCGCTGCTGGTCCTGAGCCCAGGCCGCGCTCACCCCGACGACGACGCACAGTACTACAATGAGTGCCCCTGCTCTGATGGTCACGGGCGTACCCTCCTAGACTGTCGGCAGTCTGTCGTCTCGGCGCGGCGCCTCATCCTGGATGAAGGAGGCTCCCGCGCCGTCCCAGGGTCGAAGTGATCTACAGCTACTGGCGCTGGCCCCCGCCAGCACCGCCCCCCGGGGCCGCTCCGCCTCCCCCTACGCCGGGGAAGGCGCCCGGCGCAGCCCCGCCGGGCCGACGAATGCCCGGTTGGGTGCCGCCACCGGTTCCGGGCGTCGTGGTGCCCCTGGCCCCCGGGACGGTCACGCCCGGGCGAGTCCCGCCCGTCGTCGGGCCGGTGCCGGTCGCAGGACGGCCCCCACCACCCACACGCAGACGCAACACCTTGCGAACGATCTGGCCACCCTCCTGCTTGGCGAGCACCATCTCGGTGTTCGTGATCTTCTCCACGCGGAACCCCTGCCAGCGGTCGCCCACCTGGAGGACCTGTCCCGTCTGCCCGGGGCCCGCCTGCAGCACCACCATGGCTCGGCCCTGAGCGTCCCGCATGATTGCGGGCACCTGCAGGAACTCCTCGGTCGGCGGTCTCTGCGGCCCGGCCGCGCTCCTGGGCGATGGAACTCCGCTGGGCACGTGGATGCTCTCACCGTTCGGTCCTAGAACCGGATAGTGATTCTGTTCGCGCAGGCCGACTGGGAAGCCGGCCGGACCGGGCCGGTAAGCCGACTCAGGCCTCACCTTCTCCTGAGCCTTCCCACCCACGGCGCCCATCGGGGCAAAGGGGTTCTCCCGGCTCGGTTCGAGCGGTTCCACGGCCTTTGCCGAAACCGCTCCGGCCGGTCCGCCGGGCGCGGCTCCACCCGGCGCAGCTCCTCCCGGGGCACCTCCCATGGCCGGCATCCCTCCCGGCATTGGGCCGGCAGGGGCAGCTCCCGGCGCCCCGCCGGGTGTCTCGCCCGGGCCGGGCTCCATGCCCATCGCGGGAGACATGGGGCCTGCCCCAACTTGCGCCACCGCGGTCGGCGATCCGCTGCCGCTGTGGATGGCCGGAAGCACAACCAGCACCACGACCAGTCCGATTGCCGCGAGGATGAAGAGCCCCGCCGCCATGAGCCCCTTGGCCTTGGTATGATCGTCCACCTTGAGCCTCCCCTGAGCGGTGTTCAGCGCGCCAGGCCAGGGCACCTGCCGCGTGCTCGATCGGGCTTGCTGTTCCTACTCGTCGCCTCCTGCCTCTGCATCGCGGCCCTTTAGCTTGCTGCCGGCTCCCCCACCGCCCTCGTCACCCTTCGGGGCGCCGCCACCCTTCGGGCCAGCGGCACCGCCCCCCGGCGGGCCTGCACCAGGAGCGCCCGGCCCGCCCATCATGCCCGGCATGCCGGGGGCTGCACCCGCCCCGGGGGCCGCGGCACCCCCGGCCGGGGCTGCGGCGGCACCCTCAGGGCCTTCCGCCAAGATGTACACCACAACGGCGACCTCGGCCTGCAACTCCTCGCCACCGCCGATGGGTTGCAGGCTGAGCGGCTCGATGGTCGCCACCCGGTCGAACTGGTTCAGGCTCGTATAGAGCTTCCGGAGTTCGGCCTCGGTGCCCTGGACGGTGAACTGGAGAGCACCCGACTGCGGGATCCGGATGAAGTTCGAGGCCCCGGGAATCGGTGGAGCCATCTGCGGCGCCGGAAGCGCCGCCCCTCGGATGATCCGGCAGCCGCTCGACTCGATGTACTTCTCAAGCGATGGCGCCAGGTCTTCCTGCAACTCGTACCAGAACTTGATCATCGCTTCCATCGGGAGATAGAGCGAGATCGGGATGCTGCGCGTCTTCATGTAGCGCTCGAGCTTGATCGTCTGCTCTTTCAGCTTGCGCTCGGCATCCTCCAGCCGCTTCTCGGCCTGAGGTCTCTCGTCGGCCTTGGCCTGTTCGGTATCACGGTCCTGGGTGACCTTCTGGATTTCCTTGTTCACCGGCGGCAGCAGGACGAATACGAAGACGCAGATGGTGGCAATGATCAGCACCACACCCGGGATGAGCACGTATATCGGCCGTAGCTTCGACATTGGTCTCTCCCGTTGGATCACCGGGTACGCCGAACAGGCTGGCCGCTTCGGGCCACAACGTCGTCTCTACTCGTCCCCGCCCCCGGCATCCCGGCCCTTCAGACCGCCGCCTTCTGAGCCGCCCTCTCCGCCGCCACCCTTGGGGGCTCCACCCTTCGGCCCGCCGCCGGGCGGCCCGCCGCCAGGCGGTCCGGCCCCCGGTGGCCCTCCGCCGCCGGGCATGCCGCCACCCATACCGGGCATCCCCCCACCGGGCATGCCGCCACCCGGCCCTCCAGCGCCCATCATGCCCGGGGCTCCGCCGGCAGCTGCCGCCGCCCCACCGCCTGGAGCGGGCGTGGACAGCGGTTGGGTCAGGCTCGCGTCAATGGACAGATGAATCGGGCCACCCGCGGACGAGGCGGCTGCCGGGGCGCCCCCGCCCATTCCGCCCATTCCGCCCATCATGCCCATCTCGGGACCCGCGCCAGCCATCGGCACACCACCCGGCGCTGGCATCCCACCTCCCATGGCGGGAGCCATCCCCCCACCACCGCCGCCCCCGCCGCCCTGGGCATTCGGGCCAACGCCCGGGCCGCCGGGCGGAGCGCCGCCCACCCTGATGTTAGAGATGTCTGGGCAGCGGATGAGGTTTAGCACGAACCGTCCCACCGAGGTGGTATCCGGGAGGTTCACCTCGAAGTGCACGCTGCTAGGGGCCTGGATGCGGATGGTCGTCAGTTGGGCCTGAGCGTAGATGTAGCGGTTCACCTTCTCGTAGGCCGCCCACCACTGCTCCCCGCAGCCGTCCGCGTCCTCGATGAAGCGCACCTTCGAGTCGATCGGCGCGGCGAGGTTCTCCTTCTCCTGGGCCTTCGCTTCGATGGCCCGAACCTCGTCCGCCTTGCGCTTGGCCTCGTCGCGTTCCTGGATGCGGGTCGCCAGCACCGACTTCCTCATCGTCAGGAAGCCGAAGCAGGCCAGGATGACGACCAGCAGCGCGATGACCATCAGCACGAGCAAGGTCTTCGCTGCTCGCGCCGCGGCGAAATGTCCGGGGAGGAGGTCGATTCTCAGCACGCCGCACCTCCGGTGCATCACATGCAGATGATCGCTGTATGCAAGCCGCTAGCCGGACACCATGTCGCGCATCGCCAGCCCCGTGGCGATCGCGCACAGGGGCCCGATGTCACGCAGGTACTCCAGCGCAACCGTGTCCGGCGCCATGATGGCGGCGAACGGATTGGCGATCTCGGTCGGAATCGCCAAGTCGGCAACGACGAAATCCACGATCCCCGGGATCAGCGCCGAGCCGCCGGCCAGGACCAGACGGTCGATGGCCTCGTTGCGGTGCTGGCGCCGGTAGAAGTCCAGGGACCGGCGCAGCTCCGTAGTCAGCTCGCCAAGGATCGGGGCGATGGCGTCGTAGATCTGCTGCGTCGCCGCGTCCGCCGGAACGCTGGGAGCGTGGGCCGTCATGGCGGTCACGCTGACACCGCTCGGCGGCGGCGGCACGTGCGCGTCATCCAGCTCCAGGTGTGTGACGCGCTCCCCCGTCGGCTCAAAGTCGCCGCGCGAGTCCACTTCCCCGGTGCTCGACAGCTCGAACACCGGCGCGTCGGTGTCATCTTCGGTGCCCGTCGCGATCTGCGGCGGCGCCGGCGTGCCGAGGTCCAGGCTGCCCGTATCCGGGCCGGCCGCCACCGGACTGGGGGCCACGTGGCCGCCGCCGGCCAGGCTGTCCACGCGACCGTGCTGACGCTTGATCCGCTCCGCCTCATCGTTGTCCACGACGAACGCCTGGCTGATCGCGCGCGTGAGGCTCTCCCCCGCGGTCGGGATCGAGCGCACGAAGCTCAGCAGTCCGCGGCGGATGATGGTGATGTCGCTGAGGTTGCAGCCGACGTTCACGATGGCGACGGTCTGGTCGGAGAACTGCTCGCCGTAGACCTCGACCATTGACCGCGAGAGGGAGAGGGGCTCGATGTCGATTCCGACCGGCTGCAGGCCCGCCGCGTGCAGCGCCTCGACATGCGCGTTCACGAGGTCCTCATGGGCGGCCGCGAGGAGGACCTCCATGTTCGGCGCATCCGCCGCCGCGTCCGGACGCTCGATCACGCAGTAGTCGTAGATGATCTGATCCGGGGGAAAGGTCGTCTGTCGCTCGAGTTCCCATTGGATCGCCTCCTTGAGGTCGGAGGCGCTCATCTGAGGCATCTCGCTGATCCGCACCACCAACGACGACTGCCCGCCTACGGAGCACATGGCGCGCTTGGTGCTGAAGGCCCCCACATGCTCCTTGATCGCCGCGCCCACGGCCTGGGGCTCAACGACAACGCCGCCCTGCACGGTGTTGGGCGGCGTCTTGAAGACCACGGGGCCGCCAGCCAACTCCACACCACTGCGGCCAAGCCGTAGCTCAACCATCTTCGTCGCGTCGGAACCGATATCAACGCCCAAGACGTGCGTGAATCGTCGCGCCATGCGGCGACCTCCAACGAGGCACGGTAAGCCCCGCAACGGCGGGAACCGTTCGTCGGATTCTATGCTATCGGCTGCGGGCTGTCAAGCCGAAGTTGGCGGCAAATCCACCGGCCTGACGAGCCGGAGAGTGTTCTGAAATGCGCGTTTCTGCGCTAGCGCGAGGGCAACGTGAAGTCCGTCACGGACGTCCCGTACTCCGGGACCACCGTGGCGTAGTACACGTCCCGCGACTGGTAGAAGTCGCCGCGAAGCAGGGCCCCGGTGTTCTGGTCGAACGTGGGCTCATACCGCCCTCGCGGTGAGGTCCAGAACAGCCAGTAGCGCGGTATGTACTGGTTCGCCATCGTCCCGGCGACGTCCGTCACGGAGACCGCGTACCATTCCCGCTTCACCAGCAGCGGACCTTCCGCATACACCGTATCGACGTTGACCCGCTTCTCTTCGCTCCAGCCCGGCAGTGTGTGATACTCCACGACACCCGTGCCGGCGGGTACGGAGTCGTATACGACCTCCAGTCGGTGACCGGCAAGGCCGGCGCCGCCCGCCGCGGCGGGCAGCCCAACAATCCCTGCCGCTGTATCGACCCCGATCGGCGGCACCGGCACCGGGGCGGCGCCGCTGACGTCCGTCACCGTCGTCAGCGCGGCGATGGGAGGCTGTCCCACCTGGATGGCGGTCGAGAACGTCCGGTACATGAAGGACGTGCGCCCGAAGTGCGGGGGCTCCGACGCGCCGTGCGACCGTCGCCAGAAGATCGCGAACCGCCCCAACGAGGCGCGCTGGGCTGGGGTGGCGATCGGCGAGGCCAGCGTCGGGTCGCCGTAGTCGAAGAACGCCGAGGGCGAGTCGTCGTTGGCGTCGTCTCGGCAGATGCGGTAGACGAACGGCGTGTAGTTGGCCCACAACGCCACGTCATCGAGGCCCGCAAAGTTGGTGCTGTTGAAGAACGTCGCGGGATCGGCCGGGTCCGACGGGTTGAACAGCGGCACTGAGAACCGCACCAGCCCCGCGGCCGGATCGACGTACAGCTCCAGCGGCCGACCCGTGCGCGGCTCGACCGGCGTGATCGTGCCCCCGGGCGGGGAGATCTGGGTGAAGGTCAAGCCGCCGAGGCGGTACACGCCCTCCGCCCGGTTGTACCGGTGCGGGAGCGGGTCGGTCGCCAACGCTTCCTGTGCCCACGTGACCTGGTAGACAACGTGCGTCGAGCCCGTTGCCGACGGGGTGACCAGGTGGATGAAGAACTGCGGATCGACCGGCGCCACCGCCCGCATGAAGTCGCGGTCCGCGGGCTCGTTCGGCCGCCGGCGCGTCGTGACCCAGTCCAGGTGGCGCGCGCCGAAAGTCTGACGCGGGCCGTCGGCTCTCAGCTCCTCGCCTCCCAGCGGCCCCTCAATGCGCGCGTGCGGAAGCTTGCCGTAGTTCGCGTCGGCGTTGGCCAGGTCTGCCATCCTGAAGGCCGCATAGCAGATGTCCGAGTTGCCCTCTTGCGGAACGAAGCCCGTGAAGAACGTGTGCAGCGTCCAGCGGCCGGTGGCCGGGTCCATCTCCATCACGGGCGCCGGGTCCTTCGCGTAGGTGAACGGGCTCTTCGGCGGCCTGCGGATCCACGTGCCGCTCCCGTCCAGGTCCACCCAGTCACGCTTGGCGGACGGCGGGACGCCGTTGCTGACGGGCAGGATCTCGTCGGACACCGTGTTCGGGTCCTGGGGGTCGTACCCCCAGGTCTCGGGGGTCTGTCCGGTCGGAGGTGTGCCGTAGCAGAAGTGGACCTCCTCCTTGCCGCGCTTTCCCGAGTTCCAGAATGACCAGTGGTTGGCCGGCGCCGTCGCGTTCGGGTTGATGAAGCCGCGGATCCAGCTCTTGTCGAGGCTCGAGTCGAAGATGTAGTTCGCCGTCCCGGCGGCCTGGAAGGAGTCCGACATGTCCCCCGATGCCGACGCCGACCACAGCGTCGAGGCGACGCCGGCATCGGTCGGTGTCAGCTTGTGCCACAGGAGCCAGCGCCTGCTGGCCACCGGGTCGATGTAGACTTCCGGGCTGCCGTTGACCGTGCCCGGCAGACCATCGGCGGTGACCGGCTGGAGCCACGGGTTGCCCGTCGCATCGGGATTCCAGATGTAGTCGCGGGCGATGCCGGGCGTTGTCGAGCCGCCTCCGGCCAGCCTCATCTCCGCCAGGCCGGTCGCCGCCTCATAGAGGTTCACCGCGGAGTTCGGCGTCGCGCCGGGTCGGTTCGACTCCCACACGAGGTCGAGGCGATCGTGCAGCCCGTCCCCGTTGGTGTCCACAAACAGCGGCGCGGGCGAGGCGTCCGAAGCGACGAGATCGTTGCCCGGTATACGCGCCTCGGCGACTCTCATCCTCAGCGTCAGCGGGATGACCGGCTCGAGCGCATAGTCCTCGGTCGCGTCGAAGGGCGTCGCGAGCGAAGTGGTAGCCTGCAGGCCCATGCTTCGGTCGAGGAAGTCCAGTCCGCCGTTGGCATTCGTGTCCACGAACGCCATCGCCGACCCCGAGTAGTTGCCGGCGCCTTCGCCGATGGGTATCGGGAGTTCGAGCTGCGTCCCGCCACGCATCAGCGCGTGGACGGCCTGCCCTCCCGCCGATCCCGCCACGCCCGGCGCAAACAGCCTGGCCCAGTCCCCTGCCGCCGGGAATGACGACGGGCGGGCGGCATACACGCGGGAGACCGTGATCGGCAGCGCGCGTACGTTCCGCTGAGCGCTGCGGTTCTCCGGCGTCGGATCGGCGTCGGCGCGGGTTAGGGCCGGCGTCTCGATCATTGAGGTCGTCACGCTGCGGTTGTCCGGCGCGGTCAGGGCGGCGGAGGTCACGCCCTGAGTCAGCAGCGGATCTCGCGGGAGGGTCAGGTTGCTCTCATTCGTCAGTGCGACGCGGCTGATCGGTGTTACCTCCACCGTGGAGCCGACGGACGTGTTCCATGCGCGCAGGACTCGCCCGAGGTTCACGGTCTGGCGGTCGGCCGTCAGCCGCGCCTTGCGCATGACGTTTGCTTGCACCACGATGGGGTCGAACTCCTCGGCCGTCAGATTATCGGGCGTCATGCGCGTCTGCAGCGTTCCCGGCGTGACGAGCGTCGTGGCGTCGAAGGGGCAGACGGTCAGCGTCATGTTCGACATCTCGATGCCGCTCTCGCCCTCGCCCTGCACTTCCCAGGAGCAGCCGCACGTCGGGCAGAGCTGGTGGCCCGGGCACTCGAGCGCCGCCGTGTTCGGCGCGGCCGCGCCCACGTTCCGACCGTAGCTGCACTCCAGCTCCGTCGCCCAACCGACGGTCGTCCAGCTGTCCGTGTACACGTACGGAGCGGAGCCCGTACCGGTCGTGAACGCCATCGCGAGGTGCTTGTTGCCGCAGTCGGGGCAACGGTAGAGGATGTCCCACCTTCCGTTGCCGTCGCAGACCGCGCGCCGGGGCATCGCCGGCAGCAGATTCGCCAGGCGGGTGTGCGCCCCGGTGAGGGGGTTCTCGTACCACACGCCGTCCTCGTCGGCGGTGCGGTACGCCAGGAACGCGCCCTGGTACGGCTGGGGCGCACCGTTCGTGAAGAGGCCGCCGACGCCGGGCGCATAGGACGAGAGCTGGAACGCCGGCAGACTCGCGAACAGGGGGGTCGTGACCGATCTCGGTGTCGAGGCCGCGCCCCCGCTGTTGTAGGTGGCGCCCGGCGCGATGACCCCATCCTTGGTGCCACGCACCGACTCGGCGGCCAGCGAATAAACGGCGTCGTTGCGGATGGCGTCGAAGACCGTCGCCCGACTCGCGGTTGCCTGGGGGGCATCGATGTCCACGCGCGCCGTCGCCCGCTCCAGATCATCGACGGTGGCGCCAAAGCCCAGCAGCTTTGTCCCGCAGTAGTTGCAGTACATCGTGGCCACGATGGCGGGGGCGTGCATCCGTCCGCACCAGCAGAACGGCGTCGTCCCGTCGATGACGTGCACCGCTCCGCAGCCGATGGTTCGCGTGGGGCTGAGCGGGTCGCCCATCTGCGCTATGGGCGCTCCCCCGGGATCGAAGGGCGTGTCGCCTCCCGGTCCGACACCGACGACATCGCCGTTGGCCACGATGGTGCTGCCCACCCACCAGGGGTCGATCCACGGGTCAACGGGGTCGCCGGAGCTGCGCCCGGTTAGGTTCTGCACGTGCAACGGACACCGGATGACCTCACCGATCTGCCGGTTGCTGATCGTCAGACTGCCCCCGGGGCCGGCGCCCATCTCGGTGGCGCCGCCCGGCGCGCCCGGCGGGAGGTCGATCGTCGGGTTCCCCGTGTCCACTCGGCTGCAGAAGAACCGCGCCGCAATCGGCTGAATCCCGTTCGGGTGCGGCGCCTCAGGCATGGTGGACGGCCCGGCCGGCATCGTGTCTTCGTCGTAGCTCCACATGTTCAGAACGCTGTTGCGCCAGAGAACCGCGACCATCCCCGTGCCGGTCTCACCGGGACGCAGGCGGAGCTGCACGGCGGTCGCGTCGCTCAACGTCGCGCCGCCCGGCAGTGCGTCCGTGTCGAGGACTCGACCTCGACCGCCCACCATCTGGGCGACGAAGTAGTTGGCCGGCGGAGTACCGGCCGGCGGCAACGGAGTACCGAATATGGGCGTCGTCGGATCGCTGATCCAGTTCGGATCCCAGCGTGTGGCGGCGTCGGCCATCTGAGTAGGGATGATTCGGGCGCTATTGCAGATGATGAAGTCGAAGGCCCACCACTGCGGTGGGTCTACGTCCGCGGGGTTTCCGTCGCTGAACCAGGTGAACGTGTTCGGCGCGAAACTCAGGCGAACGGCCCCGCTGGCGCAGACGATGTTGAGCGCCGTGCCCACACCTATCGAGGGGCTCGGCATCATGGTGCTGTATTCCAGACCGTTCGCCTCGCTCCAAACCTCGATGTCAAGGTCCGAGTCCGCGGGGTCCATGACCCGAACGCGCACGTGATACACGTCGCCGTCGATGGCGCGCCACGGGTGTACGCCGATGCGGACGTCCGCGGGATTCAGAGCCGTGCCCCATTGGTTGGCTCCCGCCGCGGGCGGCTCGGCCGGAGGCCCGGTGGCGCCCGGCGCCCAAGTCAGGCTGTGGTACCGAGCCGTCGGCCGACTCACCCCGGGGGGGATCAGCAGGAACCGCACCTGCGACACACCAGGAAACAGCCCGGTCAGACCGATATTGTTGGTGGAGTCGAAGGCAAACCCCACGCGGACGCGCGAGATCGTGTTCGTCGGCCCACCGACGGCCGTCGGGCTGACCTCCCCCGGCCGAAAGGGAATGCCCCGCACGAGCGTCAGCAGCGGACCCAACCACTCATACCCGACAAACCGCTGCACGAGGTTCGCCCGCACCAGTGGCACCCCGGCGGGGTGATTCGTCGTGCCCCAGGGGTCCGGACAGACGCCGAGCGTTCCGCCCGCCGTCTCGGCCTCATCGGGGATGCTGTCCCCATTCGTGTCCCACGGGGGCCCGGCCGCGCCGGTCGTGTCCCACGTGCCGCCGGTCGAGTAGCCGCAGTACGGGCAGCCCCACGGTTCCTTCAGCGTGTTCTCCGTGAAGGGCGCGGTGGCCCCCGGGTAGTAGCTCGTGAGACCCGGTCCGGTGAAGGTCCTGACCTCATATCCCGGCGGCACGGCAAGGGCGCCGGCGCTCAGAGCGAGCGCAACGCACAGGGCCAGGATGGCAGTGAACGGCCGCATGTTGTCACCTCGCGGGCTATGGACGGACCGGGGGCAGGCTCTCCTGGCAGCGCTGCGCGAACGACGGCTGGTTGATCGGATCGGTCCAGTCCTCCAGCCACGGGTCCGGGATGACCTTGTGCAAGTCGATGAGGTGCGTCTGCGTCGTCGGATCGTTCGGCGCGTTCGGGTCGTACTGCGTCTCCACCTCGAAGACCTCGGCCGCCAGCGAGGGCGGCGTCGCGAAGGTCGCCGCATTCGTCGCCGTGGGCACGTTCGGGTGGGTCAGATCCTCGATCACCCCGCGCGAGTTCGTGACCAGGTGCCGCCCGCCGCTGAGTCGTTGCGCGCAAACCGGGGCAAACGCCTTCGTCACGAGCAAGCCCCCGGCGCCCTCGCCCGGCGGCGTCCAGAGGTGCCCCAACGGCCCCGCAGCGTAGTCTGCCTCGCTGTAGGACCAGTAGGGGATCGCCGCTCCCGCGGCGCTCGGCAACAACACCCACGTCGCCGGGTTCGCGCTATCGAACACTGGGCTGCCCACGCGAAACTCGACGCAGGCCGCTCCGGCTGCAGCGAAGGGCATCCCTGCCGCGTTGACCGGGTTGCCCAACGGACCCCGGTACTGACCGCAGGCCACGGCCAGGAACAGGAAGCGGTTGCCATATTCGTCGCGGTCGATCGAGACCCGTGCGTCGCGGATGTTCTCGAAGATCAGGCGCTCGTCGTCGGTGGGGTCTCCGTCCGTGTCCATCTCATACAGCCACGACAGGATCGCCCACGTGCCTCTGTTTCCCGCGGGCGTCGTGCCGAGACACGGTAGCGGATCGCCGCCCGGCGGGTTGACTCGCTGGGTCCCCGCCTCCACCACGAGCAGCTCGTGCAGGTTGTTCGCCGCACACAGATAGCCGCTGACCGACCCATCGAACGGATGGAACAGGGGTTGGGCCTTCGTGTAGGCGATGCGGACGAACTCGCCCCTGCGCGGGCCCGTCGTCGCCTTCACGAGCGGCGGCGTCACGATGCGGATGGCGTGCGTCTGCAGCACCGCGCCGGTTGTCGGGTTGAGGTCGAACGTCGTCACGACGTTGATCACCCGGTAGTGGCCCGGATCGGCGATGACCGTGTGCATCTCCCACACAAGGCCGGCCGGGTCCCACATCATGTAGCGGTAGGCGTCCGTCGGCCCGTCGAGGTCGAGCACGTCATTCGTCGGGTGGGTGTAGAAGTCGAAGCCCAGCCCGTCGCCGGGCCGTCGGGTGTTGGTCGCCACGGTGAGCGTGTAGTTCGCCAGCGGCCAGACCTGCCGGCCCTTGCGGTCAACCTCGACGACGCGGTTGTTGCCGGTATCCACCACCAGGTAGTTGCCCGGCCCGACGCCCGACTCGGGCGGCGGCCAAACCGTGCCGTCCGGGATCGCCCCGGCCGGGAGCAGACCCTCCGGATCGAAGGTCGGCACCTTGTGCGGCTGGACGACCCCTCCGGCGGTGACGTACGTGGCCAGGAAGTCCGCCGATGACAGGCGTACGGCCTTGGCCGGGCGGCTGAAGGGCCGCCGTGTTGTCGGCACGTTCAGCGGGTAGACCGCGGCGGCCTCCGCGGCGGCGTTGGCCCACGAGGAGTCCAGCGTGCGCGTGCCGGTGCATTCCCAGTCCGGCTCAGAGCCGACCGTCTCCACGATCCGCTCGTTGTCCGTGATGACCGTGCGAATCGGCGTCAGCGCGGACGCAAACCCTCCGGGCGGGCCCGCCGGTGTGCCCTCATAGCTGACCGCGGGCGTGGCGCCCCACTGGTTCGGGCAGGCGCTGATCGTACGACACCCGGTGACCACCGTGTCTCCGTCCACCGCGGGCGCCGCCGAGACGACCGGCACGCCGGGGATGTTCGGCGGGCCGTAGGCCGGGCGCACCAGCCGCCCGCGCACGAAGTTCGTGACCTTGTCCCACTCCATGGCGACCAGCGTACGTAACCGGTCCGGCACGAAGCCCCCGGACGAGTAGCCCCCCGCGTGCGGTGTCGCGTCCGGGCTCATGTCGTTGCTGGCGTCGAGGTTCATGCTCTCCGTGCCGATCAACGCCGCCCGACCGTCATTGGCCGCCGACACGCCCGCGATTGGGCGCCCGAAGCCATACGGGATCTGCTGGCGCTCCGGCGGCTCGTACCGGTTCGGCACGCTCGTCTGGCCGTTGATGTTGACGCCCGAGTACGAGAAGAGCAACTCGGCCCCACGCTGCAGAGGTGCGTTGGTGACGCCAAAGGTGCCCGTGTCAGCGTTCAGCAGCCCCGTCGGCAGCCAGTCGATCCCGCCGAACGTCACCAGTTGCTCGCCCGCGACAATGCCGGCGACCGGCTCACCGTTGGCGAGTGCGATGTTCCACCCGAACCCACCGCCCGTCCACGCCACCGGATGGTTGCGCAGACGGATCCGGCCCGGGCTGTACTCCCACCGCGCGAGGTCGGGAGCCTGGTAGACCATCCGCTGCCGCTCGTTGGCGGAGATCGCCGGCGGCACCTGACCCGCGGGTATGGTGAGGTCGTCTGAGAGGTCGTTGGGCGTCACCGGGTTGTTCGCGTCATAGGCGAAGCTGATGATGAGCATCCGCCCGTAGACCGGGCCGAGCTCGACCCCGCTCCACGCGGGCGGGGAGGCCGAGTTGATCGTCACGGCCCGCACGTTCCCTGCACCGGCCGCCGGGAAGATGATGCGGCGGTTCGCGTAGTCCACGCGGTAGCACGCCGGGTCGACGATCGGCACGTTCATCGGGTCGGCGTCCCAGTTCAGGGCGACCGACCCGTCCGCCATCTGAACGACTGGTGAGAAGCCCAGTGTGTCAAACGGCGCCTTCAGCGGCGCCGGCGTCATCTGCGCATCCGCGGGGGACGGCGGGCCCGTGGGCACGCGGACCCGAATCGTGAGGTCCGGCCGCGGGTCCAGCCCGAAGGCGCGCCCCAGGTTCCCCTGATCCGGCGACGTGCCCGGGTTGACCGGCTGTGAAGCGGCCCCGATGATCGCCGACCCCGCATCGGCCGTCGGGCCGTCCACGTAGACGCGCGCGCCGAAGCCCGTCGGCAGCGAGGTTGCCGTGGTCGGGTTGCCGCCCGGCGCCGTGCGCAGATCGTACTCCCACTTCCCGTCGCCGGTTGCCGGGTCCAGACCCACCACGCTTCCGCTGCGCCCCGGCTCACCCCACGCCCCCGCGAACACGCCGTTTGGGTTCCGCGTGACCGTGAGTGCGGCGGTCAGCAGCTCCTCGCCGATGCTCTGTCCGCCTGCTCGGCGCTGGCCGCTGGCTGCGACTTGGGCCCCACTCAGGGTCGTGTCCAGGTCCGCCTCGTAGCTGCGCTTGAACAGCACCGGCCCGGGCAGCACGTCCAACTCCTGCTTGCTTCCGCCTGGGGTCGAGTATACGAACAGTGTCCGCGCTCCGGCCTCCACGTCGTAGTAGCCTGTGCTCGCCGACCCGCTCGGGATCGACGCCAGGAACGTCTCCACCGCCAAGGGCGTGTACTGGGCATACGATCCGGAGATCGTCGGCGCCGCGCCGCCGTAGGACACCGTCTCCGGTCCGGCGACGCCCTCGTAGACATAGGTCGCGGAGGTCACGGCGGTTGGGCCCGAGACATCCAGCATCACGCGGTAGTGGTTGCGGTTGTGCACGAACGGATCGGGCGACGGCAGGTTGGCCCCATTCGCCGGCGCGGGGACGAGCGCATACTCCGCGCCCCACGGTCGCGTGAGGATCACGGGCGCACCCGTCGAGCTGTCCAGCACCCTGGCCACCGGCGTGCCGAAGTAGATGACGGCATCCAGATGTGGGTCGAACGTCGCGGCCGGGCCGGTCGCGTCCTCCGTCGCCGGGTAGCGCGCCGAGTTGCACACCGACGGCGTCGGCGTGGGCACCGGCGGCAGCAGCGGACGCTGGTTGTCCGCCACCCACGCGGGGTCATCCATCGGCGGCAGCGCGCGCTCGTACTGCGTCGCGGTTGGGCCCCCGGGTGCCCTGGCCGAATCGGGGTAGGTCCACCAGAACCCGTTCGTGGCATCGCCGCCCGTCGCCAGATCGAAGCAGTGCACCCGGCCCTGCGCGTTGTTCACGTTGTTCGGCGGCGCCCGGTATTCGGAGGACAGAGCGTAGACGTAGGCGTTGTGCACGACCGGCGTCGAGAGCGTGATCACCCGACAGGGGCCCGCGTACCCGTCGATGTCTCGCGTCCAGAGCGTCGCTCCCGTTGCGGCGTTGAAGCAGTACACATGCCCCCGGTTGCCGTTCTCGTCCACGGTCGAAACCAGCACGACATCCGTCGGGCCGCCGGCCGGCACCGCTGTGGCCGTCGTCGGCGACGTGCTCCGGGGCGTCTCGTTGTTGCCGAACCCCGCCGACCACATCAGGTCCGCGCTCCCGGGCCCATCGTAGTCCGGAACGCCGTCATCAGCCAGGGTGTCGCCGTCGATGTCCTGCTCGGGGTCGGAGTCGAAGCAGTAGAGCGTCGGCGTCGGGTAGTAGGAGAGCACGAACGCCCGCCCGCAGTCGTCGATGACCGGGGACGCCGCCACCGCCCCGACGTCCAGAGATTGCCACTTGATGTCGAGGTCCGCCCGGACCTCGCCGCTGGAGGCGCCCGCGCCGCGGGCCGACTGGCGCGACTGCGTCCAGCCCGTCGCCCAGGCGATGACGTTGTAGCCGAACATCACGTCTACCGCCTGGTCCGGAAGGGGATCGGGCAGGTAGACCGGGCTGGGCGCGGCCAGTCCGCCGTCCCAGCGAGGGTCCTCCGGGTCCGTCCACCGCGCGATCTCCGAGCCGACATCCCCCGCCGTAACCACGAACCCACCGCTGCCGTAGCGGCCGCACGCCGCGATCGGGGTCGCTGTGCCCCCTCCGCCGCACTGCATCCCGTAGATCACGGGCTGCAAATGAAGCGGGTTGGCCGAGAGGTCGAGGATGTCCCACGTCCACGTCGGCGGGCAGGGCGCAACTGCGGGAGGAATGCTGACTCCGAGCTTCGGCAACTGCTCGAGACCGATCCGGAACGGCCGGGCGACGAGTGCATGGTTGAGGACGGTCGAGCCGGCGTCGTATGCGTCGGAGCTGAGTATGAAGAAGAAGGGCGAGTCCGCCCACGGGGTGCCCGCGCCGGCGGCGCCGGTGGTCAGCCCCGTCGGCAGCGGCTCATCGATCCAGAGCACCGCGCCCTCGTTGACGGCCTCGAGGATCGAGTCGATCTGGAACGCGTCCAGGATCGTGAGGTCGGGAGTGCATACGTACAGGAGCTGGTACCCGCTGAGTTCCGTGTGGACGCCCGGCGCGACCACGACCTCCCAGTAGGCGGGGCTGCCCTCGGGGGTGTAGGTCCCGCCGATGCCCGTTCCGCCTCGCGGGTTGACGATGTCCCAGCGCGGCGGCCGGAAGCTGGCCCGCCGCAGCCCCTCCATGATCCCCGCGCCGATTGTCAGATTCGGGTTGGGCGTCGCCGGGTCAACGGTCAAGACAGCCGCCTTCACCGTGACCTTGCCGGGCGCGTAGTTGAACGCCGTCGCCTGGCCCAACACCGGACCGGCGGCAATCAGGAGGAGGGCGATGCCGAAAAGGGCGCGCTTGTGCGCCGACGGCGGCCAAGCGCTGCGGCCCGCGCCGGCCCCTTTTCGATCGGTCGTCATGCGGTGGAACCTCCGCTCTTCAGTCGGGCCAAGGCCTACATCGTCTCGCCGTAATACAGCAGATCCGGACTGACCGGCATGCACGGCAGTTTCGGCAGGTTCGCGGAATCGGTGCTGCGCAACAGGAGCGGCGCGCCCAGGCTCCCCGACGCCGAGCCCTGGCCGCCGCGGTCACGCGCCTCCCGCAGCGCGCTGTCGTACACGTACGAGATCGTGGTCCGCGAGCCGAGCGCGGTCGTCGAGCTGCAGGCCCACTTGTCCACCCACTCCTGCACCGCGTTGACGGGGGGCGTGAAGTTCTCCGTGATCGAGCCCCGCACCACGATGTCGTAGTTGTAGCGCAGATACGCGTTGGCCCGCGCGATCTCGTCGGACGTGTCGATCCGCCCGTTGATGTTGTCGCCGATCGCCGGGCCAAGGGCGCCGTCGATCGAGTCAATGGTGTCGAACCAGGCGCCGGGGATGACGAACCAGCAGCCCGTCTCGGCGTAGATGACGGCGCTCACCCGGCAGTGCATTGCAGGCTGGACGGCGGACAGGTCGGTCGGGTCGGACGAGGTGCTCTCGACGATCTTCCACTTCTTCACCCACGGGTTCGTCGCACCGGCCGAGAACCCGGGGTTCGCCCAGAACATCTGCAGGCTGTTGCGCGCGCCGGCGACGTTCCACACGTAGTAGTCGGGCGAGTTGGGCGGCGCCGCCGGATACAGGCGCCACGGCACTGCGGGCGCGCCGCCCGTCGGGGGAAGCGGCTGGTAGTTCGGGGTTAGGGCGTTGGAGATGTTCGCGCTCGAAGCGACTCCGGGCGGAACGAAGTAGAACAGCGGGTCGGCTGCGGCGTAGCCCTGTGCGAAGTCGAACGGCAACCACGCCGAGTTCCAGCCGCGCTGTAGGCTCATCCCGATCGCCGCCGGGCCCGGGTCGTCGCCACTCACGCTTGCCGCCAGGAAGATGTTCGCGGCCGGCGCCGCGCCGAACTGGAAGGTGCTGAACAGCCGCGCCCCCGCCTCGGGGGTCAGCTCCCAGTGGTTCGCCTCCGGGCGGGGATCGTCCGTATCGTCGGGTGAGGCGCTGACCAGCGCCGTCGCCTCCTGCGGCACGATCCGCGTCGTGTTCAGGCACACACAGTCGCGCGCCAGCAGGGACAGCCACGTGTTGCGGTCATCCCATGCGCCGGGCACCCACCCCGCGATGCGGTCCGAGGGCTGCAGGATCGAGCCGTCGATGTAGATGGTCCCGCCGCTGACGATCGTCAGGTTGTAGTCCTTGTACGGCGCCGCCGCCGCCGTCGCTCCGCCGCCCGCGCCGGGCGCCGGGCCGCGGTCCGGCAGGTTCCCCCACACCCGCACGTTCCCCGCGGCGAAGACCACCTGGGTCGTGGGCCACGTGTTGCGCAGCTTGCACGGGTAATCGATCACCATCGTGTAGCGCCCGGAGTCCGCCCCCGTCGCCGTCAGCCAGTGCTTGTCGTGCCTGCGCAGGACGATCTGCGGCTCGCCCGGCACATGCGCGGGCGTCCACAGCACCGTGTCCGGGATGACGATGGGCGACCGCGGATCGGCCTGCGCCGTGCATGTGCCCGCCGGCAGCTCCGCGCCCACCAGGTAGATCTCCACACCCACCGGCGTGTACGTGGTCTGTGTGCCGTTCCAGCCGCTGTCACCCGCGCGGGCGTCGGTCGGCGACACGCTGCGCATCCAATCGTCGATGAGCGTGCTGATCTCGCATTCGCCGTGCGCGTTCAGGAACTGGCGGTCACCCTCGTTGTCGATGTAGACCCCGGAACCGTGACCCCACTCGCCGTTGTTCGTCCAGTATCCCGACGTGGCGACCGGCGTCCCCGAGTAACGCGTCAGCTCCTCGTACACCGTACGGTCGCTCGTCGGGTCGCGGTGGAACAGGCTCGGCGCGGCCAACGCCGCGCCAAACCGACCGTAACCCAGGTCGTCGGTGCTTCGCTGGCCGTCGGCCAGGGCCGGCTGCCCGTCACCCGTCAGCGCCCCATAGGTCTCGAAGGCCGGGTCCCCGGGCTGTTGGGGGCTGCTCGGGTTGATCGGCCGCGACACGGTACCCGTCGGGCTGTTGATGATCACCGTGCCCTGCGAGTCGTTGGGGGTCGCGGCGCGGTCGCGATAGCTGATTCCGCTCGCAGTCTCGAGGGCGTCGCGGGTCACATACGCCTGCCCGCTGGCGCTCCCGGGCCCGCTATTCGTGGTGAGCGTGATTCGGAGGCTCCCCTCGTTCGCGGGAGCCGGCGCCGGCAGCTCCTCCCCCACCAGGATCGCCGCGCTGTTGATCTTCAGGGAGCCCGCGTATTGCGTCAGGATGCGGTCGGACATCCCCGCATCCGTCCCGTCGCGGTGGTAGTCCATCACGGGCGGCGTCCCCAGGTACGCCGGCTGACCCGTTCCGCTCTTGTCCGTCACGAACAGCGCGTAGTCCCCCACTGCCAGCGGTTTGTATGCGACCTGCCGACGGAACGTGTAGGTCTCCTCCACCACCCCGCCGATCGACTCGATCCGCACCATGCGCGACATCGGATCGGCGTCCTGCCAGTTCAGAACTCCGTCGCCGTTGCGGTCCTCGTCGGCGGTGCCCTCGAACGGCGGGTCGGGGTCGTACGTGAGGCGCAACAAGACATGACCGCCGCTGATCGCCGCCGGTAGGTCCATGCCCGCCGGGATGCCGCGTCGCGGATCGGGCAGGCGGCTGAAGCCACTTCGCAGCGTCTCGTCGCGCGCGTTCAGGTCGGCCGGCAACCGGCTGGCGAAGAGCGGGTTCGTCGCATCCGGCGGCAACGCCCCACCGTTGCGCAGCGCACACCAGCCTCGCTGCAGCTCTTCGATGGTGTAGTAGTCGTCATCCGTCTCCGGCTGCCCGTCGGCGCCCCAGAAGCCCGGGTCCCACTCGTCATCGCCGCCGTAGCTAGGGTCCACGACCGCATCCAGCGTGTCGAACGCCCCATCCGTCCCTGCACACCAGGCCGGGGGATCGGGCGGCTGCCAATCGGCCGTGTGCAGCTGCAGCATCTTGTCCGCGTACTGGATGCCGCTGTCCGCCAACTGCTTGGACTGGCGCATCTGCCCGTGGCGCTGCGTCTGACCTTGCAGGTAGATCGTGATCGCCACGAAGATCGCGCCGACCAGCAGGATCACCGTCATGAGGAGCACCGCGATGAGCAGTGCCTGGCCCTTCTGATTCCTCATGCTTCACCCGTCTCCGTCATCGCTGATGCCGCCGTCCCGCCGTCTTTCCGTTGCCGTTCCTGTTACCTGTCACCCGTCACCTGTTACCTTCACCGGCCCGCGTTCCTGACCACCAGCGTATCGTGCAAGGCCACCTGCTGCCGCTTGGGCGGCGGCGCCGGCAGCACGTACGTGTTGGTGGCATCCTCGAAGTACTCCGTGAACTCCGACAGCGTCAGGTTCAGGTCGATCAGGCCGCGCGTGTTGTAGTCCACGCGCACGAGGTCGTCCCGCGCCGTCGGGGTCGTGCCCCCGCCACCGAAGATGTCCGCGTTCCGGCGCGCCCAGTACTGAATGCGGAGTTCGACGTTCGTGATCTGGTTCAGCGGCACGCCCAGGGCCGCCGCGAACTTGGCGGGGCCGGGCGGGCCGGTGGTATCGAGGTTGTTGAACAGGAGGTCCATGCTCAACGCCCAGTTCTCGGGCACCCAGGACGCCCAGTCGGCCGGCGGCAGCTCCCGCTTGACCGCGAACTGCCACTCGCCGATCTGATCCTGCTCGAGCTGGTCGGTCTCCGCGTAGTCGATCCAGCGGACTCCGCCGCCGTTCAGGTTTGCGACCGCCCGCACCTTGACCGTGTCCGGCAGAATGATCGCGTTGGGCGTCGGGTCAACCCGGTAGCCGTTGGGGGCTGTCGGCCCCGGCGGATCGAGCGGCGTCACGACCGCCTCGTCGCTGCCGATCAGACTACTGACCGCGCCACCCGAGTCCGTCAGCGTGACCGTCTGCGTGTAGGTCCGCCCGAACCTCACCGCGCCCGAATCGGCGTTCCACGTCACGTCGAGCCGCGGCGTGCCCCGTCGGGCCGGGTCGTAGCTGTCGTACTGCAGGTCCGTGTAGCTGCCGCTGGTGGAGTTGTAGCGCCACACGGTCACGCGCGGGTCCATCACCTGCGGGAAGAGCTGCGGGCAGGCCACCGTCGGGTCGCCCTGGGCGTAGCCGGTCCACGCGCCGTGCTCCGCGCGGTAGACCGTGCCGTCGCGCAGCGGCTGCAGCTGCTCGTTGGCCGCGTGCTGCGGAGAGAACTTCACGCTATCGAACAGGTACGTGTAGCCCGCGGCGGTGGTGCAGCTCGGGCAGTCCGCACCGTACGCGCGGAAGCCCGGATAGCGCGCGCCGCAGTTGTCGCAGACAGAGGTGCTGCAGGGCACGTCGTAGCCCCCGGCGAGCGTGAGCGCGTTCTCCGTCTCCGGACGGTTCGAGTAGAAGACCAGGTTGCCGGTCCCGTCGTCCACGAGACTCCCAAAGCGGTACGAACGCCCATCGAAACTGTACTCCGCCTGCGCCGGCGGCACCTCGAACAGGATGCCCACCTGCCGGTACAGGATGAAGGGGTCCTCATACGAGGGGATGTACTCCAGGCCGGTCGCCGGCTGGGAAGGCGACATCGGCGCCGTGGTGCCCGGCGGGAAGGCCGTCAGGTCGATGCCAACGTCGTTGTTCCGCACGATCCGGCCGCTGGAGGGGTGGACGACGTAGCGCACGGCCTCGATCCAACTACGGTTCCGGGTTGCATCGAACCGGACGGGAGGCTGGAGCGTGCCGGTCAGCGATCCCGGCACCGGGAGAATGGCCGCGAGCTGGCTGGCCTCCACGTAGGCAAGGGTCGGCGCCGCGGTCGGGGTCACCACGCGGGGCGGGAGGACGTGAATCGCGTTGGTGATCGTCCGTTGGATGTCCTCCATCGCCTGCCGTGCGGTGTCCTGCATCCGCGCCCGAATCTGGCCCTCCTTGGCCATGTCCAGGCTGGTCATCATCGGCGCGAACAGCAGGCCGAACAGCAACACCAGGATCGCCAGAACCACCAGCAGCTCAACCAACGTGAACCCGCTGTGTTGTCTAGCTCTTGTTAGCACACAGGCCACGCTCGTACCCCGCTCTCACTGCGTTCAGTATGACGGAGCCCCGCTGTTCCAGCCCGTCTGCCCCGGCCAGACGCGCCAGGCTTCCTCGGGCGGCGTCGTGCTCGTGTCGCCGCTGCGGAAGAGGGCCTCGTCCATCTGCTCCACCCGTCCATCGTAGAACAGCACCAGGTACTGTGATCGGCCGCCCTTGGTGATGGTCTTGCGATGGAACGGGCAGTAGGTCAGCACCGTCGTGTCATCCGGCTGATACAGCGTTCCCTGACCATCCTTGGGAACGCGGTCCGCATCCCGATCCCCCGCCGCGACTCCGCGCCGTGACAGGTAGCGGAAGGCCGGGATGGTGGTCGCGGTGATCGCGTCCGGGTCGATCCACTGGTAACTCAGCGGGTCCTCGGCGTCATACGGCACCGGCGCATCGATCGTGAAGTCGCCCGGGCCGTACCCGGGCGGGTAGTCGCGCTCGTCCATCGGGCACTCCAGCACCCGCTCGGACCGGATGTACCCCAGGTCCTTCAGCGCCAGCAGGCTGCGACCGTGGATCGTGTTGGTAGCCGGCGTGAAGAAGTACGGCGGGAAGCCGCCCTCATCCAGCCGGTACATCCTCAGGGCTTGCTGGATCTTGTGCATGTTGCTCTCGCACCCCATCAGGCGGTTCCCCGCCTGCAGGCGCAACCCGATCGGCACCGTGATCGCGAGCAGGATCACGATGATGCCGATCACCACCAGAAGCTCGATGAGGGTGAAGGCACGGAAATTAGGGACAGGCCCCAATTTCCGATATGACGTCCATCGGAAATTGGGGCCTGTCCCTAATTTCCGTGCCACTGTCCCGGTGGTCATTCCTTGCATCCCTCGATCTACGGCCGGCTGACGGTCGCGCGCGGTTCTCTGGTCAGGCTCGGCTCGAGCTGTGCCGCCAGCAGGCCCTCGACGCTTGTCGTGCGGAGTCGCCCGCGGTCCAGCCATGTCGCGAAGGCTCTGACCGACACCCCGCTCACGGAGATGATCCGCGCGGCCGGCTGCGAGCCCGAGACGTCCGGGTCATCCACGGTCACCGTCGCCGGCGATTGCGTCCCCAGCGTGTGCACTTCGACGAAGCGCTGCTGGTCGCGGCCCACGTATTCCACCCTTACCGTCTGCGAGAGGCAGCAGTCCGGCAGCTTGAGGATCGGGCTCGTTGGGTCATACGTCGTGCCGTCGCGGCTGGGGAAGTACCAGCGTCCGATCGCCCATCCGGGCACGGGCTGCGCGGGAGACTGCCCGCTCCAGATGTCCTCGGTGAAGGAGGCCGGCGCGCGCTGAAGCTGCACCGTCTCCCGCGCGAGCGTTCGGTAGTAGAACAGCAGCTCGCGCCCTGCGGCCGGCGATCCGCTCGGGAACGAGATGCGCCCCTCGTCCCAACCCGGGACCACCTCGCCGTCCGCCGGGTAGTCCACCGTGAGTGTCCCGTCCGCATCGGTGTAGATGTCGCCGCTTTCCGCGTCTACTGCGAAGACGTGCGTCTGGTCGTACGGCGCCGTCAGTGGCGCGCCGCTCAGGTCCACCGAGAAGAGGGGAACCGCGTCCTCGAGCTTCCGGTGATCGAGGGCCACCTCGTAGACGCCCGCCGTCGGGTCGGACGGCTGGTCGGGCACGCGGTGCCGCTCCACGATCAGCGGGATGCGCCGCCCGATGTCCGGGTCGGTTGGGTCGGCCGGGTTGGCGTACGTCCGGAGGCGGTAGCCGACGCACAGCGTCTTGCCCTGCTCGGAGGCGTTGAACCACAGCGCGTGCCCGTACCGCTGGTCAACCGCCGCGATCGGCGGGTTCGCCGTCGGCACCGGCGTGCCCAGGTAGTTCTGCACGTTGTAGGGCGACCGGAGGAAGGCGGTCACCGAATCGGGCACGATTCCGCCGCCCGCCGTCACGCCGTTCAGGACGCTGCTCGTCCACAGGCCGTTGAGCGCCCCGCTCGGCTGGCAGAGCACGCTCTCGCCCTGAATCCAGTGCTCTTGCCCGGCCCCATCGACCCACGCATAGGCCACTTCCACCACCGCGCCACCCAACACGGGCAACACCGCGGGGGTGAACGGATTCCCTTGCGGGTCCCTCTCCGGCGGCACGAAGCGAAGCGCGCCGCTCGTTTGCGCATAGAACGTCCCGGGCAGCGGCGTGACGACCGTACTCGGATCGATGTCGTCGTCTCGCGTCAAGGGGATCGGCTGGTATACCCACCACACCAGCTCCGCGGGCCCGGCCTTCAGGAAGTACGGAGCCTGCGGGTCGGGAGCATCGGGGCCCGGCGCCGGGACGCGGAACGTCTCTCCCAGCACCAACAGCGTGTTCTCGACCGTGTTCAGCGGGCGGGCCTGATCGTCCCAGTTCGGCTCGTCCGCAGCGTTGTAGACGGGAGGGAGGCCCTCGGCCAGGCCGTATATGTTACCCAGGCCGACCAGCGCAGGATCATAGGCCGCGACCTGCACGGGCAGCCACTCGGCCCCGGCGCGGGCGTTCTCCGCGTGCTGCTCGGCCATGCGCGCCATCTGGTCGCGCAGGCGCTCGCCGCGCATGATCTCAGTCAGCTTCGGGAACTTGGCGGCCACGACCCAGATCCCCACCAGCAGCACGAGCATCGCCACGAGGAGTTCGGGCATACTGGCGCCGCTTCTGGCTCTCAGGCCCACTTGCGTTCTCGCCACGGCAACTCCCTCCGGAGCTATGCTGCCCATGTCGGCGTCACGCCCAAACCGGGTTTACACAAACGTTGCGGGAGGGCAAGCGGAGAGGGGCGCTGCGCGCAGCCCCAAGGCGCCGATCTCCGGTGCCGGCCCTCTGGGCTGCGCTATTTCCGTTGGCCGAGGTACGGCGCGACCTTGGGCCCATTGCCGTCCGGGTCCTGTTCCATCCGGCCGCGCTTGGCGTTGCCTTCCGCCGTGCCGTCGAGCCGCAGGATCACCTCGGCATCGTCGGAGTGTCGGCCGCAGTGAGTGATGATGGTGTTGCCCGGCGCCGTGCGGTTCGCCAGCCGCGGGAGGTCGCGTTGATGGAGGCCCTCAGGCCCATACTCCGACATCACCGCCGCCTTGTACCCCGCGTCGTTCGTGCCGCCATTGTCCAGCCCGGTCGAGTCGATCGGGCCGCCCGGCGGGCCGGAGAACGTGTACCCGTTGTAGTTGTAGTAGACCTCGCTCAGAGCCCAGGTGCCGTTCCCCGCGTTGGTGGCCTTGCCGTTGTACGAGGAGTAGCGCACCTGCCGCGCCTGCGCGCGCCGCGCGTCCACATCGACGGGGCAGGCGAAGAGCTCCATGTTGTCGATGTAGTCGGGGTACAGCGCGCTGATGCCGCCCTCATAGCGCCCGTTCACGAACACCGGGGGCGGGGGGAAGCGGCCGTTGTAGTCCTCGCTGTACTTCCTCAGGGCGATGGCGATCTGCTCGAGGTGCGCGATGCACTTCACTTTGTTCGCATGGGCGCGTACTCGCGAGAAGACCGGGAAGAGGATGGCCATCAGAACGACGATGACCGCGATGACGACCAACATCTCGACCAACGTGAACCCGCGTCTCCGCGGCCAATTCGTCATGCCGGCTCCCTCCGTCACGTCAGGCCCGTGGATTCGGGCCTCCTGAGTGCGTGGGCCAAGCGGCTGAACGATGGGCCCTCCCCGGCTTCGCACCTGAGGAGCGTACCCTCCATAGCCGCGGCCTAAACCTCCCGCAGTGGTCCCCAACCTACTACTACGGGAGGTGGTACAACTGCGCGATGAAGCTCGCGATTGGGTCCTTCCAGAAGAGCATGATGATCCCGCACACGGCCATCATCGGGCCGAAGGGGATCTGGTCTCTCCGCGACCGAATCCGCAGGGCAATCAGCAGGATGCCCACGGCGGCTCCCAGCACGATGGACAGCAGCGTGTACGCGAGGAAGACGTAGCCTCCCCCGAGCACCGCACCCATCGCGCCGGCGAGTTTCACATCACCGCCGCCCATGGCTTCCTTCCGGAAGACCTTGCTCGCCGCCCACGAGATCAGCAGGAAGAGCCCGGCGCCCACCAGCATCCCCACCACCGAACGTGGCAGGTACACCCAGTGGATGGGGCTCGTCAGGGCATCGACGCTGGTCGGCGGAGCCCCCAGAGGCAAGGGGAAGACCTCCTGGAACCGCACCGCAGTGTTGTGCCAGCCCCGCGTCGCGAGCAGGTAGGCGTCCAGCGACAGCCCGCAGATGAGGATGATCGCGTTGAGACCATCGGGGATGATGAGGTACCGCAGGTCGATGAAGAAGATCACGATGAGGGAGCAGCTGACGACGATGGTGACGGCTGCCTCCGGGGTCGGCCCGAAGACGATGACGGAGGCCAGGAAGATCGTGCCCGTGAGCGCCTCGACGAACGGGTACTGCCAGCTATAGCGATGCCCGCAGTAGCGGCAGCGGAAGCGGAAGATCAGCGCGCTCAGGACGGGAATGAGGTCGATGAAGCCGAGCTGGTGGCCGCAGCTGCCGCACCGCGAGGGCGGCGAGATGATCGACTCGGCCTCGGGCAAACGGAAGATGCAGACATTCAGGAAGCTGCCGACGACCGAACCGATGGCGAACAGCAACACCATGAGGAGCGGGTAGTCGGTGATCGGGCCGGGGGGCATGAGAAGCGCGGACACCTACCCGTAGGCAGCCAAAAGGGACGCCGGACCCTCGCGGGCCGGCGCTCCCGGTTCGACTGGATTCCGCGGGCCGGATCATCCGGCCCGGACCCCTTTACGGCGCGGCCAACTGCGCGTGTATTGAGACCATGGGCAGGAACAGCGACAACCACACCAAGGGCAGTGCGACTAGGCCAAGCACAGCCCCGCTCACTGCGGCCGCCAGCGCGATCTGCTGTCGGCGCTCCCTGATCTGACCCCACCAACGCTGCCCGACTGCTGTGCGCCTGACGAGGAGCCTGCCCGCTGACGCCAGACCCATCAACAGGAGCGCGCCCACCCACCACTTGCCAACCAGGGCATGGCTGACCTTCAGGAAGATCAGCGTGGGGACCGGGAACTCCTGAACGCCCATCTCCTCATAGAGCGCAATGAACTTCGGATAGACGACCACCAACTCGATCAGCGCCAGGCCGAGCAGCAGCGCCGCCACCATCCCCAGCACGATCACCAGCCAGTCCCGCCGCCCGCGCATCGCCCGCTTCCCTCCGCCGTCGGCGTTCCTGTTACCTCTGACCTGTCACCTGTTCCCTAGCTCTGCGACAGCGAGCCGATGATCGAGATCAGGGGCAGGAACATCGAGATGACGATGAACCCAACCACAAACCCCAGGAACACGATCATGACCGGCTCGAGAGCCGCCGTGAGGCTCTCGAGGGCGGACTCGACCTCGCCCTCGTAGAACTCTGCGACTTTCGAGAGCATGGAGTCCAGCTGCCCCGTCTCCTCGCCGATCGCGATCATCTGCACGACCATCGGCGGGAACATCCGGCTCTGGGCCAGCGGGTCGCCGATGGTGTCGCCCTCGCGGATGGCGGTTCGCGAGAGGAGGATCGCTTCGGAGATGATGCTGTTATCGACGGTACCTGCTACCGTCTCCATCGCCTGCAGGATGGGGACGCCGGAGCTGAGCAGCGTGCTCAACGTGCGGGCGAACCGCGCCACGGCGATCTTGTGGTTGAGGCTGCCGAAGACCGGCACCTTGAGCTTGACGATGTCGTAATACCGTCGGCCCGTCTTCGTGGCCCTGATACGGCCCAGGGCGACCCACAAACAGACGATGATGATCAGACAGACCCACCACTTGCTCGTCATGAAGCGGCTGGCCTTCATCAGCATCAGCGTGGGCAGCGGGAACTCCTTCACGCCCAGCTCCTCGAACAGCGCGATGAACTTGGGCAGGATGAAGGTGACCAGGAAGGTCACGATTCCCACCGCGACGATCATGACCAGGACCGGGTAGGTCATGGCGGCCTTGATCTTGCGGCGCAGCTCCATGTCCTTCTCAAGGAAGCCCGCCAGCCGTTCGAGGGTCTCGTCGAGGACACCACCGACCTCTCCCGCGCGCACCAGACCGACCGCCAGGTTCGAGAAGACGCGCGGGTACTGAGCCATCGAGCGCGACAGCGTCGCTCCGCCTTCGACCTCCGTCTGGATCTCGCGGATGATCTCCTTGAGGTTCACGCTGTTGGTCTGCTGCTCCAGGACGTCGAGGCAGCGGACCAGCGATACACCGGCATTGATCATGGTCGCGAACTGGCGACAGAAGATCGAGAGGTCCTTGAGGCCCACCCTGCGCCGCAGGCGGAAGCCGCCCCGTCGCTGCGGCGCCGCCGCCGCCGCCTCCTGGACCTGGGTGACGATGAACCCCTGGTCCCGCAGCTGTTGGACGACGATCTCGCGGTTGTCGGCCTCGAGCTTGCCCTTCTTCTTCTTCCCGGTCTTGTCGGCTACGATGTACTCGAAGGTAGGCATTGGTTATCCCCCGCGGGTCGCCCCGCCGAACTGGCTCCGCCCCTGCCGGATGTGAAGCGACGATCGCTGTCGATCCTAGTGACGCTCCTCGCCCGAATCCGCCTCGCCCCTTCCGCAGATTCCCGCCGGCAGTTCCTCACCGCTCCTCTTCGCGCCCGTAGATGAGCTTCTTCAGCTCCTCCTGGTTCTGAGCGCGCTGCATCGCCATCTCATACGTCACCATGCTCTGCTGGTACAGGTCGCGCAGGGCCTGGTCCATCGTCTGCATCCCGTGCTCACCGCTGGTCTGGATGATCGAGGTGATCTGGTGGGCCTTGTTTTCGCGGACGAGGTTGCGGATCGCAGCGGTGGCGATCATGACCTCGATCGCAGCGATACGGCCCGGCTGACCGGCGCGGGGCAGGAGCTGCTGCGAGAGTACCGCCAGCAGGTTGTTGGACACCTGAATGCGGATCTGCTCCTGCTGTTCCGGCGGGAAGACGTCGATCATGCGGTCCACCGACTCCGCCGCATTGTTCGTGTGTAGCGTCGCGAGGACAAGGTGGCCCGTCTCCGCGCAGGTGATGGCGAGCGCGATCGTCTCCAGGTCGCGCATCTCACCCACCAGCAGCACGTCGGGATCTTCTCGCAGCGCGACGCGCAGGGCCGCCTGGAAGCTGTGGGTGTCCTGGCCGAGCTCGCGCTGGTTGATGACGGACTTCTTGTGCGTGTGCAGGTACTCGATGGGGTCCTCAACGGTGATGATGTGCTCAGACCGCTCGCGGTTGATCTGGTCCACCATCGAGGCCAGCGTCGTGGACTTCCCGCTACCCGTCGGGCCGGTAACCAGCAGCAGGCCGCGCGGCCGACGCGCCAGCTGCTCGACGATCGCCGGCAGGCCCAGCTCCTGAGGCGTAGGGATGCGCGTCGGGATAAGACGCAAGGCCGCCGCGATGGTGCTGCGGTCCTTGAAGACGTTCACCCGGAACCGGGCGATCTTCTGCAGCTGGTACGCGCAGTCCAGCTCCATCTCCGTCTCGAAGCGCTCGATCTGCTCGTCCAGCAGGATGTCGTACATGATCCGCTGGGCAACCTGCGCCGTCAGCGCCTCGTACCGCGTCTTGCGCAGCGACCCGTCCACGCGGATCACCGGCGGCAGCCCGACCGCCAGGTGCAGGTCCGACGCGTTGTGCTCAACGACGATCTCCAGCAGCTCGTCGATGTGCACGTCGTGGATCGGCTTCAGCTCGACACGCCGGCGAGGCGCCGGCGCTTCGGCGGGCGGAGCTTGCGCGACCGCTTGCGCGGCCTGTCCGTTGCTCGGAGGCGGTGGCTGACCCATCGAGTTCTCCCCTCGTTCGGTACGTGGCCCTACATCTGCTGGCCCGCCGTGAAGACCACGCGCGTGACCTCCTCCAGGTCCGTGACGCCCCGGAGGATCTTGGCGAAGGCGTCCTGCTGCAGGGTCACCATGCCCTGCGCGACCGAGGCTTCCTTGATGTCGTTGTGCGACGCACGCCGCACGACCATCTCCTGCAGTTCCGGCGTCATCACCATCAGCTCGAAGATCCCGATCCGGCCTCGGTACCCCGTATGCCGGCAGGCCTCGCAGCCCACGCCGTGGTAGAAGACCTGGTCCTGGTTCTCCGGCAAGTCCGGGTCGAACCCGAAGGTGAGCAGCATGTCGCGGCGGGGCTCGTACGGCTCCTTGCAGTTCTCACAGATCCTCCGCGACAGACGTTGCGCCAGGACGCCGATGATCGACGCCGAGATGAGGAATGGCTCCACGCCCATATCGACCAGACGCGTCGTCGTGGACGGCGCGTCGTTCGTGTGCAGCGTGCTGAGCACCAAGTGGCCCGTGAGAGCGGCCTGGATCGCGATTTCCGAAGTTTCCAGGTCGCGGATCTCTCCCACCATGATGATGTCCGGGTCCTGCCGCAAGAAGTACTTCAGCGCGACAGCGAACGTCAGACCCGCCTTGCGGTTCACGTGGACCTGGCTGAGTCCGGCGAGCTGATACTCGACGGGGTCCTCAATCGTGATGATGTTCTTCTCGACCGAGTTGATCTTGTTGAGGACCGAGTACTGCGTCGTCGTCTTGCCGCTTCCCGTCGGGCCGCAGGAGAGGATCATGCCGTTCGGCTGCACGATCAGCTTCTCCAGCTCCGCCTGCATGTCCGTCACCAGCCCCAGCGAGTCCAGACCGATGAGAACGCTGGACTTGTCCAGAATCCGCATGACGATCTTCTCGCCCAGCGTCGTGGGAATCGCCGAGACGCGCAGGTCGTAGTCCTTGTCCCCGTGGCGGATATGGATGCGGCCGTCCTGGGGAACGCGGCGCTCCGCGATGTTCATCTCGGCCATGATCTTCAGACGGGAGATGAGCGGCGCGTGCACGTAGCGGGGCAGCGGGAGGACCTCGTGAAGGACGCCGTCGATCCGGTAGCGGACGCGGACGCCCTTGCGCATCGGCTCGACGTGGATGTCACTGGCCCGTTCGGCAATGGCGCGCTGGATGATCACCTTTGTGATCTTGATGATCGGCGCTTCTTCGGTCATGTCCGTCAGGCGGTCGGTGTCGATCCGCTGCTCGGACTCGGATACCACGTCCTCTTCGGTGCCCAGCGAGCGGGAGTCGCGGATGGATTCCGTGAGCTTCGCGATGTCCACACCACTGAAGTCCCGGCTCCCGCCTCCGCCGGATGAGGCGGCCGTCGCGGTAGCCGTCGCGGTGCCTCCGCGGGGCGCGGATTCGTAGGCGCGCGAGATGGCCTGGTTGACCGCCTCCTCGACCGCCAGGAACGGCTCCACCGCCACCTGCAACCGCATCTTCAGGTCGTCCAGGGCGATGACGTTGTCGGGCTCCGCCATCGCGACCTGCATCGTGCCGTCGCCGCGAGCGATGGGAATCGCCTTGTGCCGCTCCGCGGTGGCGCGGTCGAGAAGCTGGGCGATCGCGGGATCGACGGAGTAACGCGTGAGGTCCACAAAGCGCAAGCCCTGCTGCTCGGCAAGCGCCTCGAAGAGCTGGCGCTGATCGACGTACCCCAGGTCCACCAGGACCTCGCCGATCTTCTGCGTCGTCTGCTTCTGCATCTCGAGCGCTTCGTTGAGTCGCTGCTCGGTGATCAAGCCCTTCTGCACCAGAATCTGCCCGATCATGAGGCGGCGTGCAGAAGCCCGCATGAGTTACCACCTTCTCGCCACGTGGCGTGTAGTCGAGGTCCCCTCGTGCGAAATGCAGACGAGCACGGACGGCAGACCGCCCGCGCTATGCGATGAGCGCAGGGAGTACAGTAACCCTACCCCATATGGGGCCACTTCTCATCCTACCATGCGTCAGTCGGATTATACCTATACCCTGAGTTGGGTGTCAACAAACCCGCTTGCCGACGCCATGCTGCCTGCCGCATTCCCCGGACGGGCAGGACGCCCCTCCTCTGACGGCGAATCCGATTTCGACTGATGGACGCCCGGGAGCCCACAATGACGCCAAGTGTGATCACGATCACGTCTGTGCTGGTGATTTGTCTCCCCGCCGGGGCCGAGGACATCTGGCGTACGACGTTCGACGGCGCCCCCGCCCAAGACCTCCTTGCGCACACGTGGGGCGACAAGCCAACCGAGGTCCTGGCGAACGGCGCGGCGGAGAACCTCGGCCGCGAAGGCTGGGGCGGCCGACTCCATCTTCGCTTCGGCGACGAGACGCCCAATCACCTCTCCTACTGGAACCTCAAGCCCGACAGCCCGGTCCCGATCATACCGCAACTGGAGGAGATCTCCTTCTGGGTGAAGACGAACGTGCCGGTCAGCATCAAGATCGGTATCGGCACCTTCGGCTTCATCTACCACGGCCCCACCGTGCAGCCCTCCGCCGAGTGGCAGAAGCTTGCCGTGTCGAACGCCTACCAGGAACTCAAGGCCTGGTGCGTTCGCGGTGAGCGGAACGCCGACGATGGGTTCGTCACCGACATCATCGTCGCGGTAGGCGCCTCGCCAAACGTCGAGGCGGACATCGCCATCGACGACGCCGCCTTCGTCGGCCCCGACGGAGCGAACCGGACGATCCAGGATGAGGCGCGCAAGCGCCGCTTCAAGCGCATCCGCGCGAGCGTCGTCACCCTTCCCTGGAGCGACGAGGGGCGCTCGCTCGACTCGGTGCTCGATCGCCTCGACGAGGCGGGAATGGTCGGCTCGGACATCGTGTGCTTGCCGACGGAGTGCGTCAAGACCGAGGGCGAACCGATCCCGGGCCCGCTCAGCAACGCCATCGCCGAGAAGGCGAAGCAGTACGGCATGTACGTGATCGGCAACCTGCGCGAGGTCGAGGCTGCCCGCCTCACCCCCCGACCCCCTCTCCTGAAGGGAGAGGGGGCAACGCCAACGGCTCAGCCCAGCGTTGCTCTCCCCCTCTTCCTTCAGGAGAGGGGGTCGGGGGGTG
>VGFC01000016.1 GCA_016869045.1 Armatimonadota bacterium
GGGGATCACGCTGCACCACGCCCGCGCCTCCCACGCCCCGCCGCTGAAGTGCGAGACGGGGATCGCGTCGGCTTCGGTCCACGAGATGACGCGGTAGGCTGTGCGCGTCTCGCCGCCGATCTCGAGGGTTGCTTCGAGCCAGCCGAACACCAGCGGCAGCCGGTGGCGCTGCGAGAGGAAGCCGACGTAGGGCAGCCCGAACAGCACGCCGGGGCGCAGGCCGGTCACGGCCCAGTCGGCCCACATCCGCCCGTTGCCCGTCGTCAGGACCGTATCGCTGTAATGCAGGCGGAAGCCGCCGTGCGCGCGGTGGCCGCTGTGCATGAGTGTGTCGACGCACACGACCTCATCGGTCAGCGCCACGCCCTCCGTCGGGTTGCTGCCGTGGAAGACCTCATCCCTGGGCACTGCGCTCCTCCAGCAGGTCCAGCGATGCCGGCTCCTCGAGAACGAGCTTGCACTTCGTGTAGTTGAGCTGATCGAGTTCCTTCTGCAGACGGTCCGCGATGGCCGCCCCGGCCGGCCCGGTGGCGCGCAACCGCTCCGTCGCCGCCAGCAACTTCGCCCGACGCTCCGGCGGGAGGTCATAGCCGGCGATGCTCACGTTCGCGGGCGTGACCGCGCCCTGGAAGCTGCGTAACTGATAGGGCTTCAACGCAATGCGCAGGTCGGGCCCCCTCAGTTGCGTGTTGTCCGATAGGTCCGTCAGCGTTGCCGGGCCCTTCAGGTTCACGGTGACCGGGAACGGCGAGCGGCTGACGACATAGAGATATCCATCCGGCCCGACCCGCACGACCGCCGTGTCCGACGTGCCCTCGATCGTGTCGAACTTCACCGCGGGCAGAGGCCGGTAGGACTTTGCGAACTCCGTGATCTCGTCCTGGTGACCCATCGTGCCCACGATGAAGCCGCCGATGGTGACCATCGGCGCGTCGTAGAGCGCAACCGCTTCGGCGAACAGCTCCAGCCAGTTGCGTCCGCCCGGCATGAGCCCCGCTACGCGCCACTCCGGGCCCTTCCACCACAGGTCCTTGATCGGCTCGCGCGCGTCAATGTCGGACTCGAAGTACTCGATGTGCTGGTTGATGCTGACGGTCTGCTGCCCGCCCCGCGTGATCGTGTCCTGCAGCTCGCCGTTGCGCCGCATCTCCAGGCCGTTGTACATGGCGTTGCCGGTCGCGCCCAGCCGCCGCCACGCGATGGCGGAAGGGAAGAGGTACTTCTGGACCTCGACGTTGGGGATCTGGGCGAGCAGGTCGAAGTCCAGCCCCGCCCCGCGGTAGACCGCCTTCATGCTGCGGCCCGACTGCTCCCACAGAGGAAGGTTGCCGTCGCCTTCGGACATGTAGCGCAGCCCGAGGATGAGCTTCAGGTCGGGCCGCGTGTCGGAGAGCACCTTCGCCAGCCGCGCGTAGAACTGCTTGATCTTGCGGCAGCGCCAGTCCAGCCACTCGATCCTCTTCTCCTGCATGAGCCAGCCGTGCCGCTGGGCGTAGCGGTCCTCGCCGGTGAAGGCCGGGAGCTTGATGCCCGTGTCCTGCTCGAACAGACCGATGGTGAAGTCGTCGTAACCCCACTTGGCATCAGCCAGCCAGAACGAACTCTCATAGACGAGGTGCAGTTGCACACCCTGGAAGACGGGCGAATTCCCCCAGCGCGTGCACATCTCGCGGATGAGCGCCGTGAAACGCTCCTGGTACAGCGGGTGCAGCGCGTTCATCTGCGGCCACTCAGCAGAGACCATGTTGCCCCGGTTGTCCACCCGCAGATAGCCGGCTTCCGGGGTGTTCACGAACTCCTCGACCGGCAGGACAATGCTCGGCGACAGGCAACAGTTGATCGAGGGCAGGAAGCCGAACTCGCCCGGCGCGCCGGCCTGTTCGAAGCGCTCCAGCAGAAGATCCACGTACTCCTGCGGGTGGCGCAGGCCGGAGCACCCCAGGAGGTTCTCGGCAAGCGACGGGTAGCTCGGGCCCTGGTAGAAGCAGATCGGGTAGATGAGTTCATTCTGCCCGGTCGCGCGCATGGTGGCGATCATGCGGTCGGCCATGTCGCCAGTGAAGCGCGTGCCGTCCGTCTCGCGCTGTCGCCCGCCGAACGCCTCGCTGATCATCATGTCTTCCCAGTACAGGCCGAGGCGGCGCTTGCCCGGACTGCTCGCCGCCAGAGGCGACGGCGCAAGGCCCGGCAACTCGTACACCTCGAACCCGCTGATCGCCGCCGGCGCGCCCTTGATCCACGTGGTCAGGAACAGCGCCTGGTCCTTCTCGCGCGGCCAGTAGAGCAAGTCGTAGTGCTGGAGTTGCCCCGTGTTCTCGAACTCTCGGCCAGTCAGCACGCCGCCCTGCGTGTCATAGGTGCAGGGGAAGCCCGGCGAGTTAACGATGAGGTCGAAGGCCCGGTCCTTGTCATCGGGGTAGAACACACGCAGCAGATGCGGCTTCCCCGGGGTTTTGGCCGCAAAGCGGAAGGCCAGTCGCGCGAATCGTGCCGCCCCGGCCTCGACATAGCGCGTGCCGTCTAGCGTGCCGATCTGCGAGGGTGCCGACTCGCGGAAGTTCTCCTTTGCCTCGCGCATGGCGACGGCATCGTACCTGCAGATGAGCACGGGCGCACCGTCGGGGCCGGGCTGGGGCAGCGGCGCGAGCACGCTCAGGGTCTGCTGGCCAACCTTGCGGCCGTTGTAGCCGTAGACGAAAGCGTAGCGCCCGGCAGTGAGCTTGAGCGGCGCCGCGGTGACGGACGACTGGCCCTGGGGCGGGACGTCTACTGTGCTGGAGAAAACGGCCTTGTCCGCCGGGCCGCCGGTCAGCGTGACCTCGAGCTTTCCACTCAGCGGCGCGTCGTGGATGTTCTTGAGGTCGAAGACGGGCTGATAGGCTTCGCCCTCGATGGCAGCGGCGTGGCGGACAAGGATGAGTGGCGGCACGTTCGGCGCGCCGAAGCCCGCTACATAACGGGCCGCCACCTCCATATCGCTGAGCGGGCGGCTGTAGATGCTGAAGCTGTCCAGCACGCTCTCGCACGCCCCCCACACCGGCTCGGCGCTGTGGTAGACATCGCGCCCGCGATTGCCCAGGAAGAAGCGCGCGTGCTCCCGCGGCTTCCACGTGAAGCCGCGCACGCCGAAGGGGCGGTCACTGACGAAGTTGGCCATCTTCTGCCCGTCGAGGTACAGCCGTTGGCCGACCTGCGAGTCCCAGTTGAGCACGATCTGGTGCCAGGTGTCCTTCACGACGCCGCCGGGCACCGAGGCGTAGATGACGTCATCCATCGCCCTGGACACGCGCCGGTCGCACCGCAGCGTCCCAAAGCCGCCCGCGTTGTTCATCCACAGCCAGATGTTGTCCACCGGCACCGGCCCGAGTGGCGCGTCCTCCTTGAAGAAGCACGGGCATGCTGGTGGGTTGGCCTCATCGAAGCCGAACTTGACCCACATCTCGAAGCTGCCGTAGTCCTTGTCCAGGTTGCCCGGTTCTTCATACGCCAGGACTGCCTCGCCTTGCAGCAACACGCCCTTGCCGGAGAGCCCGGGCACGATCTGCAACTTGTCCTGCTGCGCGGGTACGGGGTTGCCGGCGGCCGGGTCGGCCCTCAGAGGGTCGGTGCCGTCGAAGCTGAGGTGAAAGAGCGTGCGCAGCTCGTTGGCCTGGCGCTTGGTGGTCCGGACGCCCAGTTGCACGGCGACGGCTGGGTCCACATACGCGGCCAACTGATCCGCCGTCAGCGGCACATCGAGAAGGCACAGATCATCGATGATCGAGTTGGCGGGATAGTTGCCCTCCGCGGACGTGCCGATCCACATGCGGTCGGGGAGGGTGGCCGTGCTTAAGACACCGGTGACGGTGGCGCTGCCGTGCTGGACGCCATCCACGAAGATCCGCAGCTGCTTGCGGTCCCACGTGACCGCCACGTGGTGCCACTCGCCTGCCGCGGGCACGCCCGGCGTCTCCAGCGCCGCCAGCATCTTCCCGCCAGCTTTGAGGTGGCTGCACGTGACGTCTTGCCCTTCTGCAACCCGGAAGGTCACGAAGTCCGGGCCATACCACGGGCCAAACGCGATCAGCGCGTCTGACCCCGCGCCGCGCTTGACCCACATCATGATCGTGCCCTGCGCAGGACTGAAGTTCCCGGCGGTGGCGTAGGCGCAGCGAGTGCTCTGGTCGGCGGCGAGGCCCTGACCAGTCTTGGCCGGCCCAAACTGCAGTCCCTCGGCCACAAGCGGCCCAGGGATGCCGCGCGCGATCTCGGCGGTGGCCGCGCCATCGAACGAAGCATACAGCAGGACATGAGGCTGCAGATCCGGCGACAGCCCGGGCACGTCCGCCGCCCAAGCAGACGGCGCGCTCAGCACGGCGAGCACAACAAGGCGGCACACCCGCATGGTGTCACGCTCCCTAGTCCATTGCGCCGGCCGCCGCGATGTCTCCGACCGTGCCAGGTGGTACACCAAGATCCCGCCCGCAGTCGCGCATCATGTACCGGGACGCCTGAGGTAGAGCACAGCAGAGGTGCGGTCGCCCTGAACTACGGGCCGGCCGACTTGTGCATCTGCCGGAGCAGGGCGTAAGGCCCAAGAACCAATCTGCGCCGCCTCTGAGGCCGCCGGCGGCAGTTGGTGAGCTTGGCACCGGCGTTTGACCTTCCCCCAAGGCTAGTACCACTCACAGTGTCACAGATCCGGTCCGCTCAGCCCTGCCCGGAAGGGGAGGCTTAGCCAGCCCTGGAGGGCAGAGCCGGATCGCTTCGGGGGCCAGTGACCGGTAGCCCAGTGAGCTGTGAGGTCGCAGGGCGTTGCAGTGCCTTCGCCATCGCTTCCCGGATACCCTCGCTTTGACACCTCCTCAGTCGCGTCTCTCTCTACGCCCTCCTGGACAAGGGGAATGGGGCGCAGGGGGCGCCCCGTATAGACGATCCCGGGGGAGGGGAAACGGGCTCATCTCGGCATACGGGTTGCGCGCCCCACTACCGTGCCTCGCGCGCGCCTGTGGCGCGTTCCTGCGGGGCTGTGGAGCAGTCTGTGCCAATGCCGGGGGAGCGGGGAAACCAGGTGTGCCATAGCGAACTCCAGAGCAGTTGGTTAGCGGGGTCCTCCGTCTCCCCACTACTGGCGCGATGACTGTGGCGAGCCGACGACACCCACAGCTGCGGCAGAATGTGCCGATCACCTGCCACCGGAGGGGGCCCCATTCCGGTGGAAAACCACGAGGGCCGCCCAGTGTTGGTTGCAGGAGTTGCTCCAAGGGGGGCGAATTGCTCCGAATGAAGTGAGTTCGGCGGGCAGCAGTCGTCCTCCCCTGCCCATTGCTCGGGTGAAGGGGTGGTGCTGTGGCCACACCTGGGGGCCGCGCGGAGGAGGCGTCCTATGCGCTGGCCCAGACGCAGCTAGCACGCAGGCGGCCGAGAGGCAGGCGGCTACGTCGGTCGCTGGCGACTTGGCTGTTTGGGAGCGTTGCGGGGCTTGTCTTTGTGGCCGCCTTCCGGGTTGGCTACTTCGGGAGCCTCACCGTTGCATGGCTCGATGGCCTCGTGGTGGGCACCGAGCCCACCCCAGTCAGGGTCCCCGTCAGCTTGGTCGTCGCCGGCGATGACGACTTCCGCAGTCTTGGCGAGTGGCCGCCCCCCAGCCTCTTCCCCAGAGACGTTCTGAGCGACACCATCAGGGCAGCAGTCGACGCGGGAGCAGCTGCCGTCTGCATCGACCTGCTGCTCGACGTTCCCTCCGCTCAGGACGACGCTCTCGAATCATCGCTGCGTACGGTCGCTGAGCGAGGCACTCCCGTCTTCCTGGTGTGCAGTGCGTGGTCAGCGGAGCCATCCCGGCCCCTTGAACGGTTCGCGCAGGTGGCTCGGGTGGCGTGCGCCGACGTCCTCGCGGGTCCCCAAGGCGAGGCTCGGGCGGTTCCGCCGACCGTGACGACACCGTGGGGTCGCAAACCCTCTCTCGCCTTTGCGGTGGCGGAGTCGTTGGCGGCTCAGGCGGGCCATGGCGGACGCCTCCCGGACCGGTCCGTTCCGATCGACTGCGCACAGGTGGAGCGGAGCGTAGGGCGCTACCCACTCTTGGCCGTGAACCGCCACGCAATCCCTCGCAACTGGCTGGCCGGCTCAATCGTCGTGATTGGACGAACCGACAGCCTGGGGGGCGATGTGCTGCTCATCGCTGACCCACGGGGCCTCGCCGAAGGCGGGACCCTGGTGCGCTCCGTCCCGGGTGTCGACGTGCAGGCTGCTGCGCTGTGCGCGCTGCTGGCCTCGCGCCGGCGAGCACAGGCAGGTCCGCTCGTGGACGCTGCCTTGGTGCTCTGCGCAGCCGGGATACTGACCTGGCTCCTGACACGCCTGGGCAATGTTGTGGGGACAGCCGTCGGCTTCGGGGTCATCCTGGTCGGTGGCGGGGCAGTCAGTCTCGGCCTGTTCGGCACGACGGGACACATACTGGGGCTTGCGCCGGTACTGCTCGGCAGCGCGACGCACGCCATGGCCATCGGTTGGCTGGACCGGTGGCGGCTGTCGCGGACGCTGGGCCAACTCGTCAGCCCTGATCTGGCGGCCCGGATCGAGCGTTCCCTGGAGGTCGTGCCAGGTGAAGGACAGGTGTCGCCCGTGGCCGCGCTGACGTTCGACATTCGCGGCTCCACCGAACTCGCCTCCAGGGCTCGGCCGGAGCATGTCGGAAGCCTCCTCGCGGATCTGTTGGGTGTCGTCGCAGCCGAGGTTGTGGATGCCGGCGGGATGGTGAGCAAGTTCCTTGGTGATGGTCTACTGGCGCTGTTCGTGTCCGAGGGGAAGCATCACGATGCCGGGCAGCGCGCTCTCCGGGCAGTGGAAGGCATCGACAGGGCAGTTGCCGGCGGGCCTGCGGCGGCGTGGTCTGAGGCCACTGGCGCGCGATTGGACTACGTCGTCTCCGCCACCTACGGCTCAGCGTGGATCGGGTTCGTGGGCTTCCACCGACGTGCGGAGTTCACGGCCCTGGGTCAGACGATCAACCTGGCCTTCGAGTTGCAGGAGGCCGCCAAGCGAGACGGCTTCAGGATCCTGGTCAGTGCCGATCTTGCCGGCGAGGTTGGTGCCGAAACCGTCGCCCGCTACGCGGCGGTCACGGTGGAGCGCCCAAGAGGCGAAGGCACGTGGCCATGCCTCACGCTGTCCTGTACTGACTGGAGCGAGGAACCCCATGGAGCCCCGTGATAGCACATCTTCCGCTGCCGTCGTCGTGTTGAGCCTGCTGTCGGGCTTCGCTTGGGCGTCGAACGAGCCGGTGGCGGCGGTCGTGACGATGACCTGCGGTCCCGTGTCCGTGCTGCGCGAGGGAAGGAGCTCGGAAGCCTGCCCCCCATACGGCCTCCACGTCGGTGACCAGGTGATCGTGGGGCCAAAGGGCCAGGCGGTCCTGTGCTTTCCGTGCGGGCCCCCTCAGCGGATCGTGGCCGGCGAGGAGAAGAGCACGTTCGAGGTCAAGCCACCGGGGTCACCTCCGGAGAACCCGGGACCCGTGAAGCGGATCTGGCGCTACATCGTCGCGCGTCTGCGGCCGCCCGGCGACGCAGCCCGTCACATCTCCCCGGCGAGCCGACCTCTCGACACGGGCGGTCCTGACGGTCTCTGGCCGCGCGACGCGCTCGTGACGTGCGCGCAACCGGACTTCGCGTGGCGTCCGAGCCGAGGGGGAAGCTACCAGCTCATCATCCTCGATGGCAAAGGCCGGCGGGTCTGGCAGAGCCCGCCGTCGAGAGAGCCGCAGACCACCTATCCCCTAGATGCCCCCGCGCTGCGGCGCGGGGTCGAGTACTGGTGGGAGGTGGCGGACACGGAGACCGGGGCCCGATCAACAGACGGGCCCTATTGGTTCCGCATCGCTGACCCCGACCGAGTCGAGGCCGCCGTTGCTGCTGCCGCTGCGCTCGACAGGAACGCTGAGGGGAGCGATCCGGCAGCCTTGGTCACGGCCAAAGCCCTACTCATGGCGTCCCGGGGGTTCGGCGGCGAGGCGGTCCGACTGCTCGCTCGGCAGACGGAGCCGGCCCTGACCAAGGCTGAACTGGAGTCATGGCTCCCACTGCTCGCCGCGCGAGAGGTGCCTTAGGCAGGCCGCTTGGGTCCTGCAGCGTTGCTGCGCAGGGAGGTGTGCACGATGGTGTTGTGGCTGACCCGACTTGCCGCCTTTGCGGTGACTGCAGGACTCGCAACGGGGGGCGGCACACCGGGCGTCTGCGCAGATGAGACGCCCCTGGAGCAGGCGCTGGACCGGGCTCAGGCCGCCGGCAGAGGAGGGGAGGGCCCCGGCGCCTGGGAGGCCGTGGCCAAGCTCGCCGAGGAGCTGGGAGAACTCGACAAGGCCGTCGCCTACTGGAACGAGGCGGCATGGGCCTGCGAGAACACGGGGCAGCTCGGCCGGGCGATAGCGTGTTTGGACCACGAACGAGGCATCCACCAAAGCCGAGGCAATGCTGAGCAGCAGGCGAAGTGCTTGATGCAGATCGCCTTCATCTACGACAAGGCTGGCCAGTTCCTGGAGGGCCTGGAGGCGCGGAAGCGCTCGGTGCCCCTGTGGCGCGAATCGGAGAGTGAGGTCGGACTCGCGTGGGCCGAAGCCGGGATCGCCCTGCAGGACCACCGCGAGGGACGCTACGATGTTGCGGTGCCGGCCTATGAGCGCGCCATCGCCGTATTCGCCAAGAAGGGAGCCACGAGTCTGCAGGGCACGTTCATGAACAACCTCGGCGAGGCCCTGAGGGAGACCGATCGCCTGGATGAGGCGGCCGAGTGCTTCAGGGCCTACGTAGACCTCGTAAAGGACATCGACCGGGGCTTCCAGGTCGCCCAGGGACTCACGAACCTGGGCAACGTCTACTTCGAGAAGGCCGACTATGACCGAGCTCTCGACTACCATCTCAAGGCCCTGTCCCATGCCGCAAACATCGAGATCCGCAGTCACACGATGGAGAACATCGCGAGTCTCTACCAGCTCATGGGCGACTACCCGAACGCCAGGCTCTACTACGGAGCCGCCCTCTCCCTGGCGCGCGACTTCGGGAGTCGCGAAGAGGAGCTCAGGGCCCTGTCGGGCCTGGGAACCGTGCTCCTCGAGACCGGGCTTTGTCCGGAGGCGGTCGAGCGCTTCGAGGAAGGCCTGCGCCTGTCAACGGAGCTGGCACTCCGGACACGCATGGCCGACTTCCGAGAGCGTCTGGGTGAAGCCTGTCGCGTCGTGGGTCACTACCCCGAAGCCAGACTGGACCTGGAGCGCGCCCTCGCGCTCTACCGGGAGGAAGGCCGCCGTCGCGAAGCGGCGACCGTGCTCCTCGGCCTCGCACGAGTTGGCCAGCAAGCCGGAGAGTACAGCGCGGCGCTGCAGTCCGTGGCCCAAGCCCGGGAGGGCATGGGCGACGATCCGCTGCTGAGCATGAAGGCGGGGATCACCGAGGGAGACTCCCTCACATGCCTCTCGCGGCTGGACGATGCCGCCGAGGCGTACCGTTCAGCCATGGTGGCGGCCGAGCGGGTCCGTGAGGGCTCCGCTGATCCCTATGTCGCCGCTCAGATTGGCGCTTCGGGCAGTGTGGCGTACGCGCGGCTCGTCGGCTTGGAGGCCCAACGGGGGAGGCCGGAGGAGGCCTTCGCGTGCGCCGAGCGGGGTCGTGGTCAGGCACTCCTGCACGTCTTGGCCGCCGGCGGGATGCGCTTGACCCGTGGCATGACGGAGGACGAAGTGCGGGAGGAACAGCAGCTTCTCGGGCGCGTCGGTCTGCTCACTCGGCAGTTGGCCCGGACGGACGAGCAGACGGACACGGACCGGCTGCACCGGGAGCGTGAAGAGGCGCGCCGGCTTCTGCGGGAGTTTCAGACGGCGCTGTTGGCTCGGCATCCGGAACTGGCCGTCCGGCGTGCGGAAGTGTCTCCCCTCACGGTCGAGGAGGCGCGCTCGTTCCTGCCCGATCACACGGCAATCGTGGAGTTCGTGGTTGACGAGGACCGAACAACGGTCCTCGTGGTCCCAGACCGCTCGGGCCGCCAACCTGTGGCCTTCGTGCTGGACGTCGGTCACGCCGCCCTGGCAGAGAAGACCCGCCTCCTGACGGCGCAACTGAACCAGATGCGTCGGCGGCCGGATGGGCGGACCGACGGGTACCGCCAGACGGCGGAGACGTTCCACCTGCAGCTCCTGGGTCCGTGCGAGAGGCAGCTGTCTGGCGTCCGCCGTCTCATCGTCGTCCCCGACGGGCCCCTGCACGACTTGCCGTTCCAGGCGCTCGTAGCCAACGGCCGCTACCTGATCGAGACGTGCGAGGTGGTCTACGCTCCCAGTGCCACGCTACTGCGTCGTCTCCGAGGCGAGTCCTTCGGAGCGAGAGATCGGGCTCCGGCAACCGGCACGCTGGTCTGCGCCGACCCGGATTTCGGCGGGCGGTACTGGCGTCCGGCAACCACTCGGGCCACGCTGGGCTCCCTGCCGTTTGCCCGGGACGAAGGCGAGGCCATCAAGACCGTGTACGGCGACGACGCCGTGCTCCTGGTTGGGGCGGGAGCCACGGAGGAACAGGTCAAGCAGGCCGCACCGGGGCGGCGGATCCTGCACTTCGCGACCCACGGTCTCATCGACGCAGTGAACCCGCTCTACAGCGCGCTAGTGCTCGCCCAGCCGCCCGAGGGGTCTTGCGAGGATGGCTTCCTGGAAGCCCGGGAGATCGCCGGCCTGGAGTGGAACGCCGACATGGCCGTCCTGTCGGCCTGCGAGAGCGCGAACGGGCGAACCATGGGCGGCGAAGGCGTCATGGGGCTGACGTGGGCGCTTCTGTGCGCAGGGGTACCGACTACGGTTGCGACGCAGTGGCGGGTCGATGATCGGTCAACCTCGTTGCTCATGCGCGAGTTCTACCACCAGCTCGCCAAGGGCAAGCCCAAGGCCGCAGCGTTGCGTGCCGCACAACTCAGCCTGCTGAGAGACCGGCAGTATGCCGAGCCCTACTACTGGGCGCCCTTTGTCCTGATCGGACGCTGGGATTGAGGTCGGTCACACGAGGCCGCAACGGAGGCAAAGGAGGCTGGAGATGAGACGAGCAGCTGCCTTCACTCTGATCGAGCTTCTTGTCGTCATCGCGATCATCGCGATCCTCGCGGCCATCCTCTTCCCGGTGTTCGCGAGGGCGCGGAACAGCGCAAGGCAAGCCGCTTGTGTCTCGAACCTGAAGCAGATTGGGATGGCCTTCCTGATGTACGCCCAGGACTACGACGAGCACCTGCCGAGCTGCCTCGGTACACCGGGCGTCGTCATTGGGGACTTCGGCGCATCGGGGTCGGCGGCGGAGGCTCACGCCCGGCATGAGAGCGGCTACCCCGCCGAGATCGCCCCCTACACCAAGATGGGCAAGTTCTTCCACTGCCCCAGCGACCCCAGCAGCACGAGCCGCCTCTCGTACTACTGGCGCTGGTGTCTGGAGTGCGCCGCCGTTCAGTGGGGAAGGCCGGTCCGCCTGCAGGACCGGGCCGTACCCGCCCAGCAGGTCATTATCCACGAGCATCGGGACTTCCATGGTGAGAACCTGGGGATCCCCGACCCTCGACCTGGCATCCGCACGGTAGTGGTCTGCTACGGTGATGGGCACGTGAAGGTCTACCAGGGGTTTACGGGCAGCACCCCATGGGGCGCAATGAACGACCCGAACTGGTTCGATGCTTCACTGGGTGGTTCCACGAACCCCGAGCGGTTCTGGGATCCGCGGATCGGCTACGATAGCTGAAGCGGGCTGTGACCGGGACTGCCACGAGGCGGGGCAAGGGAGGCAAGTGACTGTGACCAGAGGCTTCACCCTCATCGAACTCCTCGTCGTGATCGCGATCATCGCGATCCTGGCGGCCATCCTATTCCCGGTGTTCGCCAAGGCACGCGAGAAGGCCCGACAGACGTCCTGCCTTGCCAACATGCGCCAGCTCGGGATGGCGTCACTCATGTATGCGCAGGACTACGATGAGATCTTCCCGGACTGCGTTGTGGACTTCGACAACTCGCTGACGTGGTCCATTGGGGACTACACCTGGCGCATTCTCCTCGTTCCGTACTGCCGCAATGCGCAGATCCTACAGTGCCCCAGCTACGGCCCGGGTGGCGCGCTGTTCGATGGGTCGATCCCCGACTACCGCCAGCGCGGGGGCTATGGGATGAACATCGTGCACGCCGTCGCGTACAACCCGGCGCCACCCACGCCGCCGCCGGCAAAGCGGCTGGCCGCCATCCAAGACCCAGCATCGGTCATAGCGTACACGGACATGGACAACGACTACAGCACTTCGGGGCCACCACGCCTCCAGTACACGTACAAGACGCACGACTTCCTCCGCGGCGATTGGCGAGCTGCCGGATCGCGTCACAATGCCGGCGCCAACCATGCCTTCTGCGACGGACACAGCAAGTGGCTGACGCCGACGGCCGTGCCATGTGGGACTGGTGACTGCTACTGGTCAGTTGAGAAGGAGTGAGATACTCAGTCTCGCGTGACACTTCGGACGGCTGTGACCTTCCCCCGCGAAGCCACTCTAGGTCCGAATGGGCTGGGCCAATCAGCCCCCCTTGTCCTCGTATGTCCGGTACGCGAGCCGTCTCCCAACTCAGGGGAGAGGGGTGTGCGAAGGGCACAAAGAGACGGCACCTGAGGAACGCTTCATTGCGTGCCGTTTGAGATAGTAGACCTTGGTCACGTCGTTCTCCATAGCCCCTAACCCACACTCGTCTCTCACCGTGTCAGACCTGACCGAACCTCCCCAGCGGAGCCGTCTCCTGCGTTACCGCGCCTCGTTCTGGGCACTGCGGCAAGAGGCACCGGGAGTCCCGGCAGTCGGCCAGGAAGAGCATCGCGGATGGGACGGGCCTGCAAGCTCCTGGCCCTCGGCGCACGGGGAAACGCGCGGCCGACGAAGGAGCCGCGCTGGCCTCGGCCGAAGTGCGCGCCCTGGAGAGTGCCAGCGAACCGGTGGCGACGCTGGCGACCGGCGTGCACACCTGGGCGATCTGCGGCTCATCGGTGCCCTGGAGGCCATTCGCCGGATCCGCGCGCCGTACGTGGGAAGCTGGGTCTGCGCCGACCTTCTGCACCCAGCCCTTCGAGAACTGGGTCGAGGTCATAGGCAACGAGTGCCTCACCGGAGCCCTCCTGGACCGCCTCACCCATCACATCCACATCCTGGAAGCCAATGGGCCCAGCTATCGGCTCCGCGAAGCCAAGCAACAGCTCAAGAAGCCGCGAGGAACGACACCGGCTGCCCAGTGAGCAGAGGAGGCCACCGCCACGGCACGCGCTCCCGCTCCGCAATTCTGAGGGTTGCTCCGCTGGGCACGCGAGGCCACCGCACCAACCGATAATCCGACGGACCGTTGACACCCGCCTTCCGGCGGGTTATACAGGGGCCAACTGCCTCACTTTTCCCCCGTCAACCGCCTCACTTTCTGACCGCGATTCACATGCATTTGGTGGCTCGTCAGCGCGTGGCCGGTTCCCGTACTGCAGTCGTAACTGAGCAGACGCGCGGCGCGCTGTGCGGCTGCGGGACGCCGACGGCAGGGCCTGGCCGCGCGGAGTGCGAGTGTAGGGCGGCGCTAGAGGCACTGCATGGGCGACGCAGGAGTGCCTCTCGCGGGCGTCTAGGGCCACCGTGACCGCACCGAATGGGCTGGCAGGACATATGCGCAGGAGCGACGTGGGAGGCAATTCGCGTACGACTGGCCGGGGATGCGTGAGGCCCCTGATTGGTTCGCCTCCGTACTGAGGAGGACCAACACGACCGGACCCAAGTGGCAGCGTTTCCTCGCTGACTGCCCTTGCGTGTTCTCTGAGTCACTGCCTCTGCGCTTGCACCTCTCGGAGATACACCCTCTCGGCTGCCCCGGTCTGGGCGAGTTCGACTTCGTCTTCTGCCCTCGGCAACTCCAGCAGGTGCCGCACGTCCATGGGGCGATCGATCTGAAGCGGCCCGGTACGCGTACTCTTGTAACGCCTCGCGAGACGGTCTTGCCGCTGTCGAGGGGTGCGCGAACAGCACTCTCCCAGGTGCAGTTCTACCGGTCCTACAGCTGGGTTTTGAGCTGGTCACTCAGCTTCGGGTAAGCGGAGTGGGACCGCGTCGCGGTCCTTCCCTCCGTCGCGAAGCCCGAGCTTGACCACGGAGAGAGGGCCGCGAAGGACTTCGCCCGGGAGGTCGTGGAAGCGCAGGGCATCGGGTGGCTCGCCAGGACGGATGGGGACACCACACCGACCAGTGACCTGCTGGCAACGTGGCTGAGGCAGGAGCTGGGGCCGTAGAGGGGTCGGGGGGGGCGATGAGTACCGCGCCGCGCGAGACTGCACGTGGCCCCGGAACCGCTCTCCAGCACCTTTCAGCGGTCGGTCCCACCTAGTGGCTGGCCCCTCGGTAGGTGCCCCTCTCCTTGGAGGATTGTCGAGGCGAGATACGCTCCGCATAGACGATCCCGGGTAGCCGGAGACAACCTCATGCTCGCACGTGGGGCTGCACTCGCTCTCGGTGTGGGTAGGCCCACTCGGGGGTTCGCGTGGGCTTGTGGCGCGCCGGGGGCGGCCCTGTAACCCGGCGGCACCGCCCATCGAGGGGCCGAACTGGAGCGTCGTCAATCTGTTGGGGGAGGAAGCCCGCGGTTCCCGGCGACGCGAGTCTGCGGGAAGGACGGGCATGTGGGCCCGCAATCAGCGAGAGGTTGGCTTGCGCTTCTGGTTGGCGGGTAGAGCGCAGGGACGCTTCGTCGGCTTGGGGGCCTACACCGGGTCAAGCGTCCCCTGGCACACCCGGAGTTCGTCGCGCTCGCGTTGGTCCAGGAGACCCGCGATGAGGTATTCCCGGGTGGCTCTCTCCGGCGTCTGGCGAGAAAGGCGCAGAGCCTGCTGCAGGGCCTCCAGCACCCTCACGTCTCGCACGTTGCGGCCCGGGCCAGCTAGCCACGCATCGAAGGCCGGATGGGGTCGGAGCAGCCGGCTGGGACCGAGCGCGGCGAGGGCCTCGAGCTGCTCGGCCATCTCCCTCACCGAAGTCCACTCACCGCGGGCGATCCTCGCGACCCCGCGGTTGCCCGCCAGGCGGTCCGCTGCATCGTTGCCGACGGCCCAGCCGACGTCGGCCCGCGCCCGCGCCGCGCGCTTGAGCAGCTCGGAGCTGCGCAGAATGTCCGCGCGCTCGGCGAGCCAGATGGCGTGGCGGCCGACGACCGTCACGCGGAACTGGTCGCCGGTCCGCTCCACACTGTCGCGCAGGGCCAGGGCCTCCTCCACGTCGCCCAACTCGGTGCCCAGCGCGTGCGCGGCGGCCCGGAGGAAGTCCGTCGCGTCCGCGTCGGACCACTCGCCGATCCACTCGCCGCCATCCGTCCTCACCCACTCCCACAGGTCCGAACGCGAGATCTCGGCCTCGATGCGCACCGGCACCCGCGCCGGCCAGACTGTCCCCGGCGCCCAGGGGTCAGCCGAGGCCAGACCCACCGCCAGTAGTGCCAAGGCCAAGGCCGGGCCGTAGAGGCCGTAGGCGTGCAATGCGTGACCCGTTCGTCTCATGGTCCGCCCTCCGTTCCCCGGGTGGCTTCTCGCCCCTTACTGCGCCGTGCCGGCTCCTTCCCCCTGCTCACGAGAGGCCGCGGGCGTTCCGTCGTTGAGGCTGGCGCCGCCCTGAGGTTCGGCGCGGGTGCCGCGTGCCTGTCATTGCAGGTACAGCTGTGCGATGAGCAGGAAGGCGTCCTCGGGCGGGCCGGTCATGCTCCCGTCGTAGAAGACACAGGGCTCATAACGTTCGCCGCTGTAGGTGTACATCGCCACAGCCCAGGTGTCTTCGCTGCCGAGGTAGGTCAGGCGGCAGAGGTGGAGCGGCGTATCCCGCATTCGGTCGAGGTACTCGTCGGGCGTCTCGGTGCAGCCAGGCCAGGGGAAGCCGGGGGGCAGTTCAGGTTCCTGGTAGGCATCGATGTAGCAGAAAGCTCCGCGGAAGCGGATGTCGAGCCGGGAGTACTTCCCGGCGAACTTGTCTTCGGCGCAGGCAAGGACCCGCTGCCGGACCCGCTCCTGCACCGTGGCAGGGATCTTCTGTCCACCGGACTGCGGGGCTAAGCGCCACGTCCGGCCAGACCTTCCGCGTGCTCCGGAACGTGCAGACATGGTGCGCCTCCTGTTGGGGCCAGCACCTCATCTCGGCCAGACCCGGACGGGTCTACCCCTATTCCTCGCCCAGAAGCCGCTCATCAAGCATCCGCTTCAGGCCGATGTCGTCGTCGGCGTAAGGGTCGAGCCCCACGCTGGCGTAGGCGGCCCGGCGGGCTCGTACCATCAGCGTCTCGATGCCCTCGACCGTCAGGCATCCGAGATCGCCCACACCAACGGCCAGTTCCTCTAGCACCCTCCGTCGGTCGATGGGCGGCATCGGAGGGAGTTGATCCTGTGGGATCGCGTCGAACTCCCTCAACCAGTCGGTGAGCAGCGCCTCGTCGGTGGTTCGCGGATCGGGTGTACGCTGACTGGCCTTCCCGATCAGCATCTTCGCGCCCATCTTCTGCGGCCAGCGGCAGGCCCAGCCCAAGAAGGCCGCGTGGCGTCCCGTCTGCTGGGCCACAACGGCCTTCAGTTCGTCATACCGTGCGGAGGTGCTCTTCCGTGTGATCCCGGACGGGAAGGAGACGGTGAAGCCCTCTGCCCTGAGGAAGCGGTATGTCTCCCGCAGGCTTTGGGCCATCCACGCGGCGCTCGTCTTCCGGCCCGCGTGCAACGGGTGCCAGAGGAAGGCGTAGAAGGCGATCTCGCGTTCGTGGAGATCGGGCAGCGGGCGCCGCGCAAACTGGTCTGCGAACTGGCTCAGGTACCCGAGGTTGGCTGCCACGGCTCGGCAGGACCAGGATTCAGGGTCTTCATCCAGCCAGCGCAGCAATCCGTCTATGATGTCGAGCATTCCCTGCCCTCCGTCGGTTCGCGCCTCTTCCCTACTCCACGCCGTACAGCTCCGCCAGGTCCACCAGGATCACGTTCTCGCCGTCGGCTTGGGCACGGAGGGCCTCGGTGAACCCGGCGCGCGAGAAGATCACGTGTCGCAGTTTGCGGCGCCATGCCGGCGGCAGGCTTTGCGTCTTGAGTCTCAACTCCTCCAGGACGCGAATCCCCACCGGTCTGATTGTCCACTTGCACTCCCCGCAGTAGTGACTGCCGTCCGCGTTCCGGCACAGCAGGTCGATCTCGACGTCTTTCGCCCAGTGGCGTCCGACCTCGCTTTGCGCCGGAACCGGCAGCTTCTCCCGCCAGTGACGCCGGATGTACTCGCGGCAAACGTGCTCAAAGGCCGGCCCCACGAACGCGTCCAGCTGCGGAGCAATGGAGTCCCGCCAAACCTGCGCGGTCTCGCCCAGCTCCAGCAGGCTGCGGTTGGGCATGACAAAGCGGTACCAGAAGCGCAGGAAGTTGTCGCGGAGGAAGTACCGGCCCCGCGTGCGCCGGCCGGGGGCTCGGTCAGCCACTGGAACCACTCGTTGCACCAGGCGCAACTGCTCAAGGCGCTCAAGATACCGACTGATCGCGCCGGGCCGTGGATCGACGCGCTGGGCGATCTCGTTGTGCTTCGTCAGGCCCGAGGCAATTGCCTGGAGAATGCTGTTGTAGATCCGCGGGTCGCGCAGTTCGCTCTGCAACAGGAAGCTCGGCTCGTTGTGGAGCAGGGCTTGAGGCAGGAGGATCTCCTGTTGCACATTGTCCCGGAGCGGACGCCGGTCACTGAACTGCTGCAGGTACATCGGGATGCCGCCCAGCAGGGCGTACGCCCGCAACCGGTCTGCCGGCGAGTACCCCCCGACGAACTCCGCCGCCTCACGGTAGGTCAGAGGGAGAAGCTCCTGCTGCCCTGTGCGGCGGCCGAACAGCGGCGATCGATACGCCAGGACTCCCTCCTCCATGAAGCCGATGGAGGAGCCGCAGAGGATGAGGAACAGACTGCTGCTCTGTCCGTGATGGTCCCAGAAGCGCTGCAGAAGCGAGGGCAGGCCCCGGTTTGCCTCACAGAGCCAGGGGAACTCGTCCAGGACCACGACCAGGCGCTCCTGACCAGCGGACTCGGCGACCTGCTGCAGCGCGTCCTCCCAGCGCGTGAAATGCGCGCGCCTGAAGAGGGGATTCCCGGTCGCCCGGGCTGCTTGGGCCGCGAAGTGACTGAGGTTGTCGTGGTCCGGCTCTTGGGCGGCCTGGAAGTACAGGTGCCGCCGGTTCCGGCAGAACTGACGTACGAGTTCGGTCTTCCCGACTCGCCGACGACCGTACAGCACGAACAACTGCGCGCCCGGACGCGCGTAGAAGCCTCCCAGTGCTTGCAGCTCAGCCTTGCGCCCGACGAAACGCTCCGTTGCCACGACTCATCTCTCGCTGGCCTTGCGCGTGCGGTTTCGCGCCGGCAGATGGATTTATGATCTAGATCATTATAATCTAGATCATAGAATAGTGCAAGGGGGATTACGGCCGGCGTTGGTACGTGGGGAGGCGCGCTGCGTTGCGTGGGCAGATCCTCGCGTGCCGGCACTCCCGGCGGACGGGACTCCCCGAATGGGCTCCTCCGGTGTTACGACTTGGGTTTGCTGTGGCGGGCGATCTCAACGCGCAGGCGAGTGGCCCATTTGCCGTATTCGCTGTTCGGGTCGGCCTCCTGGACCTTGGCCAGTTGCTCGTCCGCCTTCTTCACATCGCCGGCGTACAGGCACATCTGCGCGAAGGCGACCAATCGCGCCGAATCGGTGGGGTGCGGCCGGTGGATTCTGTCGAACTCCTCGGCCCGGCGGCGGATGATGTCGGCGATGTAGCCATGGGGCATGGGTCGGCAGACGACAAAGAAGAACCAGATGTACACCAGGCCCATGAAGCCCCAGAAGTAGGGCATTCCGCGGGACCTGACGGCTCGGGCGATCGTGCGGCGCTCCTCCCGCACGAGGCGGGTCTCGGTCTGGCTCAGGACGCTGACCTCGGCCGGGCTCAACTGACGCACGACCGTCGGTCGGTTCGCCTCGGCCTCCGCCTGGGCGGCTTGGCCGGCCTCGACCTTGCGCACGTCGCTCACTTCCTGCGTGTCGCCCGTTTCCTTGTCGGTGAACTTGAGTTCGCGCGTGACCTCCACGGTGCCATCGCGGACGGCGACCTGCCCCTCCTTGTCTCCTACGGCCACCTGGAAGGAGGTGCCGCGCACACCGAGGGTCAGGATGGGTGTCTCCACCGAGAACTCCGAGTCGCGGGTCGCCAGGCGGCGGACGCGGGCGAAGAAGGCCCCGGCGCGGGCGTTGAGGCGCGTGAGGGTGGCGCCGCTGAGGCGTTTGGTCAGATCCGTGACCGCTAGCTCGCTGCCCCCTGTGAGCCGGACCTCGGACCCGTCGTGGAAGCGAAGAAGCGCTTCGCCCGTGGCGCCGGTGGTCACGAGATCGTTGGTGCGCAGAATGGTGCCTTCGGGCGCCGGCACGGCCTGCAGAGCGCCGGGATGTGTGACGAGGACTTCCCCAGAAACACGGGCGAGCACTGCGCAGCCATCGGGCACCTTGCGCAGGATCGAAGCGCAGACCAGGACGTAGATCACGCTGGACACGATCAGCAGACCAACGACCCCCAGCGCCTTCACGACCCAGTGTGTGCGGCGCCAGACGCCGACGAAGATCGGGAGCCGGAGATCGCCGGGGAGGGCCAGGAGGTTGCCCATGCGGGCCTGCTTGAGCATATGCCAGGTCATGCTCCGCCAACGGTCGCCCAGGATACCGACGGCCAGGTACGGGATTTCGGCGATGGGGCCGGCGACACGCAGGCCCACCTGGCTGGAGAGCCAGTCCGTGGTGGCGACGACCGCCGCGCCGACGGTGACGGTCCGCAGGTTGCCGATGCCGCCGGCGACGGAGCCGCCGCCGATCAGTGCCGCAGCCAGTGGAGTGAGCAGCCAGAGAAGCTGCCCACCCAGGCCGATCGCAGGGAGCCCCGAGCAGGCGATGAGCAGGCCGGCGGTTCCGGCCATGAAGCCGCTGGCGAGGAAGCTGGCCAGGATTCGGGAGGCTGTGGCCCGGCCCTCGGCCTCGGCGCGATGAGGGGCCGTGCCGACCGCCAGGAAGGTGGGGCGGTTGAACAGCACCTTCGCCAGCAGGAGCGCCGCAAGGAAGAGGGTCAGCACTACCGGTATATGCAGGACGTCGGTCTCGCCGAGGGAGTTGAGGAAGGGGTTGCTCACCGCAAGGTCACTGTGCGAGGTGAAGTGAGTGGAGACCTGGAGCGCGACCGCGCCGGTGGCGATGGTGATCATGGCGGAGGGCAGGCGCGTCCAGCCCGTCACGAAGCCGTTCAGCAGACCCACGAAACAGCCGACGGTCAGCGCGGCCAGTACCGCCCAACCCGGCCCGATCATCGAGGCCATCACGGCGCAGCAGGCCGCCAGGGCCGCCAGGGGTCCTGCCGAGAAGTCATACTGCCCCTTGAGCAAGGGGAAGGTCACGCCCAGGGTCACCAGGCCTACCAGCCCGAAGGTCAGCAGGAGTTGGCGCCAGCCGAGACCGGAGGGCTGAAGCGCCAGCGCGCCGAGCAGCAGGAGCAGCAGGAGGAGGAAGGGCGCGATCTGGCCGATGGAGGTCGCCCTCAGCCAGAGCACGGGGTTGTAGCCGAGGGCCTTGCGGATGGTCGCCGGCACCAGCGGCTGGCCGCACTCGTCGCAGAGGCGGGCGCCGATGGGGTTGTCGTGTCGGCAGCGCGGACAAGGGATGGTGTTCATGCTCTCACTCTCCTGGAGCGGGCGCCGGAGGGGTGCTTGCGGCCGACCTCTTGCGGTCCGTCAGCTCGAAGACCTCGACCGGCTCCGGATGGCCGCGTACGTTCTGCTCGCCCAGCGGGCGGGACTCGATCTCCTCGGCGACGGCCTCGGCCACCGAGCGTGTCACAAGGATGGTGGTGCCGAGTTCCTTGTTGAGGCCCTGCAGGCGGGAGGCCAGGTTGATGACCGATCCGAGCGCCGTGTATTGAGTGCGGATCTGGGAGCCGAGGTTCCCGACGACCGCTTCGCCCGAGCTAATCCCGATCCCGATGCGCAGCGGCGTGTCCAGGACCTTCTCCTCCTGCCAGCAGCGGTTCAGCGCGTCCAGCTCGTGGACCATGTTCACGGCCAGGTGGGCGGCGCGAACCATGTGATCCGGCTGGTCATCGAGAGCATTGAAGGTGATGAAGATCTCGTCGCCGACCAGATTGTCCACCGTGCCATCCAGGTCAAAGGCGAGTTCTGTCATGCGCCCGAAGTAGGTGTTGAGCACGGAGACGACGGCCCGGGGGTCGGCAGTGCCCATCCACGCTGTGAAGCCGCGGACATCGGCGAATAGCGCCGTGACGGTGCGCAAGACCCCCGCCGACCGGGCCTGAAGCTCCCCCGCCTCCAGACGCGCGACGAGCTGCGGGGGCGCATAGCGGCCGAACTCCGTACGCAGGCGGCGCCGCGTGCCCTCCTCCGTCGCCAACCGAATCGCCGCCGTCGGCAGGTAGGCGGCCAGCAGGGCCAGCCCCGGCCCGAGCATCGGCCACACCGTTCGGCTCTCGCTGAAGGCACGCATCGCCAGGGCGTTGTACACCACCAATGCGAGCAGCAGCGCCGCGAAGCCGACCACTGGGCGCGCCAGCCGCGCCATCAGCGCACCGAGAATCCCCAGCAGGATCGCCAGCCCGAAGACCGTGGCTCGGTTCACCTCGGTCAGGAAGCTGTTGTGCAGCATGTTCTCCAGAACCTGCGCGTGAATCTCCACGCCGAACATGCCGCCGGGGTACGGGACCACGAAGAAGTCCTGCAGGCCGGGAGCGGTCAGGCCGACTAGCACGATCTTGTCGGTGAACGTGCCCGGCGAGAAGCGCCCGTCAAGGACATCCCGGAACGAGTAGCGGGGAACCGTGCCGGTCGGGCCCAGGAAGTTGACGAGCGCGTTGCCCCAGTCGTCAAGCGGCGTCACTTGGCCCGGCGTCAGGACCGCCTGGCTCGCCAGGTCGAAGCGCATCGCCCCGGGGTCCCACTTCTGGGCGCGCGCAGCAGTGGCCAGCTCGAAGGTCGGGTAGAAGTGGCCGCTGGCCGCGCCTTGAATGAGGAAGCACGCCCGCCGCAGCGTACCGTCGGGGTCGGGCCGGCCAGCGATGACGCCGGTTCCGGCCGCCGCCTGCGCGAGGGGAGCGATGGGCTGCATTACCCCCGCCACGCGCGGGGCAAGCCCCTGATGGACGACGATCTGCGGCCTGATCTGGCCCTGCCGGACGAGGAGTTTCGTGGCGGCGCCAATCGGCTGGTCGGAGGGATACGCCGCGTGGATGACGCAGCCAGCCTCGCGAGTGGCTGCCGCCAGCGCCACGTCGTCGTCGGGCCTGCCCCGCGAGGGCTCGGAGAAGATCACGTCATAGGCGATGGCGCGCGGACGCTCCGACCTGAGGCGCCGAAGGAGCCGCGCGTGCCAGATCCGGTCCCACTCCCATCGGCCGAGTCGGGGGTCGCGGATGCTTGCCTCGTCGATGGCTATGATGACCACATCGCTCGGCGGGGGAGGCGTGGTGCGGAACCGGTAGCGGGCGTCGAGGGTGCGGAGTTCGAGCGCGTGTAGCGGCCAGCCGGGGAGGAACAGCGCGGTGCTCACGACGCCCAGAGCGATGCCCAGCGCGCTGCAGCGGAGAATGGGGCCAACAACCGTGTTTCTCGGCCTCCGCGAGGTGTCCTCGGACACGGGTACCACCGCCCTGGAGAGCCCCAGAAAGCCGCCTCGCTGACCGAGGCGGTCAGGCCAACGTCCCGAGCACGTCGGTGCAAGTTCCCGTTCGCCAAGCCGGCGCTGTGCTCCTTCTATCTTGGACCCTCGCGCCGCATTCTACCTCGATCTGAGCCCCTGCTACGTGGCGTTAGCGCACCCCCACGCGAGGGACCGGGAGCGCCAGGTCGGTGGCGAAGAGGCCCTGGCGAGGACCTGACCTCGCATCGCCAGCAGACGCCCGCGACATCCACGAACGACCCCCTGGATGCGCCGACGAACCCGGCAGATTCAGAACTCCTCCGCGCTGAGAGAGGGTGTCTTTAGGGGCGCAACAGCGCCGCCGTACTCCCGAAGGGGCCGTCATGGCGTTGTCGTATGCTGTTGTCGTTTGCCGTGGTCTCTTGCTGTGGTCGTGTGCTGTGGTCGCATGTCGTGGTCGTGCGCCCGCGCTGGAGGTCGAACGCGCGTTCCTCATCCAGGGCTGCAGGCGTGCGGATGGCCCTGTCCAAGTTCTCAAGCGCCCTCCATTATCCATTATGAGAATAGTCATTCCAGGAACCATCCGGGCTGCCGGTCGAGGGCGTTCTCAGGCAGAGCTTCCGGTCGGGCGCATGGCCGAGAATGCCTGTAATGCTAGGGGATGCGCGCGCTCGGGCACCGAGAGAAAGGGGCGCTCGGCAGAGAATACCTGTTGACATCTACTCGCGGATGTGATATGCTGTTGTTGCCTTCATACGCGCGAGCCGGGAGTGAGAGGGTGACTCCCTCCTCCCTCTCCCCGAAGTCCAGCCGGACGAGGAGGCCCTGCGATGGACGGTCAGCCGATGCCGGAGGCGCCGGAGGTCTGTTGCCTTCGCCTTGCCGATGTCGAGCCCGACCCCGACCAGCACAGGAAGCACTTCCCCGAGGAGTACCTTGCCGGGCTGGCGGAGTCGATCCGGGAGAATGGGCAGCTCGACCCCGTCAAGGTGATCCGCCAGGGCGACGGATACCAGCTCGTGGACGGGGAGTGCAGATACCGGGCGTGCCTGCGGGCAGGGCTGGAGACCATCCGGGCGGTCGTGCTCGACCTGGACGAAGGGCAACGGTTGGCCATCCAGGCGACGGCCAACCTCGCTCGCCAGGACGTGAGGCCCTGCGAGGAGGCGACGGCCTATGCGAAGATCGTCGAGCACCTGCGGGCGGAGAAGCCCTGGCTGAGCGAGGAAGACGCACGGAAGCGGTGTGCGAAGGTGACGGGGCGGCCGTTGCAGCGGATCGCGTTCAAGCTGAAGCTCCTCGCCCTGCCGGTAGAGGTCCAGGAACTGGTAGACAAGGGGGCGCTCGGGGAAGGGCAGGCGCTGGCCCTGGGGCGGCTGGCGGAGGGCGAGGCGGGACGGGCGGAGTGTGTTCGGCTCGCCCGGAAGGCAGTGGCTCAGGCGCTGTCGGTGGCGGATGTGAAGGCGAGGGTGGCGGCATACGTGGGTGAGCAGGCGCAGTGCTCGCTGTTCGGGGCGGACGAGGGGAAGGCGTCGGTGGAGGCCAGGAAGACGAGGGACACCCTTGGCCGCGTCGTGGGCCACCTCGAACGCGTCGCCGACCTGACCTTCGACGAGAAGCAGCAGGCGCTCGCCCTCGGGGAACTGCGGGCGGATGAGTTGGCCGCGGCGCGTGCGAAGCTCGCCGGCGCGGCGAAGCACCTGGGGGCGCTGCTGGCGGAGGTCGATGCGGCGCGAGGGGAGGATGGGCCGGCCAGTGTCGCCGGCGGCTCAGCCGGCCCTGTGGCGCTCGCACCGGACCCTCTCGACGAGCTGCGAACGGAGGCAAGGGGCGCGTGGCTCTGGGTGCTCGGGGCGCCCGCGCCGAACGGTCACCCTCTCACTCGCGACCTCTACCTGGCGGGCGCAGTGTGGTCGTCGAGGCGCGGGGCGTGGTATGCGCCGGACGAAGTGCGGGCACAAAGGGTGGCGGCAGTGATCGAGGACTATCGGCAGGCAGTCCTGCCGGAGATTCAGCGGGAGGCGTCGGCATGAAGAAGGCTACGGTCGGCAACCTGTTCGGTGGGCATGATGAGGTGAGCGTTCGGAAGGACGGGACCTGTCGCGTTCGGTCGTCGCACGCGGAAGGTCCGAAGCAGCTCAACCTGCTGACCGGACAGCCGGAGTTCGCGCACACGAAGCGCAATCCGTGGACTGACGAGCGCGAGGCCGAGGATACCCGCAGGGGCCTCGTCGCCAAGTGAAAGGGGGAGAGTGAAGTGCTCGATGGACTGACGGTGACGCAGGGCATGACGACGCCCACCCGACCGGGCAAGCAGCCCCGCCCGGTGTGGGAGGTGTCCGGCCGGACGCAAGGGCTCGAAGCAGTGTTCCGGGAGCTGGGAGGCCGACCGTGGCGGGGCGCCTGGTCCTTCTTCGAAGACCCTACCGAGGCCCTGTCCGAGCTCACGGAGGCCGACCGGGTGACGTTCGCCGAGCAGCGCAAGGCGGAGCGCCAGCGGGCGGAGGACCGGGCCGACCGAATGGCCGGCTACGCGGCGAACGCGACGGCTCGCAGTGACGCAGCCTACGAGCGGGCGAGGCAGATTGGCGACCGCATCCCGTTCGGCCAGCCCATCCTGGTCGGGCACCACTCGGAGCGGGGCCACCGGGCGGACCTGCGCCGGATCGACCGGGCCATGCGCACCAGTGTCGAGGAAGCCGCGAAGGCCGAGCACTACGAGCGGCGAGCGGAGCTGAACGACCGCAAGGCCGAGGGCGACGAGCGGCATACGATGGCCTTCTGCGTCCGGCGGGCGGAGGAAGCCGAGGCCCTGGCCCGCAAGGCGGAGCGGACGCTCGCCGGCGAGGACCTGTGGCCGGGTGAGACCCTCTGCGAGGCCGAGCGCATCCGGCAGGAGGGCTTCCTGGCCGACGCGCGGGAGCGGGCCGCCTACTGGCGAGGCCTCATCGAGGCCAAGGGTGGCGTGCAGTTCACCAAGGAGACCCTCAAGCCGGGCATGGAGGTGTTCATCCGCCGGGAGTGGTGGCGCGTCGAGCGCTGCGGTCCGAAGAACGTCCGGGTGGTCTCACTGAGGACCGAGCACCTGACCGGCTACCAGCGGTGGGTGATGTCCTACCCCTACGCCGAAGTCCGGGAGGTCCGGGAAGCGCCGGGCTCGGCAGGCCAGGGCTGTCTGGACCTGTAGCGGGACCGGCTCGACCGGCCCGCGCGGGTGGAGTCGAACCTCGACGGAGACAGGGAGGCGAACGCCATGCTGAAGCTGGGGTGTTGCATCCTGTTGGTGTTTGGGCTCTTACTGTTCGGGCCACTTCTCTTCTGCATCCTGCTGGCCGCCCTTGACCACAACACCGGAAGGAGGCGGTGGCGGTGACCGACCTGGCCAAGATGACCTATCCCGTGCCGCCCGACCGCAACCCGCTGGCCGTCTACCTGGCCGGGCTGAAGCCGACCGGCCGGCGGTCGATGCTGAGCAAGCTGAACCGAGTGGCAGGGCTGCTCGGGCACACCAACGCGCTCAGCGTGCCGTGGGCGGAGCTGCGCTTCCAGCACGTCGCCGCCGTGCGGTCGAAGCTGCAGGAGGAGAACCTGGCCGCCGCCACCGTGAACGCTACCCTCGCCGGGCTGAAGGGTGTGGCGCGGGCCGCGTTCAACCTCGGCCTGATGTCGGGCGAGGATCTGGAGCGCATCCGCTCCGTCCGGCCAGTACGCGGCGAGAAGCTCCTGGCCGGGCGCGCGCTCACGAGGGACGAGGTCTCCGCCCTGCTGCGCGCGTGTGTCCGGCGGGACGGCGCGGGCGGGGCGCGGGATGCCGCGCTGATCGCGCTAATGTCCGCCGGCGGCTTGCGTCGAGCGGAGGTCGTGGCCCTGGATCGCGCCGACTATGACGCCGAGAAGGGCGAGCTGGTCGTGCGCGGCAAGGGCGACAAGGAGCGGATGCTGTACGTGACCGGCGGGGCGGCGAGGGCGCTGACCGACTGGCTGGAACGCCGGGGGGACGAGGAGGGGGCGCTGTTCCAGCCGGTGAGCAAGGGCGGGCGTGTCCTGCGCCGCCGGATGACCGACCAGGCCGTCTACAACGCCCTGGTCAAGCGGGCGCGGCAGGCCAAGGTCAGGCGCTTCAGCCCGCACGACCTGCGGCGGACGTTCGTCTCGAACCTGCTGGACGCCGGCGCGGACGTGGTGACCGTGCAGCAACTCGCCGGCCACGCGAACGTGCAGACCACGGCGCGGTATGACCGGCGAGGCGAGGAGGCGAAGCGGCGGGCCGTGGAGCTGGTGGACACGCCCTACAGCCGGACAGGGGAGATCATCCTGTGAGACGCGACCGCTTCGGACCCTTCCCCGACTACGACCCCGACCTGCTGGCGGCGGTGGCCGCCGGCGACGCGGCTCTCGCGCAGCTCTCGACCATCGAGGTCCGCGCCGAGTGGGGCGATGACGACCTTCAAGCCCATTGCATCCTCTGCCACCAGGGGAAGCCCCACAACCGGCAGACGCACACGCTGCTGCTTCGGGACACACAGCGCCGTCTGCCGCGAGGTCACCACGGCAGCAGGATCCGCGAAGCCGAGCTCGCCTGGAAGCGGGCGACCGGACAGGCCTTGAGCCTGGAGCGCATTCTCTTCCAGGAGATGCGAGACAAGCAGCCCCCGACGAGCGCCAAGAGCTTGGGCGAGGTGTTCGGCGTCAGCCATCTTACGGTCATCGATTGGGCGCGCCGCCTCGGCGTTCCCGTCCGGGGGCGCTTCGACTGGCGCGAACGGGACGACCAGAAGTGAGCGCGCTGTTGCGCCAACCCCCGCAGTGTGCCTGCCCGGTGTAGTCAGCAGGCGCCCCGCTACGACGCCCCGTCAGGCCGCCCAGGACGGCCCAGAAGGACCTCCCAGGTCTCGGGTAGGTAGGAAGGCGCACCCCGAGGCCAGGACGCGCCCAGAACGGCTCTACGCGCGAAGGGGCCAAGCGGGCAGACCGTCCGCGCGTCGGGGGGGCTCGCCGCCCTCCGCGAGGGCGTGTCACGACCCGCGTGGAGGGGAGGCCAGACGGTGCGCGGTGAGTCTGCTGCGGACACCAAGTCTGCCCCAAACAGGGAGGGGCTGATCGTCGCATAATAGGACTCCCTATTATAGGAGACATGGAATCTGGCACGGGCTGCTAGTACGAGCTGGGGCGTGGTACGGTGTTTGCTCCGTGCCCAGACCACTCGTCATCGCCCATTCACCCGACGCGGGATGCCCGTCCGCGTCCCCCGGCAAGCGCGTGTGCTTGACCGACGGCTTAGGGCCATGGCGGGGTCGCCAATCGAGGCGCCGGCGGGCAGCGGCGATGGCCGCCAGGATGGTCCAGACCCTCCCGTGGGAAGCGTCCTGAGACCCTACAATGCGCCGCGGCGGACGATTCGGGTAGAAGGGGCGGGGCCGTCGGCGGCAAGCGGCGTCGGACCAGTGCGAAGGACCTGGGGGAGGTGTCGGGCGTCAGCCACCTCACGGTGCTTAACTGGGCGCGCCGCCTGGGCCTCCCGGTCCAGAGCCGGACGGCGTGGAGGAACTGGGAGTGAGCCTCGCCCGCGGGCTTGGCCGAACGCGGGCCCTGGCGAGTGTTAGCACGACCGCAGAACGCAGCCGATCCCCTGGCCCTGCGGCCCCCCTTCTTGCCCGCGTGCGTGAGCGCATACAAGGTGCGCCTGCAGGGACGCTCGGGACGACGGGTGCGCCGCCGACAACCACGTCTTTGCGCAGGTCTGCATCTGTCTCCGGCCCTGGGAAGGCCTAAGGAAGCGACCAGCGGGAGGGTGACCCGCGCAAGTGGAGGGTCGCGTCAGCACCGCCGTCCAAGACTCCCTCCAGTGGCGAGCGCGGGACTATCCGTGAGCATGTGCTTGCTGTACCGGCGACCCGAGCGCCGCAGCGGGTGGCTGTACCGATGGGGGCAGGTCTCGCGTCAGCGGGGTCTGCCCCTCGTGGTGATCGGCATCCATCAGCCCAGAACGCGACAAACTCAGCCGTTCGCCTGGGGCGGGTGCGGCTTCCCAGGCGCGCCGGAACTCGACGGGCGTCCGGCAACCCAAGCTGCTGTGCGGCCGTTCCTGGTTGTACTCCCGCCGCCCGAGTTCGGTGACCACCCGGGCTTCGGCCACGGTGGCGAAGACCTCCACGTTCAGGCATTCGTCCCGCAGCCGGCTGTTGAAGCTCTCGCCAGACCCATTCTGCCACGGGCCGCCGGGCTCGATGAACAGCGTTCTCATGCCCAGATGCCACAGTCCGTAGCCCGTGTGCGAGCCGTGGCACGACGTCCAGCCCCTCCGCAAACGAGAGCCACCCCAACTACCAGTTCGACTGCGGTTTCCCGCCAGCGGCCGCGCGGCGAGACCCTCGGTCGTTGGGCGACGCTGACTGCTATCGTGCCTACAAGCGGGGCGGGCGAAGTGAGGCCGCCACGATGATCGTCCAGGTGAGGCTCACGAAGAGAAGGAAGGCGAGGCTGGTGCTCCAGAGGCCACCCATGAGGAAGGTCATTACGCCGACGGCGAGTGCCATGATGGCGGCAGTGGCCCTCGGGATCCGACGTAGCGCCCTCCTCCAGACGGGTCCGAACGCCCCCCTCAACCACCGGCGGAAAGCCGTCAGCACAACGGTGCCGACAATCCCCCATAGAGCCCAGACGAGGATGATGAGGACGACACTCCAGAACTGGCTCGTGCCCGTAATCTGGAGCATGTCCATGGCCTTGCGTGCGGCGCCGAGCAGGAAGATGTTGGCCACGAAGACGATCGCCAGGATGCAGGCGAGGAGGACGGCCCACGCCCAGGGCCGCAGCGTCCGGGCTTGCCCACGTAGCAGGTCGTCGTCGGCAGAGCGCGGCCCGCGGACAGCCTCTCGCGGCTCGTCTGCCGCAGGCCCCGTGCCGTCATCCGTCGGCGGCTTCGATCCCATGGTTAGCCCCCAGCTGGATCGCAGCACTCGCCTTGGCTTGGCCCAACAATTCGCCGACCGGGGCGGGAAGGCCTGCTACGGAGTTGGCTGGAAACACGGGAACAGAGGGGGCGGGGACTGAGCAAGACCAAGGATGGCACACGATGCGTTCGACCCTGGCGACCGACGGAGGCACTCCCGTTGTACCGAGCGGCGCGGTGAAGACCTGGCCGGAGTTCACGGAGGGGGACCGGGAAGCGGTCCTGAAGGTCTTCGAGAACAACCAGCTGCACACGAACGCCGCGCCGTTCGCGCAGGAGCTGCAGCAGAAGTGGGCGGAGTACTGCGGCGTGAAGCACTGCCTGGTCACGAATGGGGGAACGGGCGCCCTGCACATGGCTGTAGCTTCGGCCGGAGTGCGGGCCGGAGATGAGGTCATCACCAGCGCGTACTCGTACTGGGCCAGCGCAGCCAGCATCCTGCACCAGAACGCGATCCCGGTCTTCGCGGACGTCGATCCCCTGACGACCACCATCGACCCCGCGAGCATCGAGGAGCAAATCACAGAGCACACGACGGCGATCCTGCCCGTGGACATTCACGGGATGCCGGCGGACATGGACCCAATCCGCGAGATCGCGCGGAAGCACGGGCTGCTCGTGGTCAGTGACTGCTGCCAGGCGCATGGGGCCGCCTACAAGGGCCGCAGGGTGGGGAGCCTGGCGGACACGAGCGGCTTCAGCCTGAACCGCTCGAAGAACCTGACCGGCGGCGAGGGGGGCCTAGTCACCACCGACAGCGATGAGTTCCACCAGCGCGCCGAGGCGATGCTGCGCTTCCAGAACGTGACGGACGAGGAGGGGGCGGTCGTCTTCTCGGGCCTGGGCTTCAACTACCGCCCGCACGAGTTCATCAACGCCTTCGTCGTCAGCCAGTTCAGCCGCTTCGAGGCGCTCAATGACGCGCGCAAGCAGATGGCGGGCCACCTCACGGCAGCCTTCGCCGAACTCCCCGGCGTGTCCGGCCCGTACACGCCCGAGTACGCCGACCCCGTGTACTTCTCGTACCTCTGGGAAGCCCGACCCGAGGAGCTGGCCCTCGACATCCCCGCCTCGAAGCTCCGGAAGGGGCTCTGCAAAGCGCTCGCCGCCGAAGGCGTGCCGGCCGGTCCCGCGCAAGCCAAGCCCGTGCCGGGCGAGGGTGTGTTCCAGGCGAAGCTCGGCTACGGCCGAGGCTGCCCGTGGAAGTGCCACGACCGTGAGGTGACGTATCGCATCGAGGACTACCCGGGTACGCTGGAGATCTGCGCCTCACGGGCCTTCCTGGGAGGCGTGTACCCCCCCAACGGCATGGACCTGATGAAGCTGTATGTGGACGCCTTCAGCAAGGTCCTGGGGCGACTTGACCGCGTGCTTCAACTCGCGGAGGAAGAGTAGCCCGCGGTCGGGCGGGGAGTGGGAGAGGCCGCTCGGGGCGCTCCAGGTGCGAACAGCCTCTGGGATGTCAAACCTCGGAAGAGGCGCTCCGTCCGGAGACCCGCCGACGCCTTCGGCGGCGACGCTGGCGACGAATGTGCCGGACGGCTACCCCGCCGACGGCCCCAACTACGAAGATCACCGCTGGGATCCACACCATGCGCAGGGCCTGCAGTAGGAGGTTCCCCAAGGCCCCGAAAGCGCTGCCCGCGGCGTCAACGCCATACTGGGCCCGGCCGGTCACCACAAAGACCCGGATGCCGTAGGCGATCCCGACGACAAGGAGGGCACCAGCGCCCCCAATGAGGGCGGCGCGCCACGTTCGCTCTCGTCGCTCTACCTTGCTCCTGCCCCGCGAGCGGCGAATCCGCGACCAGTCGGTCTCGCACGCCGGGCAGGTGGCGGCTCCTCGCGAGATCGTCACGCCACAGAAGCAGACGCGGCTCTGCGCCCGTCCGCACTCGGGGCAAACGTCAGGTGTGGCCGCGTGCAAGAGAGCCTTGCAGCGGTAGCACTGTCGTGGGGTCTCGACGATGACAGCCTCAGCGGCTTCCGGCATTGCGGAGCAATCCTCGTTTGTGCTCAACCCATCTTCGCTCAAGGCGGTACCGCCCGAGTGAAGACGAACACCTCGTGGCTCTGCTCAGACTCCTGGGCCGACGAGCCTGTTCGGCGCTTGACTTCCCTGGGAGGTGACCATCCACCTCCTCTCGGCGGGAGACCCTCATACTCTGACCCCTCAGCAGCCATCAACGCAATGTGAGATGGATCACTTCAGGCCTGGGGGGTGGTGCCTCGCGATCCGGCCGGCGGCCCTCGTCCTCGCTCGGCTATGTAATGCCCTCGAGGCTGCAGTACTTCCCCAATGCCGTGTCCCGCATTGGCTTCGGGAAGCCTCGCAGGCAGACGGTCAGGATGGGCGGCCGGTAGGCTGGCGAGTGCGCGTCGGTGGCGATGAGATGGACCAGGCCGTCTTTGACCATCTGCTGGCACAGCCGGCGCATCCGCCTGCCGACCTGGCCCCCGATGGCATCGGCGTTGGCCTGGACCAGACCACCTTGCTCGACGAACCGCCGCACGAAGGTCAGCCCGGCTTCTGTCACGGCGAGGCGTTCGCCATGGGCCAGGATCGGCTGGATCCCCATCACCCGCAACTGGAAACTCACCTCCAGCGCGTAGAGGGGGATGGGTTCGGTGGGGACCTCGATGAGCAGGTAGTGGCGCTCGCCGCCGAAGGTGACGAGCTTCCCGGCCTCCGCCTTGGAGGGCAGCTCCAGGTCGAGGTAAGCCTCGCAGCCCGCCAGCACCGTGACCGGCAGCCCCTCGTCCGCCGCGCGCTCGTTCACGCGCTGCACCAGGGCGCGGATCAGGTCCGGCGGGGGCTCCCCGAACCGCCCGGCGAAGTGCGGAGTGGCCACGATGGTGCGGATGCCGTCGGCCTCGGCGATCCGCAGCATCGCGAGGGCCTCGTCCATGGTCTGCGGCCCGTCGTCCAGGCCGGGCAGGATGTGGCAGTGGATGTCAAGCATGGAGGTGGCGCCAAGGCTCGACGACCCGAACCTGCAGACCCTCACGAGCGATGCGGTAGGGGATGGCGCGGGCGCCGGCGGCTTCCAGGGCGACCTCGACCATAGGCCGGCGGCCCGGAGCGGTGAAGGTGGTCATGCAGCCACCGCCGCCGGCGCCACAGACGCGGCTGGAGATGGCCCCGGCCTCGCGGGCAGCCGCCATCAGGCCCTCGATGCAGTCGTTGGTGACCCCCTCCGCCAGGCGGCAGCGGTTCGCCCATTCCTCGGCCAGCAGCTCCCCGAAGCGGTCCAGGTCATGGTCGATGAACGCCTCCCGCATCCCGACCGCGGTGGCCTTGATGGCCTCCATGTTCGCCCTTGTGGTGCCGAGATCGTCGATGTACATCTTCAGCATGTTCCAGTTGCTGGTGCCGGAGAACCGGCACTCGCCGGTGAACGAGAGGACGAGCCGGTCCTCGAACTCCCGCAGGAAGTCCTCGCCGACGTCCAGGGGCTCGAGAACGTCCCCCTTCACATCGAACCAGATCGCGTTGATCCCGCCGAAACACGCCGGGTAGTAGTCCTGTCGGCCGGTCGGCACCCGCACGTTCTGGGCCTCCAGGTCCGCGCTGTAGCCGATCATGGTCATCGGGTCAGGGCCGCCCCCGTTCAGCTTGAGTAGGGCCCCGGTGGTGGCGATGAGAAGCGAACTGGACGCCCCCAGTCCCGAACCATGGGGCGCGTCGTTGTGGGTCTCGATGGTGACCCCGACGGAGGGGCGGTAGAACCTCACCAGGCGCGCGACCAGGTCCATCGGCCCGCCAAGGGCCAGAGCGTCAACCGATTCGGCCTCCTCCTCCATCCCGCTGTCCAGGGACACCAGGCGGACGTGACCGTCGCCATTCGTGGTCAGGCGGACCTTGCTCTGGACCGTGATCGCGGCATTGACCGTGATCCCGCCCTCCTCGAAGAGGTACAGCGGGTAGATGTCAAGGGTCCCGCCGGCCAGGTCAATCCTGGAGGGTGCAACGGACTCGATGACCATGCGCGACCTCCCAAGGGCCTTCGTGTCGGCGCCGCCGGGAGAGGGGGTTCGTCGGCACCCCCTGCCGGGCCTCCCAAAGCGGCCCTGCGATCAGCGGGCCGGCTGCCGGCAGGGAGGTGGAGCAGCAGCATGGGTTGAGGAGGTGTGCTGAATCGCGCGGGGCAGTCCCGCCTAGTCGGGACTGCCCCGCGAGTTGGCCCCGCGCAGAGCGTGGGCTTACCAGTTGCTGTAGTTCGTGCCGTCCACGGCGGTGCCGGACTTCGCCTTCACCGCGCCGGAGGTGGCGGTGTAGGTCCAGTCGGTGCCGACAACGTTCGCGCCGGTGATCGGGTTCTTCGGCAGGTTGCCGTCGGCGGTCGTCAGGTAGGGGCCACGGAAGTCGGCGGCATTGATCGTGACGCCGTTGCCACCCGTGGCGGGTGCCGAGGTCGCCATGATGTCCGTCAGAGCGGCCGGGTAGTCGCCGCACTGCGCCTGGAAGAGACCAATCGCGTTGCGAATCTCCTGGAGGTGGGCCCGCAGGCTGGCTTCGCGCGCTTCACGGCCGGCGCCGAGCAACCTGGGGACGACGATCGCCGCGAGGATGGCGATCACGACGATGACGATCAGGACCTCGATCAAGGTGAAACCGCTGCGTCGCTTCATGGTGGGTGAGCCTCCCCTGGGTTGGATTTCGTCGTGGTTCCGGACCGTGAGCAATCCCTGCGTGGGCTGGCGCTTGGCGCGGGGCCCGTCCGTCGCTGGTTGTCTCCGTCGTCCACTCCACGACAGCGCTCTAGGCGCTTCCGAAGCCCGTATACCGCACTGGGGGATGTCACCCACAAGACTTTTTCGGTCGAAAGAGCCCGTGACGGCGGTCACATGCAGCCCTGGAGCTGGACGGGGGCGCGACAGGGGAAAAGGGCGGGCTACTGGGGCTCTACGAGCAGTTCCAGGCCGCAGAGGAGGGGAGGGGCCTGGGTCGCGGGCGCAGGTGTGAGTGTGATCACGAGGTCGTCTGTGATGGGCACATCCGTGAAGTCCTTCACGACCACGCCGCGCGGCGTCCCGGCTGCGGCGGCGATCTCGAAGTCGGTCAGGACCTCCCTCCCTTGAACCGCAACCGAGAACACTCGCTCGCCGGGCCCGAGATCGTCCGGCTCGGCGAAGTACAGCCGCACGGTGTAGGCTTGTGGCGCGGGGAAGCGCCCTTCCATGGACGCTGGCCAGTCGAGCGCTGTCGTGAACGCGTTCCGTACGTAGGCCTCGGCCGCGTCCGCAGGCTTGTCTGCAGGCTGCACGAACGGACGGATCGTGAGCGTGCCCGCGCCCTGCAGGCCGGAAGCCCCGACCCAGCTCATCGAGCCCTGGAACAAGGCCGAATGCCTCCGGAACCACCGTGGTCCGTCACCCGACCAACGCACCGGGACGTCCGGCGAGGGCCCGCCGACGCTGGGGGCCTCGAGAAAGAGCGTGCCGTCCTCCGCCATCCGGTTGCCGGGCGCGCCCAGGTTCAACCCCAGCCGCACGACGGGCGTCGGCTGGGTGGGCGGTGGGTAATCGTCGAACGACCACTGGTCAGCGCCGGGGTCGTGCACGAGCGCCAGGGAACTCTGGTTCTGGTACGAGCAGGTACACGTCCGCGTGTAGTCCGGCGCGTTCAGGACTCCATCGGCGGCAACCAGGTTCGACGTGCACCCGGACTTGAAGCCCCCGATGCTGCTCGTGCCCTGACCCGAAGCCAAGTCTACGAAGCTCGCCGCTGCCGAGCGGAAGGTCAGGAGGTTCTCACTCGCGATGGCGGTGTTGCAGCCGTAGAACCGGACCCACGTCCAGGGGATCTCCTCGCCGGTGAGGGGATGCGTGCGCTTGACCTCTTCCCCGGTCAGCAGGCTGTAGACCTTCGCCGGCGTGGCCTTCTGCGTGCCATAGGCAACCTGTGTGATGATCCGGTCATGGTGCAGGATGGGCGGGCCGAGATACGTCTCCTTGCTCTGCCAGAGGACCATGCCATCCGCCCCGCGATATGCGACCATCCCGGAGGCGGCTTCATCGGATGGCCGATCGCCGGACTTGCTGCCCCCTTGCAGCAGGACGTCGTGCTCCTCGGAGTACCCCAACCATGTGCCGAAGACATCGGCCTCCGTGCCCCAGAGCACCTTCCCGGTCCGGATGTCCAGCGCAAGCAGCCGCGGCTTCTCCGTCGGCTCCTCGCCCCGCCGCTTCAGCAGGTCCAGCTTCGCCTGCGTGAGCGTGTCGAGGCAGAAGACCTTGTCGCTCCCGGCCACAATCGCGTTGTGCCGAAACGCATAGGCCGCCTCGCGCGTCCACAGGGCGGCGCCGGAGTGGGCGTCCATTACGACCAGGTACCGGCTCTCGGCCGCGAAGCGCGCGTTGGGCGTAACGTCCTCCCCGGCCAGCTTGACCGGCGCCGCCGTCGCGATCAGCAGGCCCTCGTAGGCGCCAACGTAGCCCCAGTTCAGCTCCTGGTCTTCTCCCTCGACCGTCAGCGTGAGGTCGTCAAGCGTCGCTCCCGTGGCCGGATCGAGCACGTGACACAGCGGACCAGCGGTCACGTAGACGCGGTCCTCGGTCACCACGAAGTTGCTGCCGACCTCGTTCGCGCCGGGGATGTGCTGTTGGTTGTAGCTGCGATCGAAGGGGTCGGGGTTGTAGCTCTCGTTGTAGTAGGCGCCGAAGGTGTCAAGGTCCTCGAGCTTCCGCGTCCACAGCAGGCGGCCGGTGTACACGTCCCGCGCGCTGAGCACGCCGATGCCCTCGATGAACAGCCGCCCACCGATCACCTCCGGCGACGGCCCGTGCCCGTGTCGCGGGAGCACATCGAGGTTCGGCGGCCCGCCGAACCACAGCAGCCCGAGCGGAGCCTTCACGAGGCTGTCGCTGGACATCACGGTGTTCGCCGCGTTCCCGTACTGCTGCGTCCACGAGCCCGCGCCGGGGAGGGGACCCTCCCGCACGAGCAGCGTCCAGTCGCCGACCTGCCGAGCCACGGCGTTCGGCGGGTTCGTCGGGGCCTGGGCGCTGTCCCGCCGCACGCAGATGGTGCCACCGTAAGGTCGCAGGCACCGAATGGCTGCCCGGCGAGCGTCGCCCACTTCGGGCGGCTCCTCGTACGCAATCAGGCTCGCGAAGTACGGCGGCAAGCCCGCCGAAGCGACGTTGCCGGCCAACACGGCCACCCGTGACCCATACAGCCCCGCTGCGTCGAGCCGCCGTCGCACCGCCTCGACCTGCTCCGCATCCGCGCCGAGCGTGACCACGTGCAGGTTCGACTGGCGGGCCAGCTCCTCGGCCACCCGTCCGGTGCCCAGGCTCGGCACGAGCGCGTAGCCTTCAGTGATCCCGGTCTCCTTCAGAAGCGACGCAGCGGCCGTCGTCCATTGGTCGTTTGCAGGTTCCGGCGCAGTGGCTTCGGTGAGGAGTGGGGGAGACGCGCTGGCCGGGGCCTGCCCGAAGCAGTACAGGCGCCCCTCCTTCGTGACCAAGAAGAGCCGCCCACTGGCCGCGATCATGCTCCACGGCTCGCCCTCAACCTCGGCCTGCCACGCGAGGCGCGCCAGCACGGTGTCGATCACCGCAACCAGTCCCTCCTTCCCACTCGCGTAGAGCCGTGGCCCGGCCTTCAGGTGGACCCGCGTCAGGGGCAAGCCCGTCTCCAACCGCCAGAGCTCAGGGAACGTGTACTCGGTGACCTGGGTCTCCTGCCCTCGGTTGTCGGTCTTCGTGACGACCTTCTCATCGGGTTTGCGCAGGGCCTGGGCCACCACCGACCCGTCCTTGCCCACGCCGTACATCGCCCCTTCATCCAGCACCGTCGCGCTGCAGGTCGTCAAAGCCTGCCCATCCGCCGCGCGGTAGATGGCGCCGCCATTCACGAACCACTCGTCGCGCGCGGCAACCGCGTAGTCACCCTCCTTGGTGTTCCCGTGGTAGTAGCGGAAGGCGCCGGTCGCACGATCGTACACTGCCGGCACCGATCTCCCGCCGGGCAGGAACAGCGCGTCGCCCAGCGCGGCGACGTACCCCTGCGGCGCGACGTTCGCGAAGGCCGGGCTGTTGTGCGGCTGCAAGAGGTACATCGTCCCGCTGCCGCTATTCTCCCAGACGACCTCGCCGGTCTCCGCGTCCAGGCCGTAGATCAGCGTGCCCATGAACGGCCAGATGCCCGCCGCAAAGTACACGACCCCATCGACGACAACCGGCGCACCCCGCGCAGGCCAGGTGGAGATCATCCGGTCGTTGCCGAGCACCCGCCGGCCGACGGGGGCGCCCTCGAACCGGAAGCGCAGCGAACCATCCGCCGCGTTCAGGCAGTACAGGGAGCCGTCGTCGCTGGTGAAGAAGAGCTTCCCATTCGCCGCCGCAGGCGCGAAGCGCACCGGCCCATCGGCGTAGAAGCGCCATTTCTCGGCGCCCGTCGCGGCGTCATAGGCGGTCACGCAGTCACGCACCATCGAGGGCACGAACAGCGTGTCGCCGACCGCGATGGGCTCGTAGGAGGCGTCGAATTGCAGCTTGTACTGGTTCCACGGCCAGGCGGCTTTGGGGGCCGGGAGCTGGCGGACCCAGTGGACTGCCATCTCCGCCGGCAGGACCTGGGGCGAAGCCGCCGTCCTCCCCGCGTCGTACCTCCACATCGGCCAGTCCGCGGCCCACGCCGAGGCCGCCAGAAGCCCGATCAGCGCCGCCGTGCTTCCTGCCTTCATGGTCAGCCCTTCCCGGAGGTTCTCGAGCTACTTCGCGACTACGTCCTCGGCCTCGCCGAGGCAGTTGAACTCCCATCGCGACCACGGCGCCGGTCC
>VGFC01000017.1 GCA_016869045.1 Armatimonadota bacterium
CAGCCGGCCAGCGCGCCCGGGATCGCGTCGGCCGTGATGAGCGTCAGCACTGGCCCCGTCAGGCCTGTGTCTCTCGGCAGAGCCTCCATGCCCTCGCAGGCGGCGGCCTCTAGCAGCGCCGCCATCACGCGGACGCGTGAGGCGGCCAGCCACTCTTGCTTCTCGCAAGCGAGCAGGGCCGCCCGGAGGCTCTCGAAGTCCCGCAACTCAGCAGCACAGGCCACGCACTCCGCGGCGTGCGCGAGGGCATCGCGGGCCTGCGCGTCGGGCAGCATGCGGTCGAGGAGGTCGTGCTTGGCGGACGCGAACTCTGCGCAGTTCATCGTGGTCTCTCCTGCGTCGGCGACTCACAGCTCAGGTACGGCCTCAGGGCCTCGCGCAGCCTCTCGCGCGCTCGATGGACGCGGACTCGCGCCGCGCCCTCGGTGACACCCGTGACCCCGGCGACCTCCGCGTAGGAGAGGCCCACCATGTCACGCAGGAGCACCGCCTCACGACTGTCGGGCGGAAGCAGCGCCACAGCGACGACGATCTGCGCGTGGAGCTCGTGCCGAAGCGCCTCGGCCTCGGGCAGCGCACCGCTCTCCGCAAGGCGCTCCAGGACCGTCTCCACCCTCTCCGCATCTGCGACGCTCCACGCCCCGTCACGAAGCGCATTGCGCGCACGGTTGGCGGCGATGGTGAACAGCCACCCGCGCGCGGACTCGGGCCGCGCAGCCGCCCGGTGCTGGAACGCCGCGACGAACGTCTCCTGCAGGAGGTCCTCCGCAAGATCGGCGTCGCCCACCATCCGCCGCAGGAAGCGCAGGAGCGCCGGGCCCAGGTCCTCCACCAGCGCCGCGAAGTCCCTCGCGGCGATCCCCCGGCTGGGCGCTGGGTGAAGAGGCCGGATCACGGCACGGCTCTCCGTTCTTGGGATGGCCCGTCATTCAGTGAGGACACGCGATTCGCCTTGTCGTTACAGTCCGGCGAGGGAGGCTAGACCCGTGCAGGGCGGGAACTCAGCAGGCGGAGGTGCTCGCGCATCGATGCAGGACCGTGCGACGGTCTTGGAGACGATTGAGGGCATCATCGAGAGCATCGTGTACCACGGCGAGGACACGGGGTTCACGGTCTGCCGCATTTCGGTGCCCGGCATGGTGCAGATGGCCACGGCGGTCGGGCCGTTCACGGCCCCGGTGGTCGGGGAATCCGTCCGGCTGCACGGGGAGTGGACGAAGCACCCGAAGTTTGGGATGCAGTTCCGGTTCGAGCGGTACGAGACCCTACGGCCGGCGACGGTGGAGGCTATCGAGAAGTACTTGGGCTCGGGGCTGATTCGGGGCATCGGGCCGGTCATGGCGAAGCGGCTCGTAAGGCACTTCCGGGAGCAGACGCTGGATGTGCTGGACGCCGAGCCCGACCGCGTGCGGGAGGTGCCCGGTATCGGACCGACGCGCTCCGCGAGGCTGGCGGCCTCCTGGCGGGAGCAGAAAGCCATCCAGAACGTGATGCTCTTCCTGCAGGGCCACGCCGTGAGCGCCGCGTATGCCGTGAGGGTGTACCGGCACTACGGAGACGCGGCGATCCGCCTCGTGGAGGAAGACCCCTACCGGCTGGCGCGGGACATCTGGGGGATCGGGTTCAAGACCGCCGACCGGATCGCGCGCTCGCTCGACATCGCCGCCGACTCGATGAAGCGCCTGTCGGCCGGGCTCGAGCACGTACTGCTGGAGGCCATGGATGACGGGCACACCTACCTGCCGCGCGAGGTCCTGATCGCGCGCGCGGCGGAGGTCCTGGAGGTGGGCACCGATGTTGTGGAGGCGGCCCTCGCGGAGTGCCTCGCGGCGGACGAAGGCGAGCGCCGGCTGGACGAGGAGACCGGTCCGGACGGCGTGGTGGGGGTCTTCACCCGGCGGCTGCACCGGATCGAGATGGACCTCGCGGCTCACGTCAAGCGGATCGTGGCCGCCCTGCCGGAGCGCGCGCCTGCCCGGGCGCACACGCTGGGGTGGCTCGAACGGACCGCTACACGGCGGGGGATCGAGCTGTCGGAGCAGCAGGTGCAGGCGGTCGTGGAGGCGCTGCGCCGCCCGATGCTGGTCATCACGGGAGGCCCGGGCACCGGGAAGACGACGATCACCCGCACGATTGTCGAGGCCGCCGAGGCCCTCAATCGGCGCCTGGCCCTCGCGAGCCCGACCGGGCGCGCCGCCAAGCGCCTGGCTGAGGTGACCGGGCGGCCTGCGACGACGATCCACCGCCTGCTGGTCGTGGATCCCCAGACCTTTCGCTTCAAGCACAACGAGGCCGAACCGCTGGAGATCGACTTCCTGATCGTGGACGAGGCCTCGATGCTCGAAGTGACGCTGGCACGGGACCTCCTGCGGGCGGTGCCGGACCACTGCCAGGTGGTCCTCGTCGGCGATGTGGACCAGCTTCCCGCGGTGGGCGCCGGGAACGTGCTCGGCGACATCATCCGCTCCGGCGCGGTTCCTGTCATCCGCCTGACCCAGGTCTTCCGGCAGGCGGCGCAGAGCATGATCGTTCAGAGCGCCCACCGAGTGAACCGCGGGGAGTTTCCCGTCGTCGTATCTGCGGACGAGTGGCGGAACCACAACTGCGTCTTCATCGAGGAGGAGGACATCGAGGCGCTGGCCCAGCGGGTGGTACACGTGGTGACCGACGTCCTGCCGAGGCGCGGGTGCCGGCGGGAGGACATCCAGGTGATTGCGCCCATCTACCGTGGTGCTGCGGGTGTCAGCCGCCTGAACGACCTCCTCCAGGAGCACCTTAACCCTCCGGCGCCGACAAAGGCGGAGATGCGTCGGGGCGGCCGGCTGATCCGGGTCGGTGATCGGGTGCTGCAGCTTGTCAACGACTACGACAAGAACGTCTTCAACGGAGACATGGGCGTCGTGTCGGGGATGGACACGGTTCAGCAACTGCTGAGAGTGGCCTTCCCCGAATCGCTCGTCCACTATGACTTCTCGGAAACGGACCGGCTTCAGCTTGCCTATGCGCTGACGGTCCACAAGAGCCAGGGCTCGGAGTACGAGGTCGTGGTGCTGGTGTTGCACCGCTCACAGTACGTCATGCTTCAGCGCAACTTGCTTTACACGGGGCTGACCCGCGCACGGAAACTACTGATCATCATGGGCGACCGAAAGGCCGTGTGGACAGCGGTGCGGAATGACAAGATGATGTTGCGCTGGTCGCGCCTGGCCGACCGCCTGGCGGGTCGCCTGTCCGATGGCGATCCGCAGCCGCGGTTGCCGTTGTGACGCCCGGAACAGAACTCACGAGAGAGTCCCCAGAGTGTGCGACGATGACGGAATCGGTACCCACAAACCGAAAGGCGATCATATGCGAGGATGAGGCGCTGACCTCCGCCCGGTTGGCGCAGCAGTTGGAGGAGTTGGGGTATGACGTGGTCGCGCGTGCGTCGGATGGCCTGGAGGCCGTGGAGGCTGCGCAGGCCCACCATCCGGAACTCATTCTGATGGACATCAAGATGCCGGGCATGGACGGGCTGGAGGCTGCGCGCCGGATTCGGGGCGAGCAGCCGGGGGCGGCCATCGTGGTCATCACGGCTCACGTCAACGACGGCTTTATTGACCAGGCGGTGGAGGCCGGCGTCGAGGGGTACCTCGTCAAGCCCGTCAGCCCTGAACAGCTCCGGGTGGCGCTCTCCCTGGCTCTGAGCAACTCACGGCGCCGCCAGGAGGCACAGGACGAGGCAGAGGAGGCGCGCGCGCGACTCGCCGAACGCAGGACGATCGAGCGCGCCAAGGGGATCCTGATGGACACCCAGGGGCTGTCCGAGAACGACGCGTACCGCCGCCTCCGAAAGCGCAGCCAGGACGAACGCCGCCCGATGGCCGAACTCGCTGAGGAGGTCATCCGCGCGAACAGCCTACCCGCCGAGGGCGAATCGCGCCCCACTCCCTGAGACCGCCTTGCTCTGCTGACATGTCCAGCGATCCCTCTCGTCCCGGCGTCGAGGCGTGGCGTGTCGGTCTGCTGACGCACGCCATCGATGCCGTGTCGCAACCCGTTCTCATCGGGCAGGCCGATGGCACGCTCGTCTACGCCAACCCGGCCATGGAGAGGCTCCTTGGGTCCGAGCCCGGCGGACTGGCGGGCGCCAACGCGTGGGAGTTGCTGGCTCTGCCGGAGGATCGCGAACGTGTCCGGGACGCGGTGGGCGAGCCCCTGGCGGACACGCACGTCCTCGTCCGGGTCGGGGTGAGGACCCGCTCGGGGGCGGTCGTCCCGGTCGAGCTGACCCTCACCGTCTTCCGGGATGAGGCGAGCGGCGCCGAACTGGGCATCGCCATCGCGCGCGACCTCAGGGAGCAGAACCGAGCGGAAGCGGAACGCGCGATGCGTGAGCGCCAGCTTGCGCTCATGCTCCGCGAGGCCCACCACCGCATCAAGAACACTCTGCAGGTCGCGTCGGACATCCTCGCGCTTCAGGGCTCCGCGAGCTCCCCCGAGGTCCGCGAGGCGCTCGGCGCGGCGGCCGGTCGCATTCGCGCGCTGGCCGCCGTCCACGGGGGAATTCGGGCCGACCAAGACGTCACGCGGGTGCAGGTCCAGCCGCTCATCTCGGCGGTCGTCCAGGACCTGCGGGACTCCGCCGCCTCGAGCCCATCGGTCAGCTTCGAGATCACCCTCGAGGAGCATCCCGTCCCGTCGCGCGCGGCGTCCGGCCTGGCCCTGATCGCGATTGAGCTGGTTGCCAACGCCCTCGAGCACGGCCGCCCTGAGACGGTCCGCATCAGGTTCCAAGTCGCCGACGCCGTCGCGGTCCTCGACGTGTGCGACGATGGCCGCGACGATCCGCCCTCCGTCGAGGCCCATATCCCGGGCTTCGGGCTCAGGCTTGTCCGCTTGCTCGCCGAGGAACAGCTACGCGGGACGTTCTCTCTCGGCCGCAGCGAGAGCTGGACGGTAGCGCGCGTCTCGTTCCCCGTCCCCGCGGACTGAGAGCGTGCATGAGAAGGGTGGCCGGGCGCCATGAATGGCGCCCCTACACGATTGGGCGCGATGAATCGCGCCCCTACATCACAAACGACCGTACATCGCCGTCATGTAGGGGCACGATTCATCGTGCCCCCGTGTAGGGGCGTGATTCATCACGCCCGATGCCGTGCTCCTCATACACCCTCTGAGGGCGGGGCGTCACTGCAGACGCTTGCGGAAGCTGAAGGCCCCGGCGGCGATCAGCACCACCCCGAAGCACAGCAGGGCCGTCAGCTCTCGCCACAGGTCCTCAACCCCACTGCCCTTCAGCATGATCGAGCGGATCACGGTGAGGAAGTAGCGCAGGGGAATCGCGTAGGTCAGCGTCTGCATCCACTGCGGCATGTTATGGATCGGGTAGGCGAAGCCCGAGAGGATGATCGAGGGCAGCATCACGAAGAACATGGTCATCTGCGCCTGCTGTTGCGTCCCGGAGACCGTCGAGACCAGCAGACCGGTTCCCAGGCAGGTCAGCAGGAATAGCAGTAGCGCTGCGAAGAGCAACGGGAAGCTGCCCTGCATCGGCACTCGGAACCAGAACAGGATCACACCCATCACCAGGAGCATGTCGGCGGTCGCGACCAGGCCGTAGGGCACGAGCTTGCCCAGAATCAGCTCCCAGGCCCTCAGCGGCGTGACCATCACCTGCTCCAGTGTGCCGGCCTCCCGTTCCTTCACGATGGACAGCGACGTGAGATTGCCCGTGATCACCAGCAGCACCAGCCCCAGCACCCCGGGCACCATGTAGTACACGCTCTCGAGCGTCGGGTTGTAGAGGACGCGCGTGCGCAGGTCTACCGTCGGCGCCCGGCCACCGAGCCCCACGGCCCGCAACTGCTGGGCCGCGGCGCGAGCCCCATGCTGCGTGACGAGAGCGTTGAGGTAACCCGCCCCGATTCCCGCGGAGTTCGCATCGCTCCCGTCGATCAGCAACTGAACGACCGCCTTCCCCTGGCGCAGGTCTCCGCTGAAACCGTAGGGGATGTGCAGAGCCAACTGCGCCTGCCCGCGATCCAGCAGCGGGATGAGGTCGGTGGAGCGGCCGGTCTGTAACGCGATGACGAAGTAGCCCGAGTTCCCCACTTCGGCAACGAGACGCGCGGACTCGGCAGACCGGTCGTCGTCGCACACCGCAATCGGCAGGTCCTTCACATCCAGGTTCGCCGCGTAGCCAAGCAGCGTGAGCTGGATGATCGGCGCCATGATCGCCATCACGACCATACGCCGGTCGCGCCGGAACTGACGGAACTCCTTCTTGATGAGGGCCGCGAGACGCATGGCCGCCCCTATCGCGTGTATGAGATGGGTGACCGGGCGCCATCAATGGCGCCCCTACGCGATTGGGCGCGATGAATCGCGCCCCTACGCCAACCGTAGACTGCCGTCATGTAGGGGCACGATTCATCGTGCCCGAGTGTAGGGGCGTGATTCATCACGCCCAGTGCCGTACTTCCCGTACGCCCTCTTACAGCCGCTTGCGGAAGCGGACGATGCACACGGCGAGCAGCACGATGGACATGGCCAGCAACACAAGCAGCGGCGGCCAGACGACCGCCAGGCCAACGCCCTTCAGGTAGATCGGCCGCGTGATCCGCAGGAAATGCGTCGCGGGAATCAGCGCGGAGATGATCCGCAGGAGCAGCGGCATGTTGCGGATTGGGAAGATGAAGCCCGAGAGCATCATCGTCGGCAGCAGCGTGGAGATGATCGCGGCCATCATCGCGATCTGCTGACGCTGCGCGATCGTCGAGATGAACAGCCCGAAGCTCAGCGCGCACGCGAGGAACACCACGCTGCAGGCGAGCAGCAGCTCCACGCTGCCGGTCACGTAGACCTTGAACACGAGCGCACCCGTGCAGATCGCGATTCCCACATCCACCAGCCCGATGACCACATAGGGAAAGAGCTTGCCCAGCAGGATCTCCGCTGCCAGAACCGGAGATGCCGCGAGCGTCTCGAACGTGCCACGCTCCCGTTCGCGGACGACCGCCCCGGAGGTGAGCAGCGCCCCCAGGATGACCAGGATCACGACGATCAGACCGGGGACGATGAACTGGCGGCTCTCCATCGCCGGGTTGTACAGGACCTTGCGCGCTACCGTCAGCGGCGGGTTCGCCGTGCGCACGTTCAGTCCCAGCCGCGCGTGCGCGCTCGCCTGCAGCCGCGCCGCCTGCGCGTTGATGGCACCGGCCAAGTAGTTCCGGGCGGTCGAGGCGGTGTTCGCGTCACTCCCATCGAGCAGCACCTGCAAGGCCACCGACTTGCCGCCCGACAGGTCCGCGCTCATGTGCGGCGGGATCACCAGCAGGAACAGGCACTGCCCGTGCAACACGAGCTGCTCCCCCTCCGCCGGGCTCCCCACCGAGGCCACGAGACGGAAGAGCCCGGAGTGCACCAGGTGCTCGCGAAGGCCCCGGCTCGCCTGGGAGTTGTCCATGTCGCAGAGCGCGAACGGCAGGTCGGTCAGGTCGAAGTTGATGCCCGCTCCGTTGATGATCAGGAGCGCGAAGGGCAGCACCAACGCCACGACGAGGCTGCGCGGGTCGCGCTTGATGTGGATCCACTCCTTGCGCGCCATCGCCAGCAGTCGTCGCCCGCTCACTCCCCCACCTCCCTCGATCCGCTCGCCAGCGCGAGGAAGGCGTGCTCGAGCGTCGGCGTAACGGGCTCGATCTCCCCCACCGTCACACCCGCGCTCCTCAGCCGGTCAGCCAGCAGTCCGGCGGGATCGCCCACCCCATCGCCTACCGCGGCGTGCAGCGCCGTGCCGAAGAGGGACACTTCGAGCACTTCCGGCAGCGCCCCCAGCACTTCGACGGCGCGCATCGGCGGCTCCGCGCGCACCTGGAGCAGCGTGCCGGGCACCATCGCCTTCAGCGCCGCCGGTGGGCCTTCCGCCACGCGACGCCCCTCGTGGATCAGCAGTAGCCGATTGCAGTGCTCGGCCTCGTCCATTACGTGCGTCGTGACCAGCGTCGTCACGCCCGCGTGCGCGAGGTCCCCGATCAGCTCGAAGAAGCTGCGTCGCGCACCAGGATCTACGCCGCTCGTCGGTTCATCGAGGAACAGGATCGGCGGCTGGTGGACCAGCGCGCACGCCAACGCCAAACGCTGGCGGACGCCCGTGGACAACTCCGCCGCCGGGCGATCGCGCTCCGCTGCCAGGTTCAGCCGCGTCAGGAGTGCATCGGAGCGCTCCTCGAAGCGCCGCCTGGTCACGCCGTACACGCCGCCGTAGAACTCGAGGTTCTCGCCTACCGTGAGGTCGGGGTACAGCGAGAACTGCTGCGACATGTACCCGATCTGCTCGCGGACGCGCTCCGGTTGCCTGCTGACGCTCATGCCGCCCACCAGGGCGTCGCCCTCTGTGGGCAGCAACAGGCCGCACAGCATCCGGATCGTCGTGGACTTGCCTGACCCATTGGGCCCGAGGAAGCCGAAGATCTCGCCGCGGGGAATCCCGAACGAGAGGTGGTCCACCGCCGTGAACGAGCCGAAGCGCTTCACCAGTCCGTTCGCAACGACCGCCGCCTCAGACATCGACACCACCTCCGCCGCCCACCACGGTTGTGAACACATCCTCCAGCCCCGGCATGATCGGCGCCACCGACGCGACCTCCACGCCCCCCTCTCGCAGCCTCGCCTCGATTCGCTCCGGCCCCACGTCGTCCCCCACCGAGACGTGCAGCCGGTCGCCGAAGGTCACGACCGACTGCACCCCGTCCGCCGCAAGCAGCAGCTCCTTGGCAGTCCGTTGCGGTGTGGCGTCTACCGCGAACAGCCGCCCCGGTACGCGCTCCTTCAGCGCCTCTGGCGAGGCACATGCGAGCACGCGCCCCTCGTGCAGCAGCGCGACGCGATCGCACCGCTCGGCCTCATCCATGTACGGCGTGCTCACGAGCACCGTCACGCCCTGTCGCGGTAGGTCATACAGCAGGCGCCAGAAGTCGCGCCGCGAAGCGGGATCGACCCCGGTCGTCGGCTCGTCCAGCAGCAACACCTCGGGGCGATGGATGAGCGTGCAGATGAGACCGAGCTTCTGTCTCATGCCGCCGCTCAGGTGATCGGCCCGGCGGTTGGTGAAGGGCGCGAGCCGTGTGATGCTCAGTAGCTCCGGCCGCCGCGCCTCGTAGTCCGCCCGCCGCACGCGGTACAGGTCCGCGCAGAAGCGCAGGTTCTCGTCGATGGTGAGGTCGCCCCACAGACCGAAGCGTTGCGCGAGGTAGCCCAGGTGCGGCTTCGCGGATTCGGGCGAGGCGACCACGTCACAGCCGGCCACCCGCGCCGAGCCTTCCTCGGGCGTCAACAGCCCGGAGAGAACGCGCATGAGCGTCGTCTTCCCCGCGCCATCGGGGCCGACGAGTCCGAACACGTCGCCCCGCGCCACCTGCAAGTCGACGCCGTTCAGCGCGAGGACCTCGCCGAAGCGCTTCACCAGGCCCGCGCCTTCGATTGCCCATTCAGCCGACGGTCCGAGGGAGGGGTCCATGGGTCCTGCGCTTCAGCGGGTCGGGGTCTTTACGTCGGCGGGCATTCCGGGCTTCAGCAGGCCATCGGCATCACCGAGGCCGACCTTGATCCAGTACACCTGCCTCATTCGCTGGTCAGGGGTCTGCACGTCCTTCGGGGTGAACTCGGCCTCCTTGGAGATGCGCGTCACGACCCCCTCGAAGACGCGACGCGGCACGGCCTCCGTTACCACCTGCAGGCGCTGCCCCTTCACGATACTGCCGAGCGTCCCAAACCCCACGTACGCGCGCAGCCAGAGGTTCCGCAGGTCCGACAGGACCACGATGGCCGACCCTGGACCGGCCACCTCGCCGGCGTCCAGGATCAGCTCTGTCACCGTCCCGCTGGTCGGCGCCATGATGTCGCAGTACCCGCGCCTGACCTCCACCGCCTTCAGCGCCGCCTGGGCCTCGGCCGCGCGCCCGCGTGCCACCTGAATGGCCTCCTGCGTGTGGCCCGCGAGGAGCAGCGACAACTCCGCCTGTGCCGCCTGCTCGACCGCCCGCGCGCGTTCGAGGGCCGTCTGCGCCGCGTCCTTCTGCGAGCGTGCAGCCAGCCGATCGTCGTATGCCGTCGTCGCGTTCGTCAGCCCGTCCTTCGCGCCGTCGGCCTCCGACTCCGCCGCGCGAACCGCCGCCTCCGCCAGCCGAACCCGCTCCTCCCGCGTGCCGGCCAGCATGACGTCGAGCTTCGCCTTCGCCGCATCGCGCGCCCGCAGGGCCTCCTCGAGCGCGCTCCGGGCGCCGTCCCGAAGCTGAAGCGCCTGCGCCCGCGTCAGTCCGACTTGCTCCTCCGCATCCTTCACGCCTCGCCCCGCGCCGGCGAGCTTCGCGTCCGCGATGGACTGCTCGGTCTTCGCGCGGTCAAGGGCTTGCCCCGTCGCCGCGTCGGCCTTGGCAAGCTGATCCGCCCGCGAGGCCTCGGTCCGCGCCAGGCCCGCCGAGGCTTGCGCCACGGCCTCTTCGGTCGTCGCGGCGATCAGCGGCCCCTCGATCGCCGACTGCCGCGCGTAGATCTCCTCCGCGTTCTTCGCCGCGGTCTGCGCCCCCGCGACCCGCGCCTCCGCCTGGGCGAGCGCAGCCTTCAGCGTCTCGATCTCCTCCGGTGTAGCGCCACGTCGGGCCTCGTCGAGTTGTGCCTTCGCCTGTGCCACGCGGGCATCCGCCGCCCGGCTTCGGGCGCGCGCCTCGTCAACCGCCTGCTTCAGGTCCGTCCCCTTGCGCAGACCCACCAGTGCGAGGACGCTCTGCTCATCAGCCCCGTGACGCGCCGCGGCCGCCTCCGCCACATGGGCCCGAGCTGCCGCGATCTGCTCCGGCCGAGAGCCGCGCTCCAGGTCCCGCAACGCCGCCTCGGCCGCATCAACCGCCGCCTGCGCCCGCTGGCGTTCCGCGTCGATGTCCTCGTGCTCCAGACGCGCAATGACCTGCCCGGCCTTCGCCTCATCCCCCTCGCGCACGAGCACCTCCGCCAGCCGCCCACCCATCTTCGGGCTGACGCGCACCTCATCGGCCTCAATGATCCCGCTGCCCAGGATGTCGCGCGCGCTCTCGCGGTGAGCGATCGAGCGGATCACGACCGCGCCGACGACAATCACCACCACGGCAACCAGCAGGGGCACGATCCGCTTCATTGGCCCGTGACCTCCTGGGCGGGGATGAGCACGAGCGAGCGCAGCAGGCCGAGCGCCCGGGCGCGTGAGAACTTTGCGGCGTTCAGGGCGAACCCGGCCTGGGCGCGCTTCTCCCGAGCCTGCCTCAGCGCGCCCTGCGCCGCAGTGAGCTGCTGCCGCGTGATCGTACCTGCGCCGTACGCCGCTTGCGCCTGACCCGCCGCGTCCGTCGCCGCGCGCAGGGCCTCATCCGCCGCCGCGATGGCCTCCCCCGCATCCGCTAGGCGCCGAGCGGACTCGCTCACCTGCAGCGCGATGACGCTCTCCAGGTCGCTGCGCAGGCTCGCAATCTCCTCGACCGTCGCCTGCGCCTGCCGCTCCGCCGCGTGCGAGGCCGGGTGGTTCAGGATCGGCCACTCGAACCCCAACCCTACATACTCCGAATGCGCGGACATCATCGCCGTCGGCGTCTGCAGGGCCGCCCCCGCCACCGCGGCCACGCCCGGCTGCCGTTCCGCCCGCGCCTGCGCAATCGCCTTCCGCGCAGCCTCCTGCCGCGAGGCCAAGGCCGGCAACTCCGGCCGCACCGCGAGCGCAACCGCCTGCGCATCCGCCGGATTGGCCGGGCACTCGAAGTCCACCGCCGCCTCCGCCAGCGTCACCGGCTCCCCCAACGGCCGCGCCAGCAGTGCGTTGAGGGCCTGTTCAGCATCCGTCGCCGCGTTCCCCGCCGCCGCCACCATCTGCTCAGCGCGCCGCTGCGCCGCCTCGGCCTGGGTCACCTCGGCGCCCGTCGCCGCCTTCGCCTCATGCCGCGCGCGCGTCGTCCGCAGGTTCTCCTCTGCGGTCGTCAGCCCGGCCTGCGTCTCCGCCAGTGCGCTCTTGCTCGACAGCACGCGGAAGTACGCGAGCCCGACCTCATAGATGAGCTGCTCCGTGGCTTGCTGCAGGTCCGCCTCCGCCGCATCCACCTGCGCCCGCGCCGCCCCCGTCGCCGCCTCAATCCGCCCTCCATCCCACAGCGGCCAGACCACGCCCAGGCTCACCGCCGCGGACACCGAGCGCGTGATGTTGATGGTCCGCGGCGGCTCTATCGGGATCGTGATCTGTTGCGCCGGATTCTGCAGCCGCCCCGACCCGCTCAGCTTGAACGCTGGTTGCGCCGGCACCCTGGCCAGCGACACCCGCGCCTGGGCCTGCTCGATCCTCGCCGTCGTCGCCGCCAGCTTCGGGTTGTGATCCACCGCCCACGCCACCGCCTCCGGCAACGCCATCGGCGCAGGCTCCTGCCCTTGCACCAGACCCGGGGCCGCTGCTAACAACACGACCGCTGCTAGCTCCATCACTGGACGCCCCTCATCGCTCACCTTGCCGTTCTTGGGACCGCCCGCAGCCGTAGCATTCCGCCGCCAGTCCTACACGACCATCGGCTCGATCCGGTGCATCTGACAGTAGGCGAGCAGATCGTCCTTGTGGTCGCCGTAGAAGAAGACCTGGTGGAAGCCGGGGAAGTCGCGCGGGTCGATCTCGGAGTCGAGCTTGACCTCGACATCGGTGCGGCAGCCGCCGCCGGGCGGGGTGTTGACGTTGCCGGCGACCTCGCCCGAGGCTATGATGAGTTTCTTCGTTCCGGAGAACTGCGCGATGGTGATTCGCTGGCCGATCCGCCAGAGCACCTGCGGGGCGGCGGCGGTGTCGGAGTGATGGCTGCGGATGATGTAGGGCGCAGGCGGTCGGTCGAACCCGTCGAGCTTCGACGCGGAGGTGCAGTGGAAACCGCAGAGGGTGTGGTGCACCGTCTCGGGCAGCGGGTCCTGGATGTAGCCGGGCTTGTCGAAGAGGTAGCGCACGAGGAGCATCGTGGTGACCGCATTCATGTCGGCCTCGCAGCCCGCGACGACCTCGCCCGAGTCGTTCAGCCCCATCCACGCGAGGCAGGGCGCGGGCGTGCGCTTGCTGCTCGCGAGGCCCAGGCAGTCCATCGTGATCGCGTCGGCGTCCTCGCGGCGCATGAGGCTGCGTGCGGCGAGGTAGTGCCGGCCCTGGTCGCAGAGGTCCTGCATCGAGGGCTCCACGCACTTCTGCGCTCGGCTCAGGAAGCCGTCGGCCAACTGCCGCACTTCCGCCGAGACGAGCACGCTGTCGAACTCCTTCGCGTAGTCCTCGCTCGGAACCACCCGCACGCGGCAGCCAAGGTCCGCGAGCTGACCGTCCTTGCGCTCCTTGCCCCTGACCACGAGGATGCGCGTGTTACGCAGCTGCGCGGCGGCGCGGATCATCCGCATCCCCTGGACCACGCCGCTGAACTCCAGCGAGGAGACCACGTACGCGCCCGGCTTCTTCGAGGGCGCGAGCACGTTCTGCGTGAAGGCGGTGCCGATGGGCGCGAAGATGACGCTTGGGATGCCCGTGTCGGCGAGGGCGTTGGCGGTCGGCCACGCGACGCCGTGGCGGTCCATCACGAGAAGCACGACCCCGTCCGGCGGGTTGGCCTTGAGGCGCCCGATGAACGCGTCCTGGTCCTTCTGCTCGTAGATCGGGCTGGCGTTCATCACCAGCTGCACGCCGAGGTCCTGCGCGGCCTGGGTGAGCAGCCCACCGTAGCGTTTCATCTCCGCATCCACGGGGTACGAGCGCCCGGGGCAGGACATCCAGAAGTCGCCCTTGCGCCGCACGAAGGCCGCGCGGATCACCGCCGGAAGCGTGCGCCAGTCGTCGGAGGCCCGTGAGGGGACCTGCCGCGAGAGCAGTGCGCTGAGGCCCAGCGGGATGGCCGGCAGTGTCCTCAGGAATGCGCGGCGGGTGGTTAGGCAGTCCTGGGGAAGACAGGAGCGGGAGCAAGTCTCCATCGGGGGCACCTCCTACGTGCTTAGCACTCGGAGGCGCCTGTTCGCCGTCGTCGTCCCTCCTCCCTACTCCCGTGCGGGTGGGTCTGAGGGCCGCTGCCACGTGGCTTGGCCGTCTCGCATGACGAGGTTCCATCCCCTGTTATGCCAGGGCTCGCGGTCGCGGAGGAGCCATTCGTCATTCGGTATAGAGCTCAGCTTCCTCCCCGCCAGCTCCGCGTTCCACGCATAGCTGATGCCCGGCGACGGGAAGCGGTCCATCCGATACCACCCGCGCCAGTCCCAGTTCGCCGGGTCGGAGGGGCAGAAGAACAGACCGGCGTTCTTCACGTAGGGCCAGATTGCGCCCCTGCCGAGGGCCCCCTTGCTGCCTACCACATCCGCAGCGTCCGCCTCGATGGCTGCCAGCCTGCCGTAGTCCACACCCGGGAGGTCGTTGGCGGTGTCGCAGGCCGGCAGCTTGCCGTCCCAGTCCTCGGCGTACATGTTCAGTCCAAGACGGAGCTGCTTCAGGTTGCTCTGGCATGACGTTCGCCGACCGAATGCGCGCGTTTTCGCGAACAGCGGGGACCCTTCCGGCGACGCAAGGTACACGACCGCCGTGCTCAGAAGCGCGGCTGCTCCCGCCCGCCACGCCGCTGGGCGACGGCGTTGCGGCGGCCAACGCCACAACACCGAGGCCGCCAACGTCCCGCCCAAGCCACCCAGCATAGCCAAGGGAATGGGCAGCAGTATCCACCGATAGGGTACCGGGCCCAGCGGCAGGACCGGCACACCGGGCCGGACGTGCCAGGGGGATCGCACCACGCCCGAGGCCAGGGCCACAAACGCGCAGATACCGCATATCACGATCGCGATCAGCAGTGACCCGTTCGGTGCGACGCCACGTGAGAGACGACCGAAGAGCCTCAGCACACCGCCCATTGCTGCCCCGCCGATGAGCCCCCATTGGAGCCCCCAGACCCCCAACGCCAGCACCAACGCCGGGAAGCCCACTCCAACACAGAGGAGTGCCACGACCAGACAGAGTAGCGCGCCTGCTGCGCCGCACAGTAGCCACTGCCCGAACACGATGGCCCAGCGCGGCGTTCCCGCGCTCGCCATCTCGCTCACCTCCTCCCTGAAAGGCGCTGAGGTCCCAACCTGCTCGACGCCTCAGTGCTTTACGGCGCGCCCTCGCGTGCCGAGTGCCCGTTGGCGAAGACCACCACGCGTGTGCCGTTGTGCCACGGCTCTCGGTCCCGCAGCAACCACTCCTCCGACACTACGGGGATCGTCTTCAGCTTCCGTCCGGCGAGCGACGCGTGCCAGAGGTAGCTGACCCCGGGCTCGGGTTCGGCGCGCCAGATCAGCCGGCCACGCCAGTCCCTGCGCGTCATGTCGCTCGGGCAGAACCAGATCCCGTGGTTCTTCGAATAGGCGTCCATCGGTCCGCCGCCCAAGGACTTGAGGAGCGGGTCGTGGAGAGGGTCAACCGGGGCCTGACCATACTTCGCGCGGTCTACTCCGAGCAGCTCGAGGCTGGTTTGCCCGAGCGGCAAGCGGTCGTTGTAGTCCCGCGCGTACATGAGGAACGCGAGGCCCAGCGACTTCTGGTTGCTCATGCAGGAGGCCTCACGGGCGTGGTCGCGCGCAGGGCGGAGCAGGCCCCAGAAGACCAGGCACGCGACTGCCACCGGCACGAGGGCGCACAGGACAGCGTTGCGCGCCCCGGTGCGCCGGGGCCGTTTCGGCCAGCCCCAGAGGGCGGCTGCGGCGATCACGCCGCCGTATGCGCCAAACATCACCGCCGTCTGCTCTTCGAGGTAGTACGACATGCTCTGCAGGTCGTGCAGGACCGGCAACTCCTCCCAGAGGAGGGAGTGGCGAAGCAAGCGCGATAGGGTGAGTTCCAGCCACAGGTTGACGACAGTGGGAAGCGCGCACATGCATACCGCGGCGAGGATCAGCTCACCCGGACGGACACCGCGGGACACCCGCCCGAACAGCCAGAGGATGATCCCCAGCTCCAGGCCGCCGATGAGTCCCCACTCGAACCCGAGGACCGGCGCCCCCCACAATGCCGGCAGGTAGCCCGTGCCGTTGAACACCAGCGCGGCAACCAGACATACAGCGGCCCCGGCCAGCCCGCACAGCAGCCACTGGCCCAGACCCCTGATCCAGCGCGGCTGTCCAGCGGACATGCTGCTCACCTCCATCACGTAGGACGCTCCTGCCGCCTTCGGGCCTCGGTCAAGGTACCACATCGTATCGTGTCGAATGCCTCGTCGATCCCTAAGGAGGACGTTCCCATGCGTCACCTCTTCCTCGCCGCTGCGTGCCTGCCGATCGCGCACGCGCTCTATGCCCAGGAGGCCGTCACTCACCGCTTCATCTGCGCTGACAACGGGCTGAACAAGGTCTTTGTGGTCGGCCCGGATGGCAAGATCGAGTGGGACTTCGACGTGCCGGTCGGCCAGGACGTGTGGCGGCTGGCGAATGGCAACCACCTCGTCAGCCACCTCCGCGGCGCGTGGGAGATCACGCCTGACAAGCAGATCGTCTGGCGCTACGATTCGCCCGAGGGCACCGAGGTGCACACCTGCCAGCCGCTGGCGGACGGGAACGTGATGGTGATTGAGTGCGGGACGAGCCGGATCGTCGAGGTGGACCGCGACGGGAAGATCGCAAAGGAGGTCCCGCTGAAGACCTCCACCACGAACGTGCACCTACAGTTCCGCAACGGGCGCAAGCTCGCGAACGGCCACTACCTCGTCGCCTTCGTCGGCGAAAACCGGCTGGTGGAGGTCGATGGCGAGGGCAAGGAGGTCTGGAGCTACAACGCGCCGGGCAACTGCTTCGCCGGCGTCCGCCTACCCGACGGGAACACGGTCATCCCCTGCGGTGATGGGCACAAGCTCGTCGAGATCAACCCGCAGAACGAGATCGTCTGGCAGATCGACGAGAACGACCTGCCCGGCAACCCGCTGCGCTTCGTCGCGGGCGTCCAGCGCCTCCCGAACGGCAACACAGTCGTCTGCAACTGGGGCGGGCATGGCTTCGTCGGCCAGCAACCGCTGATCTTCGAGGTCACGCGGGACAAGAAGGTGGTGTGGGAACTGAGGGACTACGAACGCTTCCGCACCGTCTCGCACGTGATGCTACTCGACGTCGAGGGCGATCCGGCGCAGGGGGAGGTGCTGAGGTAGGTCGAAATTAGGGACAGGCCCCAATTTCTGACAAGACGTCCGTCAGAAATTGGGGCCTGTCCCTAATTTCGACCCAAAAGCTCGTCGGCCCCCATCTCGCGCAGTTGCGCGACGACGGCCTCCGGCGTGTCTCCCGAGGTGCGGAGCAGCTTGTCGCCCTGCAGGTCCGATACCATCGCCCGGATACGCAACGTGCCGTCGTTGGCCTCCGCCAGCACCCCCATCGGGACCTGGCAGCTCCCGCCCAGTGCGGCGATGACGTGGCGCTCGGCCTCGGCGCAGATGCGCGAGTCCCGGCAATCGAGGCCCGCAAGAAGCTCGCGGGTTGCCCCGTCGTCGGCTCGCGCTTCGAGGCAGAGAATCCCCTGACCGGCGGCGGGCAGGCAGACGTCGGGATCGAGGTGCTCGGCGATCCACTCGGTGCGGCCGAGGCGGATGAGGCCCGCGGCGGCGAGCACGACCGCGTCCGCCTGGCCGAGCCGCATCTTGCGGATGCGCGTGTCTACGTTGCCCCGAATCGGCGTGAACTGCAGGTCGGGGCGAGCGTGCCGTAGCTGCGCCGTGCGCCGGAGGCTGCTGGTGGCGATGACGGCACCGGGCGGAAGGTCAGCCAGCCGGCGGTCGTTCCGGCTGACAAGCACGTCCCGGGGATCCTCACGCGGAGGGAACGCGGCGAGGATCAGGCCGGGCGGCTGCTCGGTCGGCACGTCTTTGAGGCTGTGGACTGCCAGGTCGATCTCCCCGGCGAGGAGGGCGTTCTCGATCTCGGTGACGAATAGCCCCTTGCCCCCGACCTGGCTGAGGGCGCGGTCGAGGATCCGGTCACCCTTCGTCGTGATGGTGACGAACTCGACCGTCAGGCCGGGATGCAGGCGGCTCAGCTCCCCCGCGATCCAGCCGGATTGCGCGAGGGCGAGCGCGCTGCCACGAGTCCCGATGCGCAGGTGGGGGGCGTTCGCAGACATGTCCGAAGAGTTACAACGAGCGAGAGCCGGCGTGCGTTCCGCAGCGGAGTCACGAAGTACTGCGTGCCTGTAACCTGCCCGGCTCGGCGTGGCACCTATGCAAGCGACGGGATACCCAAGGGAGGGCCATGACGATGCCTCGTGAGCCTCACGTACTCGGCCGCCGTGAGTTCCTGACACTGGTCGGCGCTGGGGCCGCCGCTTTGTCGGTACCCCGGCGCCTGCCGGCCCAGGCCGAGCCGGCCAGACGCCCCAACATCATCGTCATCCTCGCCGATGACCTTGGGTATGGCGGCGTGGGCGTCCAGGGCTGCACGGACATCCCGACGCCGAACATCGACTCGATCGCGCAGAATGGCGTGCGCCTGACGAACGGGTACGTCTCCTGTCCGGTCTGCAGCCCGACGCGCGCGGGTCTGATGACCGGCCGGTATCAGCAGCGCTTCGGGCACGAGCACAACCCCGGCCCGCCGCAGTCCGCGGACACCAACTTCGGCCTGCTGGCTACCGAGACGATCCTGCCGGAGCACCTGAAGGCCCACGGCTATGCGACGGGGATGTTCGGCAAGTGGCACCTGGGCTACTCGGGCGACTCGGTGCCGACGAAGCGCGGCTTCGATGAGTTCTACGGGTTCCTCGCAGGCGCGCACCCCTACGTCCCGGGGCAAGTGGACCCGGCGAACCCGATCATGCGAGGCACGGAGCCCGTCGAGGCGCCCGAATACCTCACCGACGCCTTGGCCGCCGAGGCCTGCAGCTTCATCGAACGCCAGGCCGCGGGGCCGTTCTTCCTGTACCTGCCCTTCAACGCCGTGCACGCCCCCCTTCAGGCGACGGACAAGTACCTGGCGCGCTTCGCCGGCATCGCCGACGAGAAGCGACGCACGCACGCCGCCATGCTCTCCGCGATGGACGACGCCGTCGGGGCGGTCATCGGCAAGCTGCGTGACCTCGGCCTGGAGGAGAACACGCTCGTCTTCTTCATCAGCGACAACGGCGGCCCCACGCCGTCCACGACCTCCAGCAACCTGCCCCTGCGGGGCTACAAGGGGGAGACCTGGGACGGCGGCATCCGCGTCCCGTTCATGGCCCAGTGGAAGGGTCGCCTGCCCGCCGGCAAGGTCTACGACCTCCCTGCGATCGCCCTCGACGTGCTCCCTACCGCCGTCACGGCGGTGGGTGGCGCCATCGAGGCGGGCTGGAACCTCGACGGCGTCGATCTCGTACCCTACCTGTCGGGGGAGAAGACCGAGGCGCCGCACGAGGACCTCTACTGGCGCTTCGGTGAGCAGTGGGCCATCCGCAGGGGCGACTGGAAGCTGGTGCTGGCCCGGGGCCTGACGACGCCCGCGCTGTACAACCTCACCCAGGACATCAGCGAGACGACCGACCTTGCGGCTACTGAGGCGGCCAGGCTCGCCGAGCTTCAGCAGGCCTACGACGAGTGGAACGCACAGCTCATCCCGCCACGCTGGACGCGGCAGACGGGAGGGGCGGCCGGCGGCGGTGGCGCGGGGGCGCAACGCCTCCGGCAACTCGACGCGGATGGTGACGGCAAGCTCTCCGCGCAGGAGCTGGGCCGCCCGCGCCTCTTCCGCCGTCTCGACACGAACGGCGACGGTTTCGTGACCGCAGACGAAGCCGGGAACGCCCTCAGAGGGCGACGGGCGCGGTAGCCGTCACTCCCCGACGATCTTCACGAGCACGCGCTTCGCTCGGCGGCCGTCGAACTCGCCGTAGAAGACCTGCTCCCACGGACCGAAGTCGAGTTTCCCCTTCGTGATCGCGATCACCACCTCGCGCCCCATGATCTGGCGCTTGTGGTGAGCATCGCCATTGTCCTCGCCAGTGCGGTTGTGGCGATAGCGGTCCGGCGAGGGGTCGAAGGGCGCGAGCTCCTCCAGCCAACGCTTGTAGTCCTCGTGCAGCCCCGGCTCGTCATCGTTGATGAAGACCGAGGCGGTGATGTGCATCGCGTTCACGAGGCACAGGCCCTCCTGAACCCCGCTCTCGGCCACCGCCTTCTCCACTTCCCGCGTGATGTTGACGAACCCCATCCTCTGCGGGATGTTGAGCGTGAGGTGCTGAGTCAGCGATTTCATCAATGCCTCCTACCGCAGGGCTTTCACGTACGTCCGACACTCGCGGACGAAGCGATAGCCGAGTTTCTTGTACAGCTCGACCGCGGGCTGGCGGGCATATTGCGTGACGATGCAGTTCGGTTCCACGGCGCGCCGCTTCAGGTAGTTGAGGCAGGCGACCATGACGGCCTCCCCGAGCCGCTTCCGGCGCTCCTCCTCGAGGACGCCGACCCATTCCACGAGCGCGCCGCTCGGGCGCTGCAGCTCCGGGTCGTGGAACCACACGATTGCGCCCGCCATGCCGACCTTCCGGCCGTCATGCTCGACGAAGAACCACCCGTTCGGCTCGAAGTTGGGCAGGCCGCCGAAGCGCCCCATGAACCACTCGGGGGTCGCGCTGCCGCGGAAGACCTGTCGATGCAACTCACACCACACAACCTCATCACCGGGCCGGAAGCTGACGATTCGATAGCCCGGAGGCAGGGGGGGCTCGCGCGGCGTCCACCGCCCGATGTCGATGATCCAGGTCGTGTTCATGTGGTCCGGCTCGCGGACCTCGAAGCCGCTGGCCTCGAACAGCCGACAGGCCGGCTCGTAGCGGCTGTCCACGAAGGGCCCGGTCTGCAGCCGCTCCACAGCCTGCCCGCGCGCCGACTCCTGGCACGCCCCCAGCAGCCTTCGCGCGCACCCTTTGCGCCTGTGCGCGGGGATGGTGGCGACGAAGTCGATCACCCCACGCGGCTCTCCGTCGGCCCGATGCCACGAGGCTGCCGACACCAGGCGCCCGCCATCATACGCGAGCAGCGTCTCCGCCCCCTGAGCCTCGCCCGCCTCGAGGCCGGCCTCCGTGAACTCGGGGTAGTCCGGCCCCTCCACGCCGACCGGCGGCAGCGCGCATAGGTCGGCGTACGCCGCGTTGAGGAAGCGCCCCACCTCCGCCCGCATCGCGGGGGTGTATCGAACCGTCTCGCAGGCCTTCATGGGCACTCCTCATCATGGAACGCCGGCGCCGAACGTCGGGCGTCGTTCGCCGTCGTCGGCCTCAATGCCTCCGAAGGCGTCAGGAGCGGTTCGCGCAGGAAGCCGACCACGTGCGGTGCTCGTCGCGCTGCGGGGCCGCGCAAGTGGCCGCCTGGGAGCGCACGAGCGTCTCTGAGGGGGAACCCCACGCCAACGACGAACGTTGCACGTCCCAGAACCCTCCAAGGTGGTGCCCTCGCTGAAGTCGCTCGCGTATGCAGCGATCCTGTGCGTCGCGATCGGTCACATGCACTGCGCGTGTCCAGGACCCGCGGCCGCCCAGGCGGCTGTGCGCGTTGCGGACGACGCCGCTCGCTCCTGCCACTGTGACTGCCCCACCGACGAGCCGTGTCGCCCGGCCCAGTGGTGCCCCTGCCATGCCGCAGCCAGACCGTCGGCCCACCGCTTCGGAGCCCTTGCGGGCGCGGTGGCGTTAGTCGTCAGCTCCGAACGTCCCGGTCCGCCCGCCGTCTCCGCTCTCGCTACCCCCTCTCGTCACTTGCCCTCTTCCGTCTTGCCTCGGCCGCAGGCCCGCTGGCGCGCGCCCCCGGCGTAGCCCCGTCGCGCCGTCACCTCGTCCTGCGACTTGACCGCCCGCCCCGCGCGGCGCGGACCGTGCGACGTCTACCCCCGAGGAGCACGCCATGTGTGGGGTCCTTGCCGGACTGATTCTGACGTGGAGCGGCCCTGTCCGTGCCGAGACGGCGCTCGCGTTGACCGCCGAGGAGGCCGTCGCCCGAGCCCTCGACGCCAACGCGCGGCTTGGTGTGCAGGCGGCCGAACTGGCGGCCGCACAGGCCGAGGCCAAAGCGGCCGGCAAGCCTGAGCCACTGCGCCTGGCCCTGTCGCCCGCCTCGATCATCCAGGAGCTGGAAGCCGCCGTTTCCGCCGTTCTCGACCTCAGCGGACGGCGCAAGTGGGCCTCGCGCGCTGCCCGGCACGAGCTTGCCGCGGCGGTTGCGGGCAATGAGGAGTTCCGGCTCGAACTCGCCGCCGGCGCGCGAGCGACCTACTGGGAGCTGCGCCTGGCTCAGGAGCGGGTGGGGCTGGTCGGCGAGCAGGCGGTTCTGGCCCAGAGGACGCGCGATGCGGCGGCCCGACTCGTCGAAGCCGGGGTGGGCCGGCGAATCGACCTCGACCGCGCTGGGAATGACCTGGGAGAGGCGCAGCTCGCACAACAGGTTGCCGCGGCCGAGGTGCGTCAGGTGCAGTCGAGGCTGGCGCTGCTGCTCGTGCTGCCACCTGAGACGGAACTGACGGCCACGGACGCGATCCCAACTGAGGCGCCGAGGCCGGCGCCCGGACCGGAGCTGCAGGCACAGGCTTTGGCTTCGCGGCCGGCGATGGTGCGCGTCGATCGACTGGCCCGGGCGGCGCTGGCACGCATCGGGATTGCGGGAGCGGAGCGAAAGCCCGACCTGGAGTTGTCGCTTGCGCGGGAAGAAGGTGTGAACTTCGGTCGGGCGCTGCTGGACCTGCCGCTGATCGACTTCGGGACGATCAGGCACGGGAGGCGAGCCGCTCGGGCGCGCGCTGACGCGGCCCTGGCCGAGGTGAAGGTCGTCGAGGCCGACATCCGCCAGGAGGTGCAATCGGCGGCGGATGCGCTAGCCGCAGCCTCCGCACAGGAGGCGCGGCTGACGGCGGAGCTGATCCCGCAGCAGACCGACATCGTCGCGCGACTGCAACGCGGCTACGAGGCGAGGTCGGTCAGTCTGCTGGACGTGCTGGAAGGCGAAGCGACACTGCAGGAGCTGCGACTGAAGTGGCTGGAGGCGGTCGGTGACCGCCTGGAGTCCCAGACGCGCCTGGAGCGGGCCATCGGCGCGGCTACGGAGGAGACTGAAGATGACGGCAATCGTGAGTAGGCTGCGATCGTCCAGGCTGTCCGCATTGGCTTTGTGCGTGCTGGCCGGCGTGCTCGTCGGCGCGCTCGCCCTGACCGCGCTAGGCACCCGAGCACAGACCCCGGAGGAGCGCGTCGTCGAAGATGAGCACGCTCACGAAGCGAGCGAGGAGGGCATCATCGAACTGACCGAGGAGGCCCGGAAGCTCGCCGGGCTCCGCAGCGAGACCGTGCGCCATCGAACTCTCAACGAGTGGCTCAAGGCCCCGGGCGTGCTTCACGCCAACCCGGACGAGACGGCAACGGTGAGTCCGGCCGTCGGCGGCACGATCGAGCGGGTGCTGGTCACGGTGGGCGACCCCGTACAGCGCGGGCAGGCGGTCGCGGTGCTGCGCTGTGCAGAGCTGGCCTCCGCCCAGGCGGACGTAGCCACCGCGGCAGCAGAACTGAAGGCGTCGGAGGAGGCCCTGGCGCGGAAGAAGGCCCTCGCGGCCGAGGGCGGGTTCGCGTCGGCTCCGTACGAGGAAGCGCGGCGCGCCCACGACGAGACGCGCGAGAACCTCCGCCTGGCGGAGGCCACCCTCACCCGCGTTCAGCGCCTGGCAGCCCTGGGCGCGCCCAACCAACCGGCCGCGGAGGAGGCGGCCGAGGACCTGTCAGATGCCCGCGAGGCAGTGCGCACAGCCGAGGCCGAGCTCGGCGCGGCGAAGGAGGCGCTGACAACGGCGCAACGGATCGCTCAGCGCCTAGCTAACGGCTCGGGGCGGCCAGCGGCCGAGGCGCGCGTGGCGCAGGCCCAGACTGCGCTGGACACCGCCCGCGCCAACACGGCGCGCTTGAGGGGTCTTCTGCCGGACGGCCTCGCCACCGAGCAGGAGGTCGCGGCCAGCAAGGCCGACGAGGCCGAGGCCCAGGCCGACCTCGAAGAGGCGCGCCAGGCCCTCCGTATCGTGGAGACGCCCTCCGACGAGGCGCATCTGAGCGTGAAGACGGCTGAGCGGGACCTGGCGAGCGCGCAGACGAAGCTCACCGAAGCGCAGTCCCGCCTCCGTGTCTGTCAGGCGCGCCACGCCCGTGAGGCGACTGTCGCCTCCGAGGCTCTCCCCGCGCAGCAGCAGGTCGCAGAGGCGGAGACTGGCGTCGCTGTCGCGCGCGCGGCCTTCGAGCAGGCGCGACTGGCCTGGGAACGCGAGCAGCGGCTGCACAAGGGCGACGTTCGCTCCCGCGAGGCGCTGGCGGACGGCGAGGCCGCGGTCGCGAGCGCGCGCGCCCGGCTGCGGGCCGCCGAGCGGCTCGTGGGTGTGCTCGGACAGGGCCGACAGGACGGCAATGGACGGGTGACGCTCGTCGCGCCGGTGTCCGGCAAGGTCAGCGCCCGCGGGGCACGAGTCGGCGCGATGGCGGAGCCTGGGACGCCCATCCTGGAGATCATCGGCGCGCGCTCGATCTGGGTGGAGGCGGCCTTCTACGAGAAGGACCTGCCGCGCCTCGCGCCCGGCCAGGCGATGCAGGTCGAGTTGACGGCCCTCCCGGGCAAGTCTCTCGAAACCACCGTGTACGCGATCGACGCCGCGCTGGACGAGCACACGCGCAAGGCGAAGGTGCGTGGACTCCTGGACAACCCCGGCGGCAAGCTGCTGCCCGACATGCTCGTGAAAGTGCGCATCCGGGTCGGGACGCTCGGCAGTGCGCTGGCAGTGCCGACCGAGGCCGTGCAGGGCGACGGCGACTGCCAGTTCGTGTTCGTGGAGGAGGAGCCCGGGCGCTACCGTCGGGTCGAGGTGCAAGTGGGAGAGCACGCCGACGGACTGGTGGAGATCCGGGAGGGCATCGAAGCGGGCGCCCGCGTGGTCACCAAGGGCGCCTTCCTGCTCAAGTCCGAGAGCAGCGAGATCTCGGACACCTGCGGTCACTGACGCGAGGGAGAGAGCATGTTCGCACGAATCGCCGAGTTCAGCGTCCAGAACCGCGCAGTGGTCGTCCTCGTGTGGGTGATCGTCGCGGCTATCGGTCTGTACAGCTTCAGCGTATTGCCCATCGACGCCGTGCCAGACCTCACGCCCGTTCAGGTTCAGGTGAACACGGTCTCGCCAGGCTTGGGCCCGGCGGAGATCGAGCAGCTGATCACCTTCCCCATCGAGACGGCGATGAGCGGCGTGCCGCGCGTTCGTGAGGTCTGGTCCATCTCAAAGACGGGCCTGTCGCAGGTCACGGTGGTGTTCCACGACGACGTGGACATCTACTTCGCGAGGCAGCTCATCCTGGAGCGGCTGCAGCAGGCGCGCGAGGACATCCCCGAGGGCGTCGGGGAGCCCGAACTCGGGCCGATCAGCACGGGCCTGGGGCAGATCTACGAGTTCGTGGTCGAGGGGGAGGGGTACGCGCCGCGTGACCTCCGCGCCGAGCTACAGTGGAACATCAAGCCACAGCTCATGACCGTCCCGGGAGTCATCGAGGTCAACTCCTTCGGCGGGTTCGAGAAGCAGTACCAGGTGCTGGTCGATCCGCACAAGCTGCAGTCTTTCGGGATCACGCTCGGCGAAGTGTTCGAGGCCGTCCGGGCCAACAACGCGAACGCGGGTGGGGCGTTCATCGAGCACGGGTCGGAGCAGTACCTCATCCGCGGGGTCGGCCTCGCGCAGAGCATCGAGGACCTGCAGCGCATCTCCCTCCGGGCCGAGGACGGCTCGCCGGTGCAGCTTCACGAGGTGGCGCAGGTGGTCGTCGGCGACGCGCTGCGGCAGGGCGCGGTCACGATGAACGGCGACGGCGAGGTGGTTGCCGGGATGGTGATGATGCTCATCGGGGCCAACAGCCGGACGGTCGTGAAGGCCGTGAAGGACCGACTGGCGGAGATCGGCCCCACGCTCCCGAAGGGAATGCGGATTCGGCCCTACTACGACCGCACGGAGCTGGTGGACGCTACGCTCCACACGGTGCGGAAGAACCTGTTCGAGGGCGGTCTGTTCGTCATCGCGGTCCTGTTCCTGCTGCTCGGCAATCTCCGCAGCGCGCTCATCGTGGCCCTCGCGATCCCGCTCTCGATGCTCGTCGCGGCGACGGGCATGGTGAGGACCGGAGTGACCGGGAACCTGATGTCGCTCGGGGCCATCGACTTCGGTCTGATCGTGGATGGCGCGGTGGTGATGGCCGAGAATGTCTCCCGCCGTCTGGCGCACAAGCCGCCCGAGCAACCCGCACTGCCGCTCATCGTGGAGGCCGTGCGCGAGGTTAGCCGCCCGGTGGCCTTTGCGGTCGGCATCATCATCATCGTCTACCTGCCGATCCTCACTCTGGAGGGGATTGAGGGGCGGATGTTCCGACCGATGGCGCTGACGGTGGTCTACGCCCTGGTCGGCTCGCTGCTCCTGGCGCTCACCCTCACCCCCGCTCTCTGCGCTCTTCTGCTCCGACGCGGCCTACGCGAGCGGAACCTCGTGCCCTTCGAGCGCCTGGAGTCGGCATACGGGCGGACCCTTGACTGGGCGTTGCGCAAGAGGATGACCGTGATCGGCGTGGCCATCGCGGCGTTCGCGGCTGCTGCGGTCATCTTCCCGAGGCTCGGGTCGGAGTTCGTGCCGAACCTCGATGAGGGTGCGGTCGCAGGGTCAGTGATCAAGCTGCCGAGCATCTCTCTCCCGGCCGCCGTAAGCATCCATGGGAAGCTGGAGACGGAGCTGAGGAGGATCCCGGAAGTGGTGGACGTCGTCTCCAAAGCGGGCACTGCCGAGATCGCCGACGATCCCATGGGCCCAGAGGAGGCTGACGTCTTCATCGCGCTGAAGCCCCGGCGCGAGTGGCGCAAGGGGATGACGAAGGAGGGGCTCGTCGTCGAGATCAGCCGGGCCCTTGATGTCATGCCGGGCGTCAACTACTCGCTCTCCCAACCCATTCAGCTCCGGGTGAACTGCCTCGTCTCAGGTGTACGATCCGACCTGGCGGTGAAGGTCTTCGGTCCGGAGCTGGAGGTGCTCCGCGAGCAGGCGAACCATGTGGCCGAGGTGCTGGGGCAGGTTCCCGGCGCCAGCGAGGTGCAGGTGGAGCAAGTGGCCGGGCTGCCGGTGCTGGAGATCCGCGCACGGCGCGATGACCTGGCGCGCTATGGCGTCAATGTCGCGGATGTGCAGGAGATGGTCGAAACCGCCCTCGGCGGGAAGGCCGCGAGCGAGTTCATCGAGGGCCAGCGGCGTTGGGACATCGTCGTGCGGCTGCCGGAGCAGTACCGGGACAGCCCGGAGGCGGTCAGCGATCTGCTCGTGACCGCTGGCGACGGCTCGGAGATCCCCCTGGCGCAACTCTGCGATATCGAGCTGGTGAACGGCCCGGCGCAGATCAGCCGCGAGCACAACCAACGGCGCGTGGTGGTGGAGTGCAACATCCGGGGGCGCGACATGGGCGGCTTCGTCGCGGCGGCGCAGGCCGCGGTCGCCCGCGAGATCAGCCTGCCAGCCGGATGCCACCTCGAGTGGGGCGGCCAGTTCGAGAACCTCGCGCGCGCCCGTCTGCGCCTCATGATCGTGGTGCCGATCGCCCTCACGCTCATCTTCGTGCTGCTCTACGCGACCTTCGGCCGCGTTCGTCCCGCGTTGCTGATCTACTGCAACGTGCCCTTTGCGGTGATCGGCGGCGTCTTCGCGCTGCTCGTGCGGGGCATGCCGTTCAGCATCTCGGCCGGCGTCGGCTTCATCGCATTGTGCGGGGTGGCCGTGCTCAACGGGGTCGTCATGGTGTCGTACATCAACCAGCTCCGCGACGAGGGCCGCACCCTCCTGGACGCCGTTGCGGAGGGCGCCCGCACGCGTCTGCGCCCCGTCCTGATGACGGCGCTGGTCGCCAGCCTCGGCTTCGTCCCGATGGCGCTGTCCCACGGCACGGGCGCCGAGGTGCAACGACCTCTGGCCACCGTCGTCATCGGCGGCCTGATCACATCGACTTTTCTGACGCTCCTTGTCCTGCCGACGCTGTATGCGTGGCTTGAAGGGCGGACGGCGGGCGCGACCGGAGAGCCGAGCGGCGACTGACCGCCGAAGGGGGGCAGGCTCTGCCGAGGGACTCAGGAGCGCCGTGTGCCGACCTACGCAGGCGAGCCGCCGCACTGCGCCTGCCGCAGGAACTCCTGCACCTTGACCGGCTGACCCGTGCGACTGGACTCGATGGCGGAGAAGACGAGCGCCACGGACTGCAGGTTGTCCCACACGTTCGTCTCCATCGGGCCCTCGCCGTCCAGCCAGCGCACGAACTTCTCGATCAGCCACGTGTTCGCCCACTTCGGCTGCTGCAGGTGCTCGATCTCGCGGGGCTCCTGGTTGGGCCACTCGCGGCACGTGATTCGCTGCGAGTCGAGGATCAGCGTGGCCTTCTCACACTCCGCGCGGATGTACTCCTGCCCCCAGCAATTGAGCCCAGCGGCGTTCGTCTTCGCGCCCTCGTAAGTCGCCCGCGTCCCGTTCCCCATGTGCATGATGACCAGGCCCTGGCTGTCCCCCGCGAACTCACCCCACGTCGGGTTCCAGGTCTGGGCGTAGATCGTGTCACACTGCCCGCCGGCCATGTCGGCGATCAGGTCCAGGTGGTGCACCGAGCCCTCGACCATCAGCGTGTCGGGAATCTCGTGGCGGAACTTGCCCCACGACCCAAAGCGTCGGCACTCGCACGTGAACCGGCAGACCAGGTAATCGAGCGCGCCGTACTTCCCGGACTGCACATGATGCCTGAGCGTAGTGATGTCTTGCCGGAAGCGATGACTCATGGTCACGCCCATCTTCTTCCCGGCGGCCTTCACCTTGTCGGCGATGCGACACGAGGCCTCAAGCGTGTCCGCGATCGGCTTCTCGCTGAGGATGTGCAAGCCATGCGCGAGCGCCGCATCGACGACCGCCTCGTGGTGCGCCGGCGGCACGACGATCGTGCAGAAGTCCGCCTCGTGCGCATCGAGGGCTGCCTGCAGGTCGGTGTAGCAGCGCTCCGGCGGCAGGCCCAGATGCTCGTGCGCGTTCTTCAGCGCGTCCGGGTTGATGTCCACTGCCGCGACGGGATGGATGAGTCCCTCCCGGATGTTCGGCGGCAGGAACGTCGCACACCACGCCGACCCAAACCCGCCGCACCCAACCTGGATCATCTTGTAGGCCATCGCGAAGCCTCCTGTCGAAGCGTATGAGAGGTCCAGGCAGTTCGCCCGCCGGCCGTACCGCACCTTGGCGCGCGCCTGTGCCGGCCCGGCGCCCTCAACGCCGAACCCCGAACCTCTCTTCCGCCTAGCTGATCGTGCCCGACAGATACGCTTTGGTCCGCTCGTCGCGAGGATCGTTGAGGAGCTGCTCGGCGGGGCCGTGCTCGACGAGTTCGCCCATGTAGAAGAAGACGATGTAGTCCGCAAGGCGGCGCGCCTGCCGGAGGATGTGCGTGACGAGAACGATGGTGTAGTCCTGCTTCAGCTCCACGAAGCGCTTCTCGATGTGTTGGGCGGACGTGGGATCGAGGGAGGCGCAGGGCTCGTCACACAAGAGCACCTCCGGCTCAACGGCCAGCCCGCGCGCGAGGCACAGGCGCTGCTGCTGCCCCACCGACAGCCGCGCGGCCGGTGCGTGCAGGCGTTCCCGCACTTCGCCCCAGAGGCTGGAGAGCTTGAGATAGCGCTCGACGATGGCGTCCAGCTGGCGCTTGTTCCGCGTGCCGTGCAGGCGCGGGCCATAGGCGACATTATCGTAGATCGACATAGGCAGCGGCTGCGGCTTCTGGGAGAGCAGGCCCATCTTCTTCCGGAGTGAGATGACGTCGGCGTCCGGCGCCAGGATGTTCGCGCCGTCGATCAGGACCTCGCCCCGGACGCGCGCCCCATCGGTCATGTCGATCAGCCGGTTCATGCAGCGGAGGAACGTCGTCTTGCCGCAGCCCGACGGGCCGACGATCGCCGTGATCTGCCGATCCGGGATGTCCATCGTCACATCCGACAGAATCGCGTGCCCGTCGTACGCCACCGTCAAGTCACGAACCGATATGTGCGGCATGGGACACCTCGTTCCGGGTTCGGCGTTCGGGGTTCGGGGTTGCGAAGCCGGACCCTAGCGAAGAGAGTACTTGGATACACGTGAGCCGAGCAGTCTCGACAGGACGCTCACCACCAGCACGATCACAAGCAGGATGAACGCGCAGGCATGGGCGCGGCTCTGCACCTCAGGAAACGGCGTGCCGAGTTGAAAGAACACAGCCAGCGGCAACGACGCCACGGGATCGAGCAACGAGCGCGGCAGGTTGTCGGTGTAGCCGGCCGTGAAGAGCACTGACGCCGCATCGCCGATCCCGCGCCCAAACGCGAGCAGGATGGCCGTGAGGATCCCGGGCAGGGCCTGGCGCAAGACCACCTTGCGCATCGTCTCCCAGTGCGTGCCGCCCATGGCGTAGGAGGCTTCCTTCAGGGCCTGAGGCACCATGCGGACGGCCTCCTCCATGGCCCGCGCCATGATGGGCAACTCCACCAGGGCCAGCGCAATGATGCCGCCAAGCAGCGAGGCCCGCATCCCCATGTACAGCAGCACCGTGAACCCGAACGCGCCGTACACGATCGAGGGCACGCCCCAGAGCAGGTCGAGGGACGTGCGCACGAACGAGGCGAGCCTCGACCGACCCGCGTAGTCCCTCTGCAGGTAGAGGCAGACGGGAAACGCGAACACGCAGGCCAGCGCCGTCGCCCCGAAGGCCAGCGCCAACGACCCCACGATGGCATTGAGGATGCCGCCGGACTTGCCCAGGTAGTAGCCGCCCTTGGGCACCTGGGTCAGCATCTCCCAGCTCAGCGATCTCGCCCCCTTGGCGGTGATGACCGCCACGATCAGCGCCAGGCCCGCGATGACCGCCCCCAGGCACAGGATCATCAGTGCCCGGAACACCTTCTCCTCCAGCAGGCGCCACTTCACTGTGCCGCCCTCCGCTTCGCGATGACCAATACCCCTTGCGCCAGCAGGTTGAAGGCCAGGACCGTGACCATCAGGATCAGCGCCGCGAGCAGCAGCGCGGAATCGTAGAGCGGGATCGACATCATCTCACCGTAGTTGTTGGCGATGAGGGCGGGCAGAGGGTAGGCGGGGTCGAACACGGACCTCGGGGCCATCGGCACGTTGCCCACCACCATCAGCACCGCCATCGTCTCGCCGAAGGCGCGGGAGAACCCCAACACCACGGCCGCCACGAGCCCGGGGGCTGCGAACCGAGCGGAGACGTGTTTGACGGTCTCCCAACGAGTCGCCCCCACCGCTAGCGAGGCCTCGCGCATGGCTACCGGCACACTGCGCAGGACCTCATCGGCGATGGAGATGATCAGGGGCGCCACCATCATCGCCAGCACGATCGCCCCGGTCAGCAGGCAGTAGCCTGTCGCATAGCCCTCACGCGGCGTAGCGCCCGGCAGAAAGCTGAGGTGCTTCGCAGCCCACGGCGCGATGTGGTCGCTCACCAGCGGCACCAGCAGCAGCACGCCGAAGAGCCCGTAGACCACCGATGGGATGCCTGCCAGCACGTCCAGCAGCGGCCGAACCACCGCGCGGGTCGCTGACCGCGCGTACTCCGCCAGGTAGATCGCCGAGAGCAGGCACACGGGGACCGCCATCGCCATCGCCAGCACCGTCACCCACACGGTACCGACGATGAACGGGAGAAACCCGAACTGGTCCTGCATCGGGTGCCAACCCGAGCCGCCCAGCAGCGCGCCCAGCGGGTGGCGCCGCAGGATCGGCAGCGAGCGGTGCACCAGCGCCCCGGCGACGATCGCCGTCAGGAGCATCACGACCACGCTGAGGCACAGGAACCACAGACTGGTGAGCCGTTCGGTCAGCAGACGTAGGCGCATCGGCTCATCCCAGCTTCTTGAGGGCCTCGGCGTCGTCGTCGTCGGTCAGCGGGATGTACCCGTTGGGGAGGCACTCCGCCTGCCCGTCGGTGAGAACCCACTTGATGAACTCCGCCGTGGCTCCCGTCGGAGCGCCTTTGCAGAGGAAGTTCAGTTTGCGGGACGGCGGAGACGGGTACTTGCCCGCCTGGATCGCCTTCGTGACTTCGTCGCGGTTCCCGTAGAAGCTCTCCTCGGGGTCGAGCTTCCCGTTGCCGTTCTTGTCGATCGGCAGGATGCGCAGGCCCGCCAGCGGCTGACCGGTCTTGGTGTCATAGGCGTAGTTCAGGTTGTTGAAGCCGATCGCGAGCGGATCCTTGATGACCGCCTCTGCTAGACCGGGGTCCCCATAGACGCCGGTACCCTTGAGGTCCTCCTGCTTCTTCTCCTTGTCCAGGAACTTCGCCCACGTCTCAGCCGCCCCGCACGCATCGGAACGGGTGTAGACGTGGATGGCGTCGCCGCCGGTCTTGCCGGCTACCTGGCCCCACTTGGTCGTCTCGCTCGTGATCCAGATGTCCGCCAGGGTCTCCGCCTTGACCCCCGTCTTCACCAGGTCGGCGATGGCCGGGTTCTTCTCGTTGATCGTGGGGAAGACGGCGTCGATGCACACCGGCACGAACCAGCCGCCCTTGTCGATCTCGTCCTGGTGGATCGAGCGGGATACCATGCCGATCTCCACCAGCCCGCCGAGCGCGTCCGCCGCGCCCTTGCCCGCGCCGCCGGCGGAGATGTCCATCTTCACGGCCGGGTTCGCTTGCTGGTACAACTCACCCCACTTCACCACCATCGGGTACAGCGCCCAAGCGCCTGAGATGCGGATGCTGCCGCTGAGTGTGGATGTCGCAGGCGTCTTCTCCGCCTCGGACGTCGTCGGCACTGCCGGTGAGACAGGCGGTTGCGTCGTCTGCTTGGGAGGACAGCCCGTGATGACGATGCAGGTAACTACGGCGAGCAGCAGGACACCAACCAGCTTGCGCATGACGATTCCCTCCGGGGTCTTCCGAACTCAACGTGACCCCTTATAAGAGTGTTATAAGACTATTATTGTTCCGCCGGCTTGTCAAGTGGTGTCTCGCCCCGGTCGCATGGACAGAAGGGGGTGGCTCGCCAGGAGTTCGGAGCTTGCGCGCCGAATGACCGAGGTGGCGCCGCTTCAACGCTTCCGAGGTGCACGCCATGCAGCTTCATGTCGCTACGCTTGAGGACGTTCGGAGCAAACGCGTTACCGACGTCTACTTCCGACGCGCGGTTGAGGTCCTGCGGGCCAAGGGCGTGGACCCGGTGGTGACGGCCGAGTTCCATTGCGGGAGCCTGCCCGGCGGCGCGGAGTTCGGCGTGTTCTGCGGCCTTGAGGAGATCATGCTGGTGTTGCAGGGGCTGCCCGTGGACGTGGAGGGTCTGGCCGAAGGCGGTGTCTTCTGCTGCGGTGAGCCGGTACTCACGATCACGGGCAACTACACGGTCTTCGGAGAGCTGGAGACTGCCGTGCTGGGCCTGATGTGCCAGTCCTCCGGGATCGCCACGAAGGCCGCGCGCTGCAAGCTGGCGGCGGGGGAGCGCTCGGTCATCAGCTTCGGCGCCCGGCGCATGCACCCGGCTCTCGCGCCCATGATCGAGCGGGCCGCATACATCGGGGGCTGCGACGGCTTCGCCGTGGTGAAGTCTGCCGACCTGATCGGCATCCCTCCGACCGGCACCATGCCCCATGCCCTCATCCTGATCGCCGGGGACCTCCCCACCGCGCTCCGCTGGTTCGATGAGGTGATCGACGAGGGAGTCCCTCGCATCGCGCTCATCGACACCTTCACCGACGAGAAGCTCGGCGCGCTGGAGGCCGCCGAGACGCTGGGGCAGCGCCTCGACGCGGTCCGCCTGGACACGCCCGGCTCGCGGCGCGGCAACATGCTGGAGCTACTGCGCGAGGTGCGCTGGGAGCTGGACCTGCGCGGCCACCGTGATGTGCGGCTGCTTGTGAGCGGGGGGCTGGATGAGTACGACATCCTCGAGCTGAACGCGGTCGCCGACGGTTACGGCGTCGGCACCGCCATCAGCAGCGCGCCCGTCGTGAACTTTGCGATGGACATCGTCGAGATCGAGGGCCGGCCGATTGCCAAGCGCGGGAAGCGCTCCGGGAGGAAGCAGCTCGTCGTCTGCCCGAGCTGCCGCGCGCGGACCGTGGTCCCCTACGCGCGAGCCGCCGAGCACGCGGGCTGCCGGTGCGGTGCGGAGACGTTGCTGATGGTCCTGCCGCTGCTCAGGCAGGGGGAGCCGGCCGTGCCCGCGCCGTCCATCGAGCAGATCAGGGACCGCCGCGCCCAGCAGGTCGCAACGCTGACCAGCGGGCGCATCGAGCCGAGGTGAGAGAGACTGCCATGAAGACCGCCGTCATCGTCGTGGACATGCTACACGACTTCATCCGGCCGGATGGCGTCCTCTATTGCGGCCCGCAGAGCGAGGCGATCATTGAGCCCATCGCCCACCGCCTGGCTCAGGCGCACGCGCAGCGCGAGCCGGTCATCTACCTGTGTGATCGGCACCGCACGGATGATCCCGAGTTCGAGATGTTCCCGTCTCACGCGGTCGCGGGCACACCCGGGGCCGAGATCATCCCCGAACTCGCCCCACAGCCTGAGGACCGCGTCATCCCCAAACGCCGCTTCAGCGCCTTTATCGGCACGGAGCTGCTGCTCGCCCTCCACGAGTTGCATGTCGATGCGCTGGAGCTGACCGGCGTCTGCACCAACATCTGCATCCAGTACACGGCCTGCAACGCCCGCGACCTGGGCTACCCGGTCACCGTCCACGCCTCCTGCGTCGCCACCTTCGACCTGGAGGCTCACGAGTACGCGCTCAAGCAGATGGAGACGGTGCTGGGGGTTACCGTGGTGCGCTAGCCTTCGCCGGTGCGCCGGAAGGGAGCCTCTGCCTGGCCGAGAATGGCCTCGGCGGCATCCTGCAACTCCACGCTCAGGCGATAGGCGCCCGGCTTCAGAGCCGACGGATCAAACACCACGCGGCAGTCATGCAGGTTGCCGGGAGCCATCAGCGTCAACGATCCTGCTGCGGCATCGGCCCCGATTTCGGCTTGCGCGCGAAACGGGACGGTCACCTGCGAGACGGGCGCCCCGCCCTCCGGGGCAACCATGACGCTCAGGTTCGCCGGCGCCAACTGCTTCGAGACCGTCACCGTCGCGACCGCCACGCGGTCCAGGCCGTCGTACTCAGCCTGGTCTAGCGCCACGCGCACCGGCGTCGGAATCACCTCGCGCAGGCTCAGTTCGTCGATCCACACGGTGCCCGGGCCCTGTACCCATGCCGCGACGTACGTGGGCCGCACGGGGAACGCGACCTCGACGCGCTTCCAGATTCGCTGCCAACCGTCCGGGCCGTCCTCCCGGCCGGTGAGCACCGAACGCTCGGCCTCGGCGGGCAGCGCGATCCGCAGCTCGGGCAGCGTGTTGCGGCCCTGCAGCTTCACCCACGCCGCGGTCTCGTAGACATGATCGCCCGCCAGGCCCAGGTTCAGCCCGCCCCCACCCCACTGCGGCCAGACGAGCACGGTGACCGCCTCATTCCCGGCATCGGCGGGCGAGTCGATCCTCACCGACTGTTGCCCCTCGTGGGCCACCGCCGGGTCCAGTTCGCCGACGCCCTTCCCGTTCCAGGCCTCGATGCGCCACGGCTTCGTCTCCGTCTCGAAGGTCGCCGTCGGGCACAGCTCCTCGCCGTAGACGACCTTCTCGGCGGCCGGCTGCGCCCACGGGAAGTCGAAGGGGGAACGCAGGGCCGCGTCGGCAGCCGGGGCCCCTCTCAAACTCAGCCCGACGATCCGCTCGGCGATTCGCTCCCGCCACTTCCTCAGCGTGGACGGATGCGGCGGCGGCGTCCGGTCCCCAGACGCGATGGACTGGAACGTCCACGGTATCTGTGACATGATCTCGCCGAGGTATACTGGGGCGGACGCGCCCGCCCATTGCCGCAGGAGCTCGACGTACCGGTAGTCGTCTACTCCCTCGCGGGCCGCCTCCCACTGCAGGCTGGGCAGCGGACCGTCGGGCGCGTTGTAGATGTACCCCTCGTCCGGCTGTCGCAGGCCGTTGCCCTGGAGCGCCGACTCGCCGAAGCTGTACGCCCACTGCAGCACCTGCTGCGCGGCGGTCTTCCACCCGTAGAACCCGAAGAAGAACCGCGCCCCGGCCGGCGTGTCGCCCGCGCCGTTGTAGACCCCAAACGGCTTCCCGCGGTCCACCAATGCCTTCGCGATCTCCGGGGTGAAGCGGTTGGTGCTCAGGAAGTCCACCACCGGCGAGAGCTGTCCGATCTCATCGTGCCCCATCGCGATCCCGCCGCCGATGGTCGTCCACGTGGTCAGCTCGGGCTTCCGCTGCTTGATGAGCCCATAGTAGTAGACCGCTTCGTCAAGCAGCCCGTGCGCGCCGGCCTCGTCGAGCGCATACGCCCGCAGCGGCGGCCAGCCATCCTCGCCCGCGAGCTTCTCCACCACCTCGATGGCCCTGAAGAAGTCCGCCTCGATGGTCGGATCATGCGGCCAGAGGACGAACCAGTTCTTGCCCGGGTCCCAGTAGTACGCGATCTGATGGCCGACCTCGAAGGTCACCGGGAACCGCCACTGGCTGTAGGCCCCCTTGAACGCCGCCATCAGCCGCCGGGAGCGGGCGATGGTTGCGGCTATGTCGTCGTCGCCGAAGCGCCGGTCGCGCGACTCGACGAATGCGCCCGGCCCCGCCTCGACGCCGGTCATGCCGTGCTCGCGCAGGTCGATGAGCTGCTTCCTCAGCAGCCCATCGTCGTCCGGCGGCCGCGGGAAGCACATCGACAGCTCGATGGGCGCGGACGGGAGCGTGAAGGGCAGTACGCGCAGCTGTACGCGCAGCGCCGTGGGGGTCCCCTGCTCCGGGCTGACCGTCACCGTACCCGCGTACGTCCCGGCCGCCGCATCCCCCGGGGCCTGAATCGTGAGCCAAGCCTGTGCCGTCCTGCCGGCCGCTAGGTCGAACGTCGGGCGCTTCTCCAGCAGGAACGGCCGCAGCCGGTACGTCTTGGCGCCCCCGTTCACGGTCTCCCGCACGCAACGCACCACGCGCACGTCGATGTGATCGGCGGGGATGACGGCGTCGCCCGGCGCTGTCAGGCTACTGACCTTCACCTGCAGTCCGCGCAGGTTCGACAGCGCGTAGATGCCGAGGGAGAGTGGCTCATACTCCCCCCGCGCGCAGAAGGTCTTGAGTTCAGTGGTCCGCTCCGACGGCGCCGGTACGCAGTTCGGCGGGATCGGCGTGAACGGCTCACGCGCGAAGAGCACGTAGCCCTTCGCCTGCTCTTCCGCCGTCGGCATGAGCGCCGGCAAGGCCTCCGGTGGCGCCGCCGCTTCCGTCCAGCCCTCCGGCGGCGGCAGCTCCGGGCCTGCCGTACCCCACACCCCGAACTGCTCCGGCGGCGCAGCCATGGCGCCGCACTGTAGGGCGGTCACCGCCACCAGCGCCGCCAGCGCGATCTGCCGCTGTAGCCGTGTGCCGTTCTTCTGACTTCTGAGTTCTGACTCCTGACTCCGGCGGTTCACCCCCCGAACACCTCCTGATTGGCCCTTGCATAGTGTCCCTCGATGCCCAACTCCAGGAACACGCGAGTCGCGGTCAGGTAGTCGTCGATGATCTCCCAGTGCGTCGGAAGCGGCATGAAGGAGGGTCGCCCAAGGTAGCCCTGGCGCCCCTCGAAGGAGACCCACATGAGGCGGGCGTGCTTGTGGAAGAGCGAGGAGTTGAAGTGGAATGGCGGCGGTTCGGGCGGGTCGCCGTCGCCATGCAGGGCGCCGAGCGGCCGGCCCTTGACGCCGAAGAGGCGCTCTGCGCGCCGCTGCCATTCCCGCATGATCGGCCAGTACAGGGCCTCGTGGGAACGCGCCTGGAAGGCGAAGCTGTAGCCGCACGCGTGCAAGTCCAGCAGCGCGTCCAGCCCGAGGTCACGAACGAACTCGAACAGCCGCTGCAC
>VGFC01000018.1 GCA_016869045.1 Armatimonadota bacterium
GCTCGCGCTGGTGCGGGCCGAGGTCGGGGGTGAGGAGCTGACCACGATCCTGCAGAACGCCGAGACCATCCGCCTCGTCACGCCCGAGGGCCAGCCGATCTCCGTCGTCGCCCTCGCGCCCGGCACCCAGGTCCTCGTCGCCCTCGAGAAGGCCGGCCGCCACCTCGGCACGAAGATCGAGGAGACCATCGAGGAGCATTGATTGACCGCGCCGAGGGCGGCGGGTATACTCCTCGCGTGGGGACGTCCCCCGCAGGTGAGCAAGATGGCGGTACGAGAAGCTGCAGCGGTCGTGCAAGAGCAGGCGCGAACGCCTCGGCGCGTGCGAGCGCGACCCCATGGCGATTCGGCTGCGTGGCGAAAGTTCGAGACGAGGGTGCTTGAGCTCCGGCGGCCGTGGAACTGGGACGGCGAACGAAGTCGCGCCATCCGGGCGAGCGCATGTCGGGCCGCGGTGACGTTCGCCCGCGAGGCGGTCGCGGTACGCCCTGACCTCGGCCTCCCGAGACCGTCGGGGTCCTACCGCGGTGCCGTTGCGCTCACCTGGGATGCCCCCCAGGAGAGCCTGACCGTGTTCGTGCGGACCGCTGATCTGAGGCGCCTCGAGTACCACTGGGAGACCCTCGCCTACGAGTACGGCGGGGGCACTGCGACGCGCGAGGAAGTCCTGCAGCGGCTCGTGGGTCTCTGACCCCACAGGCGTGCCCCCCAATGCCACAGGCTCCACGCAGACTGAAACCCGACGATACGCTCTACCGTGCGGTGCGCCCGGGGGAGTGCGATGAGCAGGGCCCGCTGCGGTCGGCCTTCGAGTACACGGGCATCGACCGCAGCACCGGGCGTCCCTCGGCCACGCTCTCCTTCTCGGTGAGGGGCGAAGCCACCCCCTCCGATGCCCTCGCCGCGATCTCCCGGCAGTCGGTGGCTCGCCGGCTCTGTGGGACCGGCAAGCGCCCCCCCTCACCCGAGGCGATGTACCGGCACGGGTTCCGGGTCGCCGCACTCTCCGCGCGGCCCGTACTGGAGGCCTGTGCTCGCGCGGGCACCGAGGTGCGCGTCGTCGCCGACCCCTCAGGCAACGAGGTCGAGCCGAACGGGCACCTGCAGCTCCACGCCGGCTCTCGGTTGGCTCGCACCTGGGCATCGCACTCGCGCATCCTCAGCGAAAGGGAGACCTTTGGCGGATGACCGGTCGCGAACGCGCGTTGCGCGCACTTCAGTTCCAGCCGACGGATCGTGTGCCGATGCTCGGCGGGTTCATCGCCCACGCCGCGTACCTGCGGAGAATGAGCGGGCTTGACCCGTGGACGGACTCGCGGCGGGCGGCGATCGAGACGGTGCGCGCGCAGGGAGCGTGCCTGATCATCCAGGTGGTTGGGCCGAAGCCTGCCGAGCAGTCCACCGAGATGGGGGATGGGAGGGCGAGCAACTTCTCGCGGCAGGGGGAGTGCGGGTTCCAGTCGCCGGAGCAGGTGCGCGACTACTGCCTCGGGCTGCCCGACCCCGAGTGCGTGCGCCGCGAGTTCGATCGCCAGGCGTACTACGACCACTGCGTCGCGACGTGGAGGCAGAACGACGCGGAGGGCGGCGAGGACATCCTCATCCTGCCGTACTACCTCGCGAGCGACTGCCCCTTCATGTACTACTCGCAGTTCGGCTATGAGAACTACTTCGAGGCCATCGCGCTGTATCCCGAGGCCATCGGCAAGCTCTTCCGCCACGCCGCCGAGCACGCGCGCCTGCGAAACGAGGTGTTCGCCGCCGCCTCTCTGGAGGCGGGCATCCCGCCGTGGGTCTACATGGGGCAGGACGTGTGCGACAACGCGGGGCCGATGATCTCACCCGCAGCCCTCGACCGGCTGTACTTCCCGAACCTCGCCTACGCGCTGGAACCGCTGAACCGGATCGGCATCCGCAAGGTCTGGCATTCCGACGGGAACATCAACCCGGTCCTGGACCGATTGCTTGAGTGCGGCATCGACGGCTTCCAAGGCCTGCAGGAGGACCGCTGGCTGCTGCCGCGCCAGGTCGTCTCCCTCGCGAAGCTCGCGCGGATGAAGGCGAAGACCGGCGACAAGCTCATCCTGTTCGGCAGCCTCTCCGTGCGCGACGTGCTGCCGCGTGGGACACCGGACGACGTGCGCCGGGACGTGGAGCGCTGCATTGATGCCGCGGCCGACGGGGGCGGCTACTTCCTCGCGCCTACGAGCACCCTCGGCCCGGACGTACCCATCGCGAACATCGACGCGATGGTCGATCACTGTCGGGAATACGGCGCAGGGCGATAGCGGAAGCCAGCCTGCGATCTCATCCCGGAGCGGCGACGTGCTCTTCTTCTCGGCATGGCCCAATGAGATGGGCCAGGGTTCCACTTTTTTTTCGGGCACGGAGGAGGAATCCGAGATGGCTGCGACGAATACCCCATTCATCACGGGGCGATGAGGCCCCTGACCTACGCTGTTGCGTAGGACCCCATACACGGAGGGAGCCCTATGAGGAGCAGAGGCTTCACCCTCATTGAGTTGTTGGTCGTGATTGCGATCATCGCAATCCTCGCCGCGATTCTGTTCCCCGTCTTTGCCCGAGCGCGCGAGAAGGCGCGCCAAACGAGTTGCCTGAGCAATGTCAAGCAACTGGCCCTTGGGTTCAACATGTACTCTTCCGACTACGACGAGCGGTTCCCGTACTGGCAGTGGGCGAACCGCAAGTGCGGGGGCAATGCTCACGTCACGTACCTCTGGTACATGACGATCTACCCCTACGTCAAGAACAGTCAGCTGTACCAGTGCCCCAGCACCTCCGGCAACAACAAGTGCGCCAACAACGCCACTCAGTATCCCGGCATCGACATCATCCCGATCGTGAACTACGCGCTCAACGAGCCCATCAGCAACCACTGCTGCAACCGCACTTTCAAGGACATGCAGTGGCCGGCGGAAACGCTCCTGATCGGGGATGCCAGATCCTCTCTCGGGGGATGGCACCCTCCCGACCCGCCCTCGATCCTCTGGCGCTATGCCACCACCGAGGGTGGGACGTGTGCGTGTGGCAGCGGGAATAGCGCGCCAAATGACGGCCAGGCGCGCCACAACGGGGGCAGCAACATCGGGTTCTGCGACGGGCACGCCAAGTGGATGAAGTGGAACAACATCACGAACCCGGGCGTCCGGTACCGCGCGAACCGGTGGCGGTAGTCGGCCAGACGTTGTGGTTCTTCGCCTACGTTGGCAGCCGCCCGCCGCCCGGGCGGCTGCCATGCCGTTCGGCCACCAGCGCCCTGGGCCCGGACGTGTCTGTCGCGAACTGGGCAAGGGCGGTAGCAGGGGGCTACCCCGCGACCTCCACCAGATGGGGGTACGTCCGGGGCTCGGGTACGGGCTCTCCTGACCGCTGCATGAGCTCGATGTGGGCGTCGATGGCCTCGCTGATGAGGTCCAGCACCTCCTCCTCGGTATCCCCGACCGCAATGCAGCCCGGCAAGTCGGGGACATGAGCGCCCCAACTGCTCTCCCCTCGCTCAGTCACGACCAAGTACCTCATCTCTGCTCCCCTTCAGCCCGGCCGCCTTCAGGATCGCCGCCAACGTGCCGGGGGGTACGTCACGACTCGCGTTGCCCGACACCGTGATTGTACCAGATCGGCCAGGATGCTGGAAGTGGCGGTGGCTGCCTCGACTTCGGACGAGACTCCACCCATCGTGTTCCAGGAGGCGGACCAGCTCACGGACCTTCATCGGCATGGTGACCAGGTTTGGGCGTCGTGGCCCCGGTCCTTGCTACTCCATCAGCCCCGCCAGGTAGGCCATCCCCTTTCGGGTCATCTCGACAGGATCGTCCGAGCCTTCGTACTCGAAGGCAAGGAAGCCGGGGTAGTTCATCGCCTTGAGTTCCGCAATGATGGCCGGGTAGTTCAGCGCGCCCTCACCACAGACGGCGGCGATGTAGCCCTTCCCCGCGCGGGAGTACAGGCGCGCCCGGTCGTCGGGCACGAGCGCCCAGTCCTTCGCGTGGGCGTGGCGGACGCGCGGCGCGACAGCACGCAAGAAGTCTACCGGGTCCTCGTCGCCCATGACCATGTTCCCGCTGTCGTAGCAGACCATCAGGTCCGGGCCGGCGAGTTCGCAGGTCTCCAGGACCTCGTCTGAGGTCTGGTAGGGCGCGAGCGAGCTACCGAAATCCTCGATGGTCACAGTGATGCCGGCCTCGCGGGCGTGGGGGAGGACCTCGGATAGTGCCCTCGCCACGTTGCGGCGGGCCTCGGCCTTGTCCTGGCCTTCGGTGCAAGCCCCTGTCGTGACCAGCAGCACCTCGGTGCCGAGCGCGCGGGAATCGTCGATGAGCCTCTTGATCGCATCGACACCCTCCTGACGCGCGACGGGGTCGTCCTGGGTGAGGTTGCGTCCGCCGATGTGCGACGAGACCACCAGGCCCGCGTCCTCCACCATCGCCTTCAGCTCCTCGGGCGAGTGACTCCCCAGCAGGCCCTCCATCAGATCGACACCCAGGCCGCCGGACTCCCGGATGACTCGGAATGCCTCCGGGATCGAGATCGCGCCGGAATGGACCGACCGCCCCATCGAGTAAAGCATGCAGCCGAGTTTCATGTGGAACGCTCCCTGCCGGTCAGTGTAGGGGCGCAGCGTGCTGCGCCCGCCGTCGGAAGGGGCAGAGCACGCTCTGCCCCTACATCATTGCAGCAGCAGCAACCTGGTCTCGCCGAGTTGGATAGTGAGTTCGAGATTGTCAGTGCGCACCGCGAGCGTCTGCCCGGTCAGCGCATCGACCACAGTGTAGGCTTCAGGCAGGCTGAGCGTCTTCGTGCCGGCGCTCGTCGCGGCAACGCCCAGGAACTCGCGGTCCACCAGGATCACGTCATCCGTGTCGCTGTACAGATGCACTCCCGCCCGCTTCAGGAGGTTCCGCAGAAGCCTCGCCGGGACATGCAGCGCACCGAGGTAGGCGCTCTTGCCGTCGGCCGTGACGGCCGCGGCCGGGGAGCCATCTGCGTATCGGCCGAGGATCTGGACCCCGGGCCCTTCGGTGACGGTCCACAGTGGCTCAAGGACTGTGTCGGTGCCGAAGGGCGCGTCCAGGTCGGCCGTCACCGGCCCGGGTTCGGGCGTGACGCGACCGGGCTGAGGAGTACCGCGCAGCAGGTCCATGCCGATCACGTCCGCCATGTTCCGTTCGCCGGCGTCCTCGTTGAGGAAGGCGGCGCCGTATAGCCAGATCGCCATCGCGCCGTTGCACTCCCGGCGGATTGCATCGCGGTCGGCATCGGTCAGATGGAAGGCGTTGAGGAACAGGTACGCCTTGGCCTTCGGCACCTTCCCGGCAGTCAGGTCGCTGAGCAGGTGGATGCGGATCGGTGCGCCGAGGCGGAAGCACTGGCTGCGCATCTGGTAGACGAGCGGCGAGTGCAGCGCGCTCGTGCACTTCGTGTAGAAGGGGCTCGTCTCGCTGACGATCACTGCGACCTCGGGCGCGAAGGTCGCCGGGCGCGCCAGCTCGCGGTCGTAGATCGCGCGCAGCCGGCCGATGCTCTCCCATAGATCGGGGCCGTTCACCCAGCCCGTGCCGCCAAGGTCCATGTACCAGCACGCGAGGCGCCGGGGCAGGAGCTGCGCGAAGTTGCGTTGGTGCACCCAGATTGAGCCTTGCGGCGTATCGACGCGCCCGAAGCCGGAGTCCGGCGGCGTCAGGTAGGTGCGCGTGTCGTCCTCATTGAGCCAGAGCTTGCCTCCGCTGCGCACGCTGTCCACTGCGCACATGAACATGCCTGCTCCCCCGAGTTCCCGGTCGTTGTAGGAGATCGGCGAGGTGAGGATGTCCGCATCGGGGCAGGCGATCATGCGGGCCATCGCGAGGTGCCCGCTGCCCTGCGGCCCCATCGGGATGCCGTGCATGTCGAACAGGTAGCCGTAGAAGAGCGTGACCAGCTTCCGGCCGTCCGTTTCCTCCTTGATGGCGCGAGCAATGGCCTCCGGCGGCTCCTCCATCGCGATCTGCTTGTACTCGAAGTAGTCGATCAGCTTGCGCTCGGACTGCGGGTCGCGGAAGAAGCCCAGCTTCGTCGAGAGCTGCTCCTCGGCGGTCGGCACGGCGACCTGGTCGAAGGTGATCGCCGGATCGGCCCAGACCTTCTGCAGCGCCGCCTCGGTGCCGTACCGCGCCTGAACCCACTTGCGGAAGCCGGCGCTCATCGCGGGCGAGAAGTCGCTGAGCACGGACTCCCACGAGCGCTCGTAGAACCACTCGCCGGTGTGCTGGCCGCAGGGATGATAGCCGATGAACCGGTCGCCGTACTTCGCCTCACAGTGGCGCACGAGTGCGCGGACGTTTCTCACGCACTCGTCGCGCCACAGCTCGGAGGCCATCGACATGGCTTCCGCCTTCCCATCCGAGAAGAGCATGGCCTCGTCCGGGTGCTCCTGCAGCCACCAGGCGGGTGGGTTGCAGCCAAAGCGGGGCATCAGGAGAGCCTGCGGGTCGTTGCGCAGCGTGACCTCGATCGGCATGTCCACACCCGTCCAGTTCGGTTGCTCCCCGGGCTTGGGCCACGGGAGGTCGATCCCGAAGGAGAAGAGGTGCACGCCCGCCGCCGCCGCGAGCTTCACCTGACTCTCATACTCCTCGTTGCCCTCCGAGGTGTAGATCGTCCACGGCTCGCCCTGCCGGAGGGCGAAGAACTCCACCGTCCGCGGCTCGGCGGACTTCAGCCAGAGCGAATAGGTGTATGTTTGCCCCTCCTTGACCGTCATCCCGGTCTGGTAGAAGTGCGCGTGCATCGGGTTCTGGCCGCTGCCGCGGATGGTCACGCGGCAGCTCTGCTCACCGGAGACCTTCTCTTGCGTATCGACGTCCCACTCGACGTCGGCGCCCTCATCAGCCCGCTGGAAGAGCACCCACGTCTGCGCCATCTCCGCTCTGGCGCTCTCCCAGTCGCCGAAGCGCAGGAGGTTCTCGGTCGGGTGCTCCTGCTTCGGGCCGAGGTACAGCCGGCAGTCGTCGATCCACACCGTCCCCGGTGGCCCGCCGCCGACGCGAATCTGCACGCCGGCCTGGCCCGCGTTGTCCTCCGGCGCGGTAAAGGTCAGGGAGTATTCCTTCCACTCCGGCCCAACCGGGACGCCCTTGATGCCTCGCGAGCCCGCCCAGCCATAGAAGACCAGCGGCGTCTGCGGCGTGCCGTTGACGAACAGCGTGGGGGAGCCGAGGTGGTCTCTGACCTCGGCGCGCAGGTCGGCTGCAGCCACCGGGCCACCTCCCACAACGAGGGATGCGAAGGTCAGCAGCAGGCAGGCCATGGTCTCAGCCCTCCGACGAAGTGCCGGACGCCGGACAACGTCCTTCGCGGAAGACCGGACCAATCCCTTGGCGGACGAGGGGCTCACTTTGACAACAAGAGGACCTTCACCAGAGCCAGCGTTCCCAGGAACAGCGTGACATAGGCGATGGCCCCGCGGAGCGTGCGGGGAGGCATGAGCTTGACGGTGTATGCCGCGAGGGGCACCGAGAGCAGCGCGCCGGCGAGCAGGGGCAGCGCGAGGCGCCACAGTGGCAAGTGACCCACCGCCATGCTGATGCCGAGGTAGATGAGGCAGGTCAACGCCTCGCCGAGGGCCGTGATGCCCACGGCGCGCTTTGCCTGGACGCCGGCCAGAATCTGTCCGCCCATCACCAGCGGCCCGTAGCCCCCGCCGGTAGAGCCCTTGTTGAAGGAGGCCAGGAGGCCCAGCGCGACCATTCGCCCCCAACTGAACGGCGCCGGGGGGCGCCTGCGCGTGGCGAGCATGAACAGACCGATCGCGAGGATCAGGCAGCCCACCCAAACGCGGAGGTACTGCTCCTGTACGCGGGAGGTGAACACCACCGCCACCGCGCCGCCAATGAGCGAGCATGAAGCGAGGGCCAACATGACGTGGAAGTCGTGAGAGCGGCGGTTGAACGTGACGTTCCCGATCGTGTGATGGGCCGCCCCGGCGGCGAAGCCCGCAACCATTTGGCTGAACATGACCGCCGGTACGATGTCGCGCACCGGGAAGCCCAGGATGATCAGCAACGGCGTCAGCGTGGTGCCGTAGCCCATGCCGAGCGAGGAGTCGAAGTACTCGCAGACAAAGGCCGCCAGCGCCAGCCCGATCGCCAGCCCGACCCGGAAATGCACGGTGTACGACGCTCCGACGGTGGACTGCACGGTGAACGTCAGATAGACGAGCACGCCGCCCATCGCGCAGAGCGCCAGGAACCACAAGGTGCGCTTGCGGAGCCACGGCGGGCGGGAGGGGGCTTCAGGAGGAACTGCCGTCTCGTCGGTCATCGGCCTGCTCGGTTCAAGATCGGAACTGACATAAGGGTACTATAACACTCTCATATGCTGCGCATGATAGCGTGAAAGGGGGAGGAAGTCAACCCGTCGCACCGTTTCCCGTGCCCCAAGCGAGGAACTCGCCGCCGCTGAGGTGAACCAGCCCACGCATTCGCCAACGGGAGGTCCTCACATGGCGCGTTCGCAGATTCCGTACAGCCGCAAACAGCTACTCAGCCGCGATTGGTTCCCACCGCTCACCGGGCGCAACCTCGACGAGGTGGCTTTCCCGCTCGGCGGGATCGGCACGGGGATGGTGAGCCTGGGCGGTTGGGGGCAGCTCCGCGACTGGGAGATTCGCAACCGTCCCGCCAAGGGCTACACGCTGCCGAACGCCTTCTTCGCCTTGAAGGTCGGCACCGGGAAGCGGGCCGTCACGAAGCTGCTTCAGGGCCCGGCGGGGGGGAGCTTCGTCGGCGATGGGCACACGGTCCCGATGGGCGCCGGCCAGGGCCTCCCGCGCTTCCGGAACGTCTCCTTCGACGGGCGGTACCCGGTGGCAAACGTGAAGCTCAGCGACCCGACCTTCCCGCTCGAAGTGGAGTTGGAGGCCTTCAACCCGTTCATCCCGCTGAACGACAAGGACTCGGGCATCCCGGTCGCGATCCTCACCTACCGTCTGCGCAACCGCAGCCGGCGGCCGGTGAAGGCCACGCTCGTTGGCAACCTCACGAACATCGCCGGCGAGGGGACGGACGCCCGGCCGGTCAACCGCAAGCGTGCGGCCGGGGGCGTCACCGGCCTGTTCCTGAGTGCCGAGCAGGGCGGGAAGCCTGCGCCCGACCTCGGCTCGCTTGCGCTGAGCACGACCTGGCCGGATGCGAGCGTCTGGACGAACTGGGAGGATGATCGCATCTCGAAGTTCTGGGAGGCAGTTGCGGAGTCCGACGTCTTCCCGCCGCGCGGGAAGGGCGGCTCAAGGACCGGCACGCTCGCCGCGCGGTGCACGGTGAAGCCCGGGCAGACGGTGGCGGTCACGTTCCTCATCACCTGGCACTTCCCGGTCTACGAGCACTGGCGGAAGCCCGAGTGCGGCTGCGCGCCGACGTGGCGCAACCGCTACGCGACCCTCTGGTCCGACGCCTGGGACGCGGCGGTCTACACGGCCCGGAACCTCGAGCGCCTCGACCGGGAAACGAAGCTCTTCCGCGACACGCTCTTCGCCTCGACCCTGCCGGCGGTGGCGCTCGACGCAGTCAGCTCGCAGATCTCCATCCTGAAGACCCCCACAGGTCTGCGGCTGGAGGACGGCACGTTCTATGGCTTCGAGGGCTGCTCGAACACGGTCGGGTGCTGCGAAGGCTCGTGTACGCATGTCTGGAACTACGCGCAGGCCCTGCCCTACCTGTTCCCGGCGCTGCAGCGGTCGGTGCGCGACGCCGAGTGGGCCAACAGCATGTTGGAGGACGGCTTCGTGACCTTCCGCATGCCGTTGCCCCTCGGAACGAAGGCGGAGCCGCACTTCCACCCGGCCGCCGACGGCCAGATGGGCACCGTGATGCAGGCGTACCGCGAGTGGCTCATCTGCGGGGATGACGAGTGGCTGGAGCGCATCTGGCCGCAGGCGAAGCAGGCGCTGGAGTTCGCCTGGAAGTACTGGGACGCCGACCGCGACGGCGTGATGGAGGGGATGCAGCACAACACGTACGACATGGAGTTCTACGGCGCGAACACCATGATGGGGAGCCTGTACCTCGGCGCACTAAGGGCGGGGGAGGAGATGGCGAAGGTGGTTGGGGACCCGGACGTGGCGGCCACCTACCGTGACCTGTTCGAGCGGGGCTCGGCGTGGACCGACGAGCACCTGTTCAACGGCGAGTACTACGAGCAGCAGGTGAACCCCGATGCGCACCTCCCCTGGCCGGACAACCTCCGCAAGCTGGCGGAGGACCACGGTCGCGACGACAAGTTCCCCTGGCCCCGCTGGCAGTTCGGCAAGGGCTGCCTCTCCGACCAGCTCATCGGCCAGTGGATCGCGGAGATCGTGCAACTCGGTCCGCTGTACAAGCGCTCGCACATCCGCAAGACGCTGCGGTCGATCTTCCGCTACAACTGGCGTGCGGAGCTGCACGACCACCCGTGCCTGCTGCGCATCTACGCGCTCAACGATGAGCCCGGCCTCATCATCGGCACCTGGCCGAAGGGCGGTCGGCCGGGCTACGCCTTCTGGTTCGCGGATGAGGTGTGGTGCGGGATCGAGTACCAGGTCGCCGCGCATCTGATCTACGAGGGGATGGTGGAGGAGGGCCTGGCGATCGTGAAGGGCGTGCGCGATCGCTACACCGGGGAACGCCGCAACCCGTGGAATGAGATCGAGTGCGGCCATCACTACGCGCGCTCGATGGCGAGCTACTCCGTGATGCTCGCGCTGGCGGGCTTCCGCTACTCCGCGCCGGAGAAGCGAATCGGCTTCGCGCCCCGTGTCTTTGCCGAGGACTTCGCCTGCTTCTTCTCGGTCGCCTCGGGCTGGGGGCTTTACTCGCAGAAGGTGACGAGCTCGGGCATGGAGGCCTCAGTCAACGTCCGCTACGGGACGCTGACCCTCCGCGAGCTTGAAATCGACGCCGCGTCCGCCGGGCGGGTTGCCGCCAAGGTCGGCCGGAAGACGCTGGCCGCAACGGTGCGCAAGCGGCGGGGCGACGTGACTGTCGTGTTCGGTGAGCCCGTCGAGATAAGGGCGGGGGAGACGCTGAAGGTGACGATCGGGTAGGAGCCGACGCGCGGCTAATGCACCAGGAGACCCTCGACCGAGAGGTCCTCATCGAGGTCGGGCCAGTGGATGCCAACGCCGTCCCCGATGAGACGCCAGTTGGCCCGCTGCTCTTCGGTCGCGGCCCGTAGGCGCGGGAACCACTCGAGCGGCACGGTGACGGTACGGCCGTCCGACAACCGCACGGTCAAGGCATCGCTGTCCAGCGAGACGGACTCAGCCAGCGGGGGCGAGACCCTAACTGCCGAAGTGCTCATGCCAGGCTCTCTCCAGGAAGTCGCGGTTCTCCTCCACAAGCCGCCTGAGCGTTCCCAGCTCTTGTGGACTGTACCCTGTTGAGCGGCATAGGGCTACCGGCTCCAGCCAGAACTTCGCGTAGCGGCCGCCGCCTTCGATGTGGATGTGCGGGGGCTCATGGCCCCCGTTGCTGAAGAAGAAGAGCCGGTGCCCTCGAACCCGCAGGACGGTCGGCATCGCGCGCCCCCTTGGTCCTCCGAGGCCCTCTACCTCGCCGCAACGCCGATGACCTGCGCGGATGCACGCTCCGCAGTCCGCTCCTCCTCGAGGAGGCGGTTGAGTGCGGCCTCGGCCTCCGGGTTGCCCGGATCGAAGGCCAGCACCATCGTGTACATGTCGGCGGCGCGGGCGGGAGCGCTAGCCCGTTCATAGGCCCGGGCGAGGCGCAGACCGTAGGACACCTCGGTGGGCCGCAAGTCCACGAGCCGCGCCAGCGCCCGCGCCTCCTGATCCGCCTGCCCGGTGACTTGGTAGGCCTGGGCCAGGGCGGCCAGGGCGACCTCGCTGTTGCGCCACACGTCGCAGATGTCGTTCAGCGCCATGACCGTCTCAGCGGGAGCCTGATCGGCCAACACGTCGCTCAGGAGCGCAACAAGAGAGCGGCTCGGCCCCCGGTCGATGCCCACCCTCCGCAGCGCCTCACACGCCGCCTCGGGGGAGATGGCCTTGGCCGCGAGCAGCTTGCGAATGCCGTCGATGCCTTGAGATTCGGAGGCGGCGCGGTTGAGCAGGAACGCGTACTCCCACAGCGCGTCCTCGGGCCGTCCGGCCATGGTGAGTGTAGCGGCGAGGCTGGCTCGGTAGTCCGAGGGCGCGCCCTCGTCTGCCGCCGCGCGCGACAGTTCGGCTACGGCGTCGGCGTACAGCCCCAGAGCGTGCTTCGCCAGCCCACGTACGTACGCCGCCTCCCCCTCCGTCCGCTGCGTCTCAACGGCCTGCGCCAGCACCGCCAGCGCCTTGTCCGGCTCCCCGTTCAGCAGGTGCGCATACGCCAGGCCGACCTCCACCGCGGCCTCCGGCGCCTGACGCAGATTGGCCTGGAGCGTCGAGACCGCCTTCTGAGGGCCATAGAGCTTGGCCACGACGTCCACCAGTAGCCGCTGCCCGGCCGGGTCGGCCGCGTCAAGCTCGACGAGCCTGGAGGCCGCGCCGAACGCCGTCATCAGTTGGTCATCGTCAGCCGCGACGCGGGCCAGCTGCTCGAGCGCCTGGCGGTTGTCGGGGTTCAGCTCGAGGTAGCGGCTCAAGTACATGCGGCAGCGCCCGAGTTCGCCCTCGTCGCGGCAGAGGGCCACCAGCATCGTCAGCGCCTCGTAGTCGCTGGGACGCGACCACATGTAGCGCGCGTACCGCTCGATCGCCTCGTCGCGCAGCCCCATCGCCGCGCACAGCTCCGCGGCGACACGCTGGAAGATCGCCCGCTTGGGGTAGATGCCCGCCAGCCCCCGCGCCTGCTCCAGTGCCGCTTCATCGCCGCACTGCCGCCGGTAGGCCGCGATCAGCGTTCGCACCGCCTCTGGCGGCGGGTCGGGCACGGCCAGCAGCGTGACGAGGAAATCCCGGCCTTTCTGCGGCGCGCCGGACCGCTCGTACGTCCGGATGAGGGCCTCAAGGTACTCCGTGTCATCCGGGGCGGAGGCCGCCACCTGGCGCCGCAGCTTGATGGCCTCCTCGATCTGGCCCGCCAGTTCCGCGCACCTCGCCTGTCGGTCTAGCGCCCAGACACTGCCCGGCCGATCTGTCACGATGCCGGCGAGCAGCTGCCCGGCCTTGTCGAGCTGGCGGGTCCTCAGATAGAGCGCCGCGAGGTCAGAGCGCATGATGAGGTTCTTCGGGTCACGCTGCAGCAGGAGTTCGTACTCACGGATGGCCTCCGGCAGCCGGCCCTCCGCGGCCAGCAGCCGGCCCAGCGGCGTGAGGTACTGCGTCTGGGTGGGGTCGAGGCGCTGGATCGCCTGGAGATGCACGATCGCGCCATCCAGGTCGCCCAGTTCCTCCGCCGAGCGCGCGAGGCGGTAGCGTGCTTCGGTGTTGTTGGGTTCCCGGCGCAGGACCTCCCACGCCTGGACGTCTGCCGCCCGCGTGTCCCCGAGGTCACGGTACACGTCGCTGAGGGCCAGGCGAACGGAGACCGCGTTGGGCCGCATCGCTGCGAGGCTGATCAGCGCGTCGCGCGCCAGGTCGGGGCGATCCAGGTCCCGGGCCAGGTCCGCCACCGCCGCCAGGGCCACCTCGTTCTCCGGGTCGAGCGCGAGGCCGGTCTGGAAGGCCGCCAGGGCCTCCTCGTTCCGCCCGAGCTGTGCGAGGATGGTGCCCAACCGGAACGGCCACGCCGCCTCCCTCGGCTGCAGCACGGCGGCCCGGCGATACTGCTCGGCGGCCTCCTCCCGCTGCCCGAGCGCCACCAGGCAATCCGCCAGCGCCGCCCGCAGCTTGGGGTCCTGCGGCTGCTGACGGACCGCCTCCTGGTAGTGCGGTCGCGCGATGGCCGCCTGCCCGGCGTTCATGTATGTCTCCGCCAGGTTCAGGTGCAGTTGCAGGGCCTGGGGACCCCGCACGAGCGTCGAGAGCTTCTCATAGATCGCCAGGGCCTCACGGTGCAGGCCCAGCGCCTCGTCCTCCTTGGCCAACTCGCCGAGCAACACGGGGTCATTCGGCGTATCCGCCAACATCTCCCGCAGGAGCTGACGCGCGTCCAGGTGCCGCTCCGCCTTCTGGTACAGGTCGAGCATCGCGTAGCGTGCCCGTGAGTGCTTCGGTTCGAGCTGCAGAACCCGATCGTAGTACAGCTCCGCCTGCGGGACCTTGCCCAGCTTCGCATAGGCATCGCCCAGGCTGATGAGGACGGAGGGATCGCGGGGCGAGCTGACCTCGGCAGCGCGCAGGTACGGCACCGCCGCCTGGGCCTGCCCTTGCTCCAGCAGCGACCGGCCGTACGCATACGCTACCGGGCCGTCGCCCGCCAGTTCGTCCATTGCCGTACGCAGCACGTGCACGCACTCCGCATACTGCCCGAGCCGGAAATGGGCCAGCCCCAGCCCACGGCGTGAGGAGATCAGCCCGGGGGACACGGTCAGCGCGGAGTTGAAGGCCGTCACCGCGTAGCGGAGCTGCGACGTGCGCAGGTAGCACCAGCCGAGGTTGTCGTAGGCCTGATCGTTGCGGGGATCGATGAGGACGACACGGCGGAAGTAGCTGATCGCGCCCGAGTAGTCGCCGGCCCTCATGAGCCGGTCGCCCGTCGCCATGTGTTGGCGGACGGTCTGGACCTCGGTCAGCGGCGGCTGCGCCCTTCCCAGTCCGGCGGCGAGCAGCAACACACCCAACGAGACCACGACAACACGCCGAGCCATGGGGAGGGCCGACCTCCGGAGCGCCTCAGTACGGATCACAGAGGCGTTCTTCGGTGACCTCCCACTCTCCTCCTGCCAACTTCCGGCTGAAGCAGGATCGATAGCCCTCATGGCACGCCGCGCCGGTCTGCTCCACTTCCAGCAGCAGCGCATCGCCGTCACAGTCGCGGCGGAGGGAGACGACTCCCTGCACATTGCCCGAGGTCGCACCCTTCACCCAGAACTGCTGCCTGGATCGGGACCAGTAGGTCACGTTGCCCGTCTCGACGGTCCGCCGGACGGCCTCGCGGTTCATGTGGGCGACCATCAGGACCGCCCGCGAGGCCGCGTCAGTCACGATCACCGTGACGAGGCCGTCGGCATCATACTTCAGGTCATCGAGGTATGCCATACTGTCCCCGCCTCCGCGCGTCACAGTCGCACCGGGATTCCGCACTCGCGCAGGCCCTCCTTGACGGCTCGCACCGACGTCTCCCGGAAGTGGAAGATGCTCGCCGCCAGCACCGCGTCGGCCTTGCCGTACATCAGGGCCTCCGCCATGTGCTCGACCGTACCCGCGCCGCCCGAGGCGATGACGGGAACCCTCACCCGCTCGGCGATGCGGCGGAGCAGCTCGATATCATAGCCCGCCTTCGTCCCGTCCGCATCCATGCTGGTCACGAGCAGCTCGCCGGCGCCCCGCTCCTCGGCCTCGGTGACCCACTCCAGCGCATCGACCTCCGTCGGCTCGTGCCCGCCGTGCGTCCAGACCTTCCACTCGATCTCCTCGTCCGGCGCCGGCCCCAGACGCGAGTCGTCGCGCCCCGCCTTCGGCACGCGCTTGGCATCCACCGCCACCACGATGCACTGGCTCCCGAAGCTCTCCGCGCCCGCGTTGATGAGGTCGGGCGTCAGGATCGAGGCCGTCATGATGCTGACCTTGTCAGCGCCCGCTTTGGTGATCTCGCGGATGTCCTCCACGCTGCGAATGCCGCCCCCGACGGTGAACGGGATGAACACCTGCTCCGCCGTCCGCCGGACGATGTCCAGCATGATCTGCCGATGGTCCTTGGAGGCTGTGATGTCCAGGAACACCAACTCGTCGGCCATCTCCTGGTCGTACCACGCCGCCTGCTCCACTGGATCGCCCGCGTCCCGATGGTCGATGTACTTCACACCCTTGACCACGCGCCCGTCGGTCACGTCCAGGCAGGGGATGATGCGTCTGGTCAGCATGTGCGTGCCCTCTGGTCGTCAAGGACTGTCCAAGTTTCGGTCCCGCTTGCGGGACCGAGACGCATGGACTGTCCGCTGTGGTTGGAGCGACGTGTCACGACCGACGTTCGTCCGGTGCGCGGCCTGCATCCTCGGCGGCGCTGCGCCTCAACCAGTCATCCCCGTACGGCGATCCCGTCCGCGTGTGCTCCCGGAGCCTGTTCAGCATGCACTCGTCCTCCTCGCTCACGAGCCAGGAAGCCCAGTCGTCCACCCTCGCGAGCAGCGGCAGGCCACTCGCGAGAACCGGATCGGGTCGAAGGCCGCAGTGCGCGGGTGCACTGCTCCAGGCGTAGGACTCGGCGCGCTCGACGAGGTGCGCACGCACTGGGTTCCGCTCCACATATCGCACGGCCTCCCAGAGGTGCGCGTCGTCGAGCGGGCAGGAGTAGTACCTCCCCTGCCACAGGTGGCCGTCGCCGCCGCGTTCCTCGTTGCACGCCTGAGCGTGCCTCGTGTGGACGACGCGGCCTACGTTAGAGAGCGCCGTCTCGTTCTCCGGGACGGCGATGAGATGAACGTGGTTGCTCATCAGGCAGTAGGCCCAGATGCGGAGATCATACTTGCGTGCTGCTTCGGCCAGCCACACGAGGTAGCGTTGGAAGTGGCGGTCAGATAGGAACACGTCCTCGCGGTGGTGGCCGCGATGGGTCATGTGGTGCGGGAAGCCGGGAAGGACGATCCGGGCCGTGCGAGACATGCGCGTCGCCTTTGTGGTGACATGGAAGAGGGGACAGTCCATGCGTTCCGGTCCCGCCAGGCGGGACCGGAACTTGGACAGTCCCTGGCCCTACCGCGCCGCCCTGCTTAGTGCGCCGGCCGCAATGGCCTCCCGCAGCGTGAACTTGCCCTCATAGAGTGCGCGGCCGACGATGCAACTCGTCACACCCAGCGGCTCCAACGTCGCGAGTGCGCGGATGTCCTCCAGCGAGGAGATGCCGCCGGAGGCCGTGACCTCGATGTGCAACGCCTCGGCCATCGTGCGCATGGCGCGGAGGTTCGGCCCGGTCAGCACGCCGTCGGTGGCGATGTCGGTGGCGATGATCCGTTGAACGCCGAGGGCCTCCGTCTGCCGTGCGAGGTCTGTCGCGAGGACGCTGGTGTCCTCGGTCCAGCCTTGGACGGCCACCCGGCCATCTCGCGCGTCGATGCCCGCCACGATGGCCTCGCTGAACTCCTTCACCGCCGCCTGCAGCATCGCCGGGTCGCGCAGCGCCGCCGTCCCCAGGATCGCCCACCGAGCGCCCAGGCCCAGCACCTGGCGCACATCCTCGATGGTGCGGATGCCTCCCCCGACCTCCACCGGAACCTTCGTCGCCTCGCAGATGGCTTTGAGCGCCCCCGCATTCGCGCGCTCGCCGGACACCGCGCCGTCGAGGTCAACGACATGGATGATCTCCGCGCCGCCGTCGGCCCAGCGCCGCGCCATCTCCGCTGGGTCGTCGGAGTAGACGGTCTTGCGCTGCATGTCGCCTTGCGCGAGGCGCACGCAGCAGCCCTTGGACAGATCGATGGCCGGGATGACGATCACGAGACTCCACCTGCCCGACGGGCGACCTCCAGGCGGAAGTTATCCAGGATCTGCAGGCCGACGTGCTGCGACTTCTCCGGGTGGAACTGGCAGGCAAACACGTTGTCGCGCCAGACAGACGAAGCGAACTCGTACCCGTAGTCCGTCGTCGTGGCGATGATGCTCTCATCGGCCGGCACGACGTGGTATGAGTGCACGAAGTACACGTACGAGCCGTCGGGCATCCCCGCGAGGTGGGGGGGAGGGCCGCCCCGGATCGCGATCTGGTTCCACCCGATCTGCGGGATCTTCAGGTCGTGCCGGAAGAGCTGCACCTTGCCCGCGAACACGCCGAGGCCCGGCACGCCCGGTGACTCCTCGCTCTCCTCGAAGAGCACCTGCAAGCCCAGGCAGATACCCAGGAAGGGCTTGCCCGCCGCGATGCCCTCGCGGATCACGTCCGCCAGCCCGAAGCGAGTCAGGCTGCGCATGCAATCACCGAAGGCGCCCACGCCCGGCACGACAATCCCATCCGCCGCGAGAATGGCCTGCGGGTCCTGGGTGAGGCGGGCGTCGCAGCCGACGCGCAGCAACGCCTTCTCGACACTCCCCAGGTTGCCGAGTTCGTAATCGACGATGGCGATCATGTCAGCGTGCCCTTGGTGCTGGGGACCCCGCTCAGCCGCTCGTCGATCCGTGTCGCCTGGTCGAGAGCACGGGCGAGGGACTTGAACGCGGATTCCAGGATGTGGTGCGTGTTCTCGCCCGCCTGCTGGGTGATGTGCAGCGCGATCTTCGCGTTCTGCGCGAAGGCGCCGAAGAACTCGTGGGCCAGCTCCGTGTCGAAACCCCCGACGCGCTCGGCCGGAAGCGATAGGCCCCACACGAGGCACGCGCGGCCCGAGAAGTCCAGCGCGACCGACACGAGCGCCTCATCCAGCGGGCACATCGCCGAGCCGAAGCGGACCATGCCCCGCTTGTCGCCCACGGCCTTGTTGAACGCCTGCCCGAGCACGATTCCCACGTCCTCGACGATGTGGTGGTCGTCCACGTGCCGGTCGCCCTCGGCGTCGATCGTCAGATCGAACACGCCGTGCTTGGCGATGTGGGTCAGCATGTGGTCGAAGAAGCCGACGCCCGTCCGAATCTCCGCGCGACCGGAGCCGTCGAGGGCTAGCTCGACCGTCACCTTCGTCTCCGCCGTCTCGCGCTTCAGGCTGGCCGTTCTGGACATGAAGGGCCTCCGTCTCGGTTTCGCCGTCACAGCGCTTCCGCGTGGAGCGACCCCTCGCCCAGCAGCTGCGTCACCGCCTGGGCCAACTGCGGCGTGGGGTCCACGGTGAACCTGTCAGGTAGTAATACGCGGCACGGGCCTTCCGGTTCACACAGTCGAAGGACGACTCGCGTCTGGCCGCGATGCTCGTAGAAGAGCGAGCGCAGGCGTTCGAGCTGGTCCTGCAGCCGCTGACGGTCCCGGCACAGGTCGCCGGGCAGGTCGATCCGCACGCACCGCCGCCGCGCGCGCTCCTGCGCCATCGCCTCGCGGCCCTGCTCAATGGCATCACGGCGCCGCTTGTTTGGCTTGCGCGCCTCCTCCAGCGTACTCACGCTGTTGGCAATCAGCTTCAGTTCGGCCTCGTCGCCCTCGCCCCGGCGCTCCAGCTTGCCCTCGATGACAACCAGCATATCGGGGACGAGCACCTCGCGGCACTTCGCGAACGTGCGCGGGAAGACGGTGACGCCGATCTCAGCGGCGGCGCCCTGAAGCTGCAGGACGCACATCTCCTCCCCGCGCTTGGTGATGATCGAACGCATGTCGCCCACCAGGCCGCCCACGACCAGTTCCTGCCCGTCCGGCAAACCCTCCAGGTCCTCCAACTGGGCAGTAGTCTTCTCCTCGATCTCCTGGGCGTGCTTCAGCAGTGGGTGGTTGGTGACGAACAGGCCGAGGTACTCCTTCTCGTTGTCCCGCATCTCCTGCTCGCGCATGGGCTCCACGTCCGGCAGTCGCTCGTCAACCGTCTCCGCGGTCGCTCCGCCGCCCCCAACGTCGAACAGCGAGCCCTGGCCGACCGCGGCATCCTGCTGGAACTTCTGCCCCGCGGCGGCCGCCGTGCGCAGCCCCTTGAGCAGAGCATTGCGCTCCCCGAAGCTGTCGAAGGCGCCTGCGCGGATCAGGATCTCGAGGGTCGATCTGGTCGCCACTCCCGACGGGACGCGCCGGCAGAAATCCCACAGCCCGCGGAACGGGCCGTTGGTCTCGCGCTCCTCCACGATCGCCTCGGCCGTCTTGCCGCCCACGTTTCTGATGGCGGTCAAGCCCCACGCCACGGCGCCCGCCCGCACCCGGAACTCCACGGCGCTGCGATTGACGTCCGGCGGAAGCACCTCAATCCCCGACCGGCGGCAGTCGGTGACGTACTTCGCCACCTCCGAACTGTCGTCCATGATGGTCGAGAGCTGCGCCGCCAGGAACTCCGGCCGGTAGTGCGCCTTCAGGTAGGCCGTCCAGTACGCCACGAGCGCGTAGCCGGTGCTGTGCGACTTGTTGAAGCCGTAGCGGCTGAACTTCTCCATCCGCTCGAAGACCTGCTCGGCCACGTGCTGCTCGACCCCGTGCGCCACGCAGCCGTCCAGGAACAGAGGCTTCATCTGCAGCATCTTGGCCTCTTGCTTCTTGGCCATCGCGCGCATGATGATCTCGGCCTGGGGCATCGTGAAGTCGGCCAGGTCGGTCGTCGTGCGCATGACCTGTTCCTGGTACAAGAGCACGCCGAACGTCTCCGACAGCGCGGGCGCAAGGTCCGGGTGCAAGTACTCGACCGGCTGCCGCCCGTGGCGCCTCGCACAGTACGTATCTGCTTCTTGCATCGGGCCCGGCCGGTAGAGGGCCAGCAGCGAGATCACGTGCTCGAAGGTGCGCGGCTGGAACTGCCGCAGCAGCCGCCGCATCCCCTCGCTCTCCAACTGGAACACGGCGTATGTGTCGCCCTGGGACAGCAGGTCATACGTGGCCGAGTCATCCAGCGGCAGGCTGTGGACGTCGATCTCAACGCCGTAGTTCTCGCGGACCTGGTCGATTGTCTTCTGGATGATCGTGAGGGTCGCTAGGCCGAGGAAGTCCATCTTCACGAGACCCACGTCCACAACCGGGTCCATCGAGTACTGCGTCGTGATGCTCTCACCGACACGCTGCAAGGGAACGAGGTCGGTCAGGGGTTCGGTCGAGATCACGACCGCCGCGGCGTGGACGCCCGCATGGCGGGTGAGACCCTCGATGCTCTGCGCGACCTCGATCAGCCGCCCCGCCGTCTCGTCTTCGTCCAGCATCCCAACCAGGGCGAGCGAGTCCTTCTTCGCCTCCTCGATGCTCATGCCGAAGGGAATCGCCTTGGCGGTACGGTCGATCAGCTCCTGAGTGAGGCCCATCGCCCGCCCGGCATCCCGCACGGCCGCCCGTGCGCCCAACGTGGCGAAGGTCACTACCTGCGACACCCGGTCGGAACCGTATCGGCTCCGCACGTACTGGATGATCTCCTCGCGCCGATCATCGGGGAAGTCGAGGTCGATGTCCGGCGGACTCGCCCGTTCCGGGTTGAGCATGCGCTCGAAGATCAACCCGTAGCGCAGCGGGTCAACGTCCGTGATACCGAGAAGATAGCAGACGATGCTGCCGGTAGCCGAACCCCGACCCGGTCCGACCAGGAGGCCGCGTCGCCGGGCCTCGCGCATGAAGTCGGCCACGATCAGGAAGTAGCCTGAGTAGTTGCAGCCCTCGATGATGTCCAGCTCGTAGTCCAGCCGCTGCATCACGTCCGGGCGTCGCTCGCCGTAGCGCCGCGGGATGCTCTCCTCGCACAGGTGCCGGACGTAGCTCGCGATTGTGTGCCCGTCGGGCACGGTGAAGTCCGGTAGCCGCAGTCTCCCGATGTCCAGCTCCACGTTGCACCGCTCGGCGATTTCGAGTGTCGTCCGCAACGCCTCCGGGACCTCGCCGAACAGGTGCTGCATCTCCTCCGCGCTGCGCAGGTAGAACTGGTCGCCCGGGAAGCGCATCCGGTCAGTCGCGTCGAGCGTCGAGTTGGTCTGGATGCACAGCAGCACGTCGTGGGCGAAGCTGTCTTCGCGTGCGACGTAGTGGACGTCGTTGCTGGCGACCAGGGGAACGCCGAGCCGGCTGCCCAGGCCGACGAGGAGCGGGTTCAGCCGCGCCTCCTCCGCCATGCCGTGGTCCATGAGCTCCAGGTAGAAGCGCCCGGGACCGAACAGCTCAGAGTACTGCCCCGCCTTCTGGGCCGCGGCCTCCTCGTGCCCCTCAAGCAGCAGTTGCGGGACCTCCCCCTGAAGGCACGCCGACAGTCCGATCAGCCCCTCGCGGTACCGGTGCAACAGCTCGAAGTCGACGCGCGGCTTCTGGTAGAACCCGTTCAGGTGGGCCTCGGAGACGACCTTGATCAGGTTCTGATAGCCGGTCGCGTTCTCCGCCAGCAGGACCAAGTGGAACGGCTTGGAGTCCTTGGCTGCCTCTCTGTCGGTCATCGTGCGGCGCGCGACGTAGACCTCACAGCCGATGATCGGCTTGATCCCCTCGTCCCGGCACGCCTTGTAGAAGTCGATGGCCCCGTACATCGCGCCATGGTCCGTCAGCCCCAGGGCCGGCATCCCGTAGGCTGCCGCGCGCAACACAACGTCGCCGAGGCGGCAGGCGCCGTCCAGCAGGCTGTATTCCGTGTGGACGTGCAGATGGACGAACGGTTGGGCGGACATGGGCGAACGGCCTATCTCGACGTGGAGGGCTCGGGCTGAGTCGTGCCGGACTTGGGCGCGCCGGTGGCAGGCGCTGCGCCCGAGGACGGCGGCGGCGCTTCGGTGGTCTTGGTTGCGCCCGCCTCCGGCGGAGCAGCACCCGATCCGCCAGTTGTCTTCTCTGTAGTCGGTGCGGGCGGGGCTGTCTCGACCTTGGCCTCGGGCGTCGCGCGCTTGGCCACGCTATCGAGCAGCGCGTTGACCTGCGTGGCCTGGGCGATCAGGATCGGCCACGCCTTCCGTGCCACGCTCACTTCGGCCTCCACAGCGATCTCGTGCGCGGAGGCCAGGTCCGCCGCGGTGGCGTCCGAGCGCGTCTTCTCCATCACGGCGCCGAGCAGCTCGGCGGCCTTGGTCGCATCCCCGGCACGAAGGGCCTGGGACGCCTCCTCGAGCTTGCTCAGCACATCGGGTACGAGCGCCGGCGCGGACGGGTTGTACGCCGTGCCCGCGGCCGCCAGGACCTCGCCTCCGGCCGCCTCGAGATTGCCTGCGGAAAGCCCCATCTCGGCTCGTTCAAGATGCTGCTGGATGCGGTTCGCGGGCGCCGAAGCAACGAGCGCGACAAGGCATCGGGTGAGCCGGTCGATGGTGACAGCCGCCTCCTTGTCCTGCTGCTTGGAGGCCTGCTTCGAGAGTTCGCTCGTGAGGCGCTTGCCGACCGCCAGGTCGTCCTTGAACGCCGGCTCCGCCGCCTGGGCGGCCGCCGTGTTCCGCACTGTGACGACGTCCGCCTGAATCTGCTGGAGTGTCTTGCCTTGCTCGGCCTGGGTGGCCGCCAGGGCCTCCTGGGCCGACGCCTCCTCCGCCTTGGTATCAACCGCGCGCTTCTTGCACCCAACCACCAGGGCCGTAGCGACAATCAGCACGCCAACAGCGATCCGTCTGCACATGGTGTCCCCTCCCCCGTGGAGGCGCTTCGGTGAGCGACCGCGCGGCTCGCGACTGCAACGCTTGGGGCAGCGTGCTGACCGTGCTCGGATTATAGCGGAGGACGGAGATGAAGGCAACCCTGTCTAGGTTGGGCGCGAGAAGCTTGCACAGTGGTGCGCCTCGGCCATCGGCGCCAAGGCCCTACTTCCTGGATGGCTTGCTCTTCTTCGGGGGAACGCGCTTGGCGTCGGCCTTCTTCGGCTCGGCCCTCTTGGGCTCCGTCTTCTTCGGCTCGGGCTTCCTGGGCGCAGGCTTGCTCGGTGCGGCTGCTTTGGGTTCCGGCTTCTTCGGCGCCGGCTCCTTCAGGGCAGGCTTCACGGCCGGCTTGCGTTTGGCCTTCGCCTGCATCTCCTGAACAGCCTCGATCACGGCCTCCTTCACACGGTCGTCGGGGTCCTTCAGGCACGCGCGCAGGCTGTCAAGGGCCCGAGGGTCGCCGATGCGCCGAAGAGCCGCCACGGTAGCTCGGCGCACACGGGCATCCGAGTGCTCCAGAGCACGCGCAAGCCCGGGCACGGCCTTCTTGTCCCGAATCTCGCCCAACGAGTTGCACGCGTGGAAGGCCACGCTCCACTCGTCATCCTTCAGCGCCTGGCTGAGGGCGCGCACCGCGGCCCCCGTGCCGGCTCGGCCCAAGCCGCGCGCCGCCGTCAGCCGCACCACCCAGTCGGGGTCGCGCAACCGCGCGATGAGATCCTGCTCGACGGTCTTTGTGCCCAGCAGGGAAAGCCCCTCAACCGCCGCGTAGCGCACGTCCTCCCGCGGGTGCTTCAGGAGCTTCGAAAGGGGGGCCTTGGCGCGTTTGCCGCCGATCTTGCCTAACGCGATGGCGGCGTAGCGCACCACGCGCTCGTTGCGATCGTCAAGGGCTTCCAGCAGCGCGGAGGTCGCCTCCGCATCGCCGATGTTGCCCAGAATCTCCGCCGCCACGGGACGCACGACGTCGTCGCCGGTTCTCAACTGCTCCAACACCGCGGGCAACGCGCGAGCGCCCACCTGCTGCAGTGACCGCGCCGCCGCGGTGCGCACGTCGGCGCTGGGGGACGCCAGCGCACGCGCGAGGGGGTCCACGACGACCGAGCCCTTGATCTTGCCCAGCGCCTCCGCTGCCGCGCGAGCCAGCTCGACGTTGTCGGACTCCAGCACATTGAGCAGCGGCTGGATGGCGCGGGAGCTCTTCAGATCGCCCAGCGCGGTGACCGCCGCCCGCTGCACTTCCACGTTCTGGTCGGTAAGCCGCTGCACCAGCTGTTGAGCCACCGACTCATCGCCGATGTTCCCCAGCGCCTCGGCCGCCCAGCGGCGGGCCGACTGGTCCCGTCCGATGAGCGCGTCCAGCAGCGCCTCGACCGCCCGCTCCCCGATATGCGCCAAGGCCGTGGCGGCGGCCTGCTGAGCGTTCACGCTGGAATCGCTCAGCACCAGCACGAGGTCCGGCACGGCATCTGCCGCGCGAAGACGCCCGAGAGCGGTCGCGGCCAGAACGCGAACCTGATACGCCTTGTGCGCGAGGGCTTTGACGAGGGGTTCAGCCGCCTCGCTGCCGAGCCCGACGAGGGCTGCAACTGTCTCATCGAGGTCGCTGCTCGGCTGCTTGGCGAACTTCTGGATGATGGCAGAGGCCTTGCGCTTGATGGGCATCGGGCCTGAGGCCTCACTTGCCGTTCGTAGTCGTGGGCCGATGAGCACGTGCGCGGACAGAGAGCCCACGGTTCGCACGCAGTGCAGGCCCTCGGTGTTGGCGGGTTCGAGCGCGGGCCGGGAGCCTACGGGTTGCTCTTCCCCGCTTCGGCTTCCGGAGCCGCCTCGGGAGCTGTCTCCGGCTGTTCGCCTCCGGAGGGTAGAGACGACACGCCGGGCACGACCAGGGGCGTGTCCACGTCGCCCTGGGCGCCCCTCTTCAGGATCTCGATCCTGTCCGCCAGCGGCTTCACCTCAGCCAAGGCAGCGGTTCTCAGGTCCTTCTGGGCCGCGGCAACGGCCTCCAGGTACTGGTCATTGCGGTTCTTGAGGTTGGCAGAGGCGTCGCGAAGCTCGCCCTGCAAGTCCACGAGCTGCGGAGACACCCCGGCCTTGGTCGCGCGTGGTGTCAAGGCCAGTTCGCCCACTTGCTCCGCCGCCCTGTTCAGCGCCTGGATTGCGCTCGCCACATCCGGCGGGTCGCCCTCGATCTCTTCCGCCGCGCGGGCGATGTTGTTCTTGGCGGGATCGAGCTGGCCCATCACCTGCTCTTTCTCCAGCTTGCGCGCCGCAGCCGCCTTGTCTTGGCGGTCCCTTAGGTACAGGACGGCTGTGACCACCAGCGCAAGGACAACGATCACGAGCACGACCGCCCAAACAGCGCCGGACCCGCCCCGAGCAGGCGCCGGACCCGCCTTCGGGAGCAGATCGTCGTCAGAAGAGGTGTCTTCGGTGTCGTCGTCTTCAGGCTCCAGGGCCTCGTCCTTGGGTTCGGTGTCCTTTTTCCGAGGCATCCGCGACCCCCCTACGGCGCTATTGGGCCCCAGAAGGTGGGGCGACGGTGGATTATACCGCCCAGGCAGGCCATTGTCAACGCGACGAGCTACGCGCGAACGCTTGTTCGGTGGATGCTCACACGGTGGACGCCTTGGACGAGCCCATCCCCCACGGACTCCCGGCCTGGGGCACCATGGGCCTGGGCGGCTCTTCCCCCGGCGTCAGCGAGGCGAGTAGCTCTATGGATGCGTCCTCGATCATCTGCCCTGCCTCGGGCACGAGCTTACTGCTCAGCGCAAGGCGCGGCTCGTAGCCGCCCCCCTGCGGGCCCATCGCCTCGGGTGTCGGCACGTAGCCGATGCAGCCGTTCGCCAACTCGACCACCCACGTGTACGGAAAGCGCGACCGCTGCTTGATGTTCAGGCCGAACTGGCAGAAGTACTCCGCTGGGTTGGCGACATACGCCGCTGGACCGATCTGGATCGCCTGCACCTCGCAAGTAGCCTCCGACTCCCACCGGTTCTGTTCGTAGAGCAGTAGCACGTCCCGCGCAAAGACCCACTCGGTGTCGTGCGGCGCGTCCGACTTCAGCAGGGCGAGGCACTCCTGGAAGCGGTCGTCGCTCACCTCGCGCGTCCGGATCGGGAACACGGTCTGCGCCGAGGCCAGGGGCAGCAGTTCGGCCGGCTCGGCGTCGGCGATCACCTTGAGGGCCTCCGCGCCGACCTTCTGCCCGACGCGCCGGGCCCACTTCTCGCCGAACTCGCTCTCCTGCAGCGAGAGGTTGTTCACCTGCGTTACGTCGCCGCAGGCGCCGTTCAGGAAGACCACGAGCGAATCGGGGTTCAGCGCGCGCGTGATCGTCTCCCGCATGGTGTAGGGCCAGTCGGCTGAGATCCCGCCGGAGAAGACCGTGCCGTGGCAGGTGAAGTTCACCACTGCGCCCAGGAACCCACCATCGAGCGACCACGCGCTCAGCACGCCGACCTCGGGGTCCGCGGGACCGGCGGGCCCGAGGATGTCGGGGTTGCCCTTGCCCGGATGCGTCATCTGCGTCCCGTCGCGCATCTTGAAGCGGCGGTTGAACGCCACCGTCGCCTCGTGGCCGCGGCCGACCGCCAGCCGCGCCTCCCGCTTCCGCGCATCGGCCAGCGTCACGGCCGTCGCGATCTGGTCCGCGACCTCCCGGAGGTACTCCGGGTCCGGCGCCGTGGCGTGGTTCTGCGCGAGATCCTCGCAGAACTCGGGGTCGAAGGCCCCCGCGAAGGAGCCGGGCATCGCCCCCTGGCACGGCCCGCCGTTGTGCGTGTGCGAGGCCCCGACCATGACGTTCGCGCCGGGAATCCCCGTCCGCTCCTCGATGACCCGCCTGGCCGTCTGCACAACGGAGCGCTTGACGGAGAGGTTGTCCAGCCCTACCAGCGCCACCCGCGTCTCGCCATCGCCGATCACAGCCGCCGTGGCAAGCAGCGGATCGTGGACGTTGCGGCTGAAGGCCTTCGAGAAGCCTCCGGGCACCTCGCGCCCGATGGCCGGCGTGATGTCTGCGCACGCGAACCCAACCTGCATGGCGATCACTCCTCAGATGAGCGGTCCGGGGCCGGCCGTTCACCCTCTCTCCAGGCGTTCCCTCCTGCGGGACACCGGGGGACACCACTCGGGACACAAGGGGACACGATTGCATCGTGTCCCCCGGTGTGACCCGGAAGGGACCGCCTTGCCCCAGGCCGAAGATGCGGACCAGACTCTGCTCGGGAGAGTGAGGGACGGCCGATGCGCAACGCCATTCGCGTGCTTCTGGGGGTGCTCCTGATGTCCGGCTCCGCCTTCGGCGCGATGTACCACGTCTCCAACGCCGGCTCCGACGACAACGACGGCCTCACGCCGCAGACCGCCTGGGCGTCGCTGGGGCGGGTGAACCTCGGGCCCTACCAGCCTGGCGACTCCATCCTCTTCCGGCGGGGCGACTCCTGGCGCGGGCAGCTCCTACCGCAGAGCGGAAGCGAGGAGGGGTACGTCATCTACGGGGCCTACGGCGAGGGTCCCAAGCCGCTCCTCCTGGGCTCCATCGCGAAAAACAGCCCCGACGACTGGACGGACGAGGGGAACGGAATCTGGTCCACGGGGGGAGCCGTGAAGGTGCTCGGCGAGACCCTCCCCGAAGGCGCTACAGATACGCTGGAGTGGCACCTGTACTGCGAGGGCGGTGCACAGGCGACGGGCGCGCGGGACGAGACCGACTTCGACTCCGCGCCCGCGAGCTACCGCGTCGAGTGCGCGAGCACCGGCAAGAATGGCAGCGACATCCAGCTCTATCTCGGCCCGCTCCACATCGAGCGCGGCCGGCTCTACGAACTGACCTTCCGGGCCAAGTGCACGCAGCCGTTTCGCCTGAACATGCCGCACATGATGATGATGAACGCGCCGTGGACCGCCTACTCGGGCGGGACGGGCACCTGCGACGTGGGAGAGGACTGGACGACCTGCTCGCAGCTCTACCTCGCGAACACGACCGCCGACGACACGCGCCTGACGTGCTACCTCGGCGCCGCGCTGCCCGCCCAGAGCGTACTCCACATCGACAGCGTCAGCCTCGCGGAGTGCGACGGGGGCGGCTGGCTGCCTGCCGATGTCGGCAACATCATCTTCAACGAGGGCGAGACCTGTGGCGTCAAGGTGTGGAACGAGGAGGACCTCAAGGAGCCCGGCCAGTACTGGTATGACGAGGCCCGTCACCTCGTGAAGCTCGTCTGCGCGAAGAACCCCGCCGAGCAGTACCGCAGCATCGAGCTGGCGATTCGCGAGCACATGATCCTCCAGAGCAACCGGAGCTACGTAATCTACGAGAACCTCAAGCTCCTCTACGGCGGCGCGCACGGCATCGGCGGCGGCAGCACGCACCACATCATCGTGCGAGGCTGCGACTTCGGCTTCATCGGCGGGGGTGACCAGATGGGCGGCGACCGCACTGTGCGCTTCGGCAACGGCGTCGAGTTCTGGGGCGCCGCCCACGACAACCTTGTCGAACGCTGCCGCTTCTGGGAGATCTACGACGCCGCCCTCACCAACCAGAGCGGCGGCCCCGAGACCCCGCAGTACAACCTCATCTACCGCAACAACGTGATCTGGAACTCCGAGTACTCGTTCGAGTACTGGAACCGCCCCGAGGCCTCCGAGACCTACAACGTGCAGTTCATCCACAACACCTGCGTGAATGCCGGCCACGGCTGGGGCCATGCCCAGCGCCCCGACCCCTCCGGCCGGCACCTGTGCTTCTACAACAGCCCCGCCCGCGCGCACGACATCGTGGTCAGCAACAACATCCTCTTCGAGGCGAAGTCCCACGCGTTCTACGCGCCCGGCTGGACCAACGAGCAGATCGACGCCCTCGTCATGGACCACAACTGCTGGTACCAGGCCGAGGGCGTGATGATCGACCTCAAGGACTCACCCTACACGATGGCCGACTTCGCGAAGTACCAAGCCGAGCGCCACAAGGAACCCCACTCCCTCTGCGCCGACCCGCTGTTCGTCGATCCCGCGCACCTCGACTTCCGCCTCCGCCCCGGCTCCCCGTGCATCGACGCCGGCGCAGACCTCGGCGTCAAGGACGACTGCGGCGGCGTCCAACGGCCGCACGGCAAGGCGTCGGATATGGGGGCGCATGAGGCCAAGGCGTAGCTCGCCCTCCGGGCGTGCGCCAACCCTTGAGTCCACTCGGTCCAGAGCTTGCGGACGGGGTACCGCGCAGGGCACGCTCCGTGAGGGCCTACATTGGGACAGCGCGAGGCGGCGAGAAGGAGATATCGCGCGATTCGTCGAACTCCCGCGTGCAGAAGTGAGCAATGCCTACGACATCGACGGTTGCACTCTGGGCCACGAGGAGGTGCACCAGAGATGAGGATGAGAGCAGGGAATGCTGCCGCATTCGTCAATCGGTACGCGAAACGGAAAGGTTGGTTCATCGGGCACTTCATCACTGAACGGGGGCGGGGTGACCCTGGACGCACCAGTGACGTCGAGGTGAAGTGGGGTGTGCACCAGAAAGAGGAGCCAAAGGGCAAGTGGACCAGCGATGCGGCCACCACGATGAGCATTCTGGTTCGCGGGCGCTTCCGGATCACCTTTGGCGAGGCGAGGGCGGCGCCAAAGGGCCGTGCAGACGCAGGCCCTCCACAGGTGAAGCCGTCGACTGTCAGGAAGAGGGTGCTCAGGAAGCCGGGGGACTACGCGATATGGGGTCCAGGGGTCGCGCACACATGGGCGGCGCTGGAGAACGATACGGTGGTCCTCACGGTGCGATGGCCCAGCCGACGCCCTCCGACCACGCAGGTCACAGGGCCCCGGCGGGCCGCACCAGCGCCTTCGAGGCGGGGACGATAGGGGCCTGAGGCATGGGAGCGCCAGTATGCTCCGGTAAGGAGGCACGCTGTGGACTGCGACCAGCCGCGGGCCAGAGTGTTCATCAGTTGCGGCCAGGCGAGTGGTGAAGAGCGGCAGATCGCGGACGCGGTGCGCGACAGGCTCCGTGACGCGGGGTATGAGCCCTACGTTGCCGTCCGGGAGCAATCGCTCTTAGGGCTGCAAGAGAACCTCTTCGCCCGGCTCCGTGACTCGGAGTACTTCGTCTTCATTGACTTCCGACGCGAGCGGCTCTCCGTGGACGGAGGTGAGGAGACGTATCGAGGTTCGCTGTTCGCCAATCAGGAGTTGGCCATCGCCTCCTACCTGCGCATACAGCCCGTGGTTCTGCAGGAGCAGGGCGTGGCTCCCCTGGACGGGATGCTGGGGGCGATGCAGGCCAACGCATCGCAGTTCGCCCCGGCTAGCCGCGGCGAAGTGCCCGACTTGGTGGTACGCCAGGTGGAGGCCGCGAAGTGGAGCCCCAAGTGGCGGAGGGAGTTGCGACTGCTTGTCCCTGCCGAGGCCCATCAGGACGCCAACTACAAGGCCGCGCAGCCGATGCGTTACTTCCACGTCGAGGTCCGCAACCTGCACTGCTCCCAACCCGCGGTCAATTGCCTTGCGTACGTGGAGCGCGTTCACCTTCGGCACTCTGGCCCTTCATTCGAGTCGGAACCGGTGCCCGCAAAGTGGGCGGGGTCCATCGTGCCCGTTGCGTGCATCCCTCCGGGTCGGGCGTGCAAGCTGGACGCCTTCCAGGTCTTCCACGACAGCCCGCGGCAGCCCCACTTCATCAACCCTCACACGGACGCCCACTTCCGGCCTGACCCCGCGCGGGCGGACGACTACCGGCTCACCTTCAGCGTCGTCTCAGCGAACTTGGCCGTCGCCTCAGCCAGTTTCGACGTCCACGTCGGGAACGGTCTGAACGACGCGCGCCTCGAACCCGTATGAAGCGGGGAGCCCCATGTCCAGTAGCAGTCTCACGGCACGCCCACGGGCGGCAGGGGCGCCCACCGGTCCTCCACCATGCTCGCCGCGTACTCCAGTGCCTGGCGGATGTCCTCGTCCTCCACCTCCGGGTAGTCCTCGCGGAGCACTGCGCGGTCCAGGCCCTGAGCGGCGAGTGACACGACCCGCTTGACGGTCAGCCTCATGCCCCGAATGTAGGGCTGCCCGTTCATGACCCGAGGGTCAGCCGTGATGCGGTCGAACGTTCCCATGGCGATCACCTCTCTGCGCAAGCCCATCGTACCCAGGCGCGGCGCGCTCGTCAAGGCGGCTCCGACTTGCGAGCAGGGGGGCCGGTCGCCGCAGGCGGGGCCCGGCACCGCCTTCACTGCAGGTATAGCTGTGCGATGAGGATGAAGGCGTCCTCCAGCGCGATTCCATCACCGAAGTAGCAAGGCTCGTATCGCTCGCCGCTGTAGGTGTACATTGCCACTGCCCACACGTCCTCGCTGCCGACGTACCCCAGGCGACAGAGGTGAAGCGGCGTGTCCCGCATCCGCTCCAGGTACTCCTCCGGCGTCTCGCTGCAACCGGGCCATGGGAAGCCGGCGGGCAGCTCCGGCTCCTGGTAGGCATCGACGTAGCAATGGGCCCCGCGAAAACGCACGTCGAGGCGAGCGTACTTGCCGGCGAAGTTGGCCTCGGCACAGGCGATGAGACGGTGTCGGACACGCTCCTGCACACCGGCGGGCACCCTCTGCCCTCCGGCCCGGGAGGGCCGCCCCGGCTTTCCCCAGTACCCACGATGTGGAGTCATGGCACGCCTCCCCGCTGGCAGCTCTCCGGATGGTCCAGCCAACCGACTGCAGTCTGTCCCTCAGCCCTTCAGTCCCGTCAGCCTCACGCCCTGGATGAACGTGCGCTGGGTCAGGAAGAAGAGGAGGATGAGGGGGGTGATGACGATCATGGAGGCGGCCATGAGCATGCTCCACTCGGTGCCGCCGTGCTGGCTCTGGTAGGCCTGGAGGCCGAGGGAGAGGGTGAACATCCTCTCGTCGGTGAGGTAGATCAGCGGGCCGAGGAAGTCGTTCCACACGTACATGAAGTGGAAGAGGCCGACGACGGCGAGGGCGGGCTTGGAGAGCGGCAGGATGATGTGCCGGAAGATCTGCAGCTCGGTGCAGCCGTCGATGGCCGCGGCGTCGGACAGGTCGCGGGGGATCGTCAGGAAGAACTGGCGCAGCAGGAAGATGTTGAAGGCGCTCCCGAACCACGCCGGGACCCACAGCGGGCGGAAGCTGCCGATCCAGCCGAGTTCCTTGAAGACGCTGAAGACCGCGACCATCGTCACCGGGAAGGGCACCATCATCGTCGCGAGCGTCAGCGCGAACAGCACATCGCGCCCGCGCCATCGGAGGCGCGCGAAGGCGTAGGCGATCAGGGAGTTGGAGACGACGGTCCCCGTAACCGACAGCGCGGCGAGGTAGATCGTGTTCCGCGCCTGGCGCAGCATCGGGATGTAGCCCAGTTCCTTGCTGCGGTACGTCACGGCATCCCGGTAGTTGCGCCATCTGAGGTGGGGCTCAAGGACGGGCTCGAACCGGGCGACGATCTCCCCCGTTTCGGTCTTGCGGTCGAGGGTCAGCTCCAGGACCTGACCTGCGCGGTTCTGGGGCTCGAGGATGGCGACGACCTTCGCTCCTGCGGTTTGGGCCAGTTCGGCAACCCGCAGCACGGCGCCGCTGTCGTCCGTGGCCCGGAACACCTTCTTTGGTTTCTTGTCGGACAGAGGGTCGATCACCCAGCGCCCGTTGATCCGATGGGCTGCCTTGGCGGGCACCTGCACCGGCCAGCGAGGGATCCACTCCGGCGGGAGCTGCATGGTGCGTTCGTTGATCTTGAGGGATGTGGAGATGGTCCACACCAGCGGCATGAGGAACAGGCCCGAGAGGACGATCAGGACAAGGTAGACGATGATCTTCGTCGGCAGCGAGCGGGCTCTCAACTCAGCACCCCGTGTCACAGGTGCGGCGCAGAGCCGTCGTAGGGGCGGACCCACGTGTCCGCCCCGTCGGCAGCGCCGGGCGGACACGTGGGTCCGCCCCTACAGCTCATCCGCCCTCGTAGTAGACGAACCGCCGGCTCAGCCGCAGAGCAAGCATCGTGAGCGCGAAGACGATCAGGAACAGAACCCACGCCATCGCGGACGCATAGCCCATCCGCAGGTAAGTGAAGGCGTTGTCGTACAGGTACATCGTCAGGAAGTAGATCGAGCGATCCGGCGAGCCGGTCGGCGAGATGACATAGGGCACCGCGAAGAACTGGAGACTCCCGATGATCCCCATGATGAGGTTGAACAGGATCACCGGAGAGATCGCGGGGAGGGCGACGTGGCGGATTTTCTGGAGCCAGTTCGCGCCATCGAGTTCGGCAGCGTCGTAGAGGTGCTGGGGCACATCCTGGAGGCCGGCGAGGTAGATGACCATCGCGTTTCCGCCGCCCCAGAGGCTCATAACCACGAGCGCCGACTTCGCCCAGGCGGGGTCCGCCAGCCAGCCCGGCGGACCTCCGCGCAAGGCATGGAAGCGCTCGCCCAGCACGAAGGCGAACAGGCCCGCCTCCGGGTGCAGCAGCGCGATGATGACCGCCGCCGTTGAGCCCGCTGTGAGCCAGGCCGCCCAGCTCCTCGACGCGCCCCAGAGCAGCGACAGGCGGTCGTACACCCACGCGGCAACCACGCCGGCGATGGGCAGCGCGTAGCCCAGGTACAGCACCCAGTAGATCTGCGAGGGGCGCAGAAGGTTGTTCAGCAGCCCGTACTGCCCGTTGAAGATCCAGAGCCACACGATCGCGAGGGCCACCATCGGCACCAGCGCCGGTAGGAACATGATCGTGCGGAAGACCGCCAGACCCTTGACGCCCGTGTTCAGCAGGAAGGCCAGCGAGAGCGAGACGACCAGCCCGAGCGGCAGGGCGAAGGCGGCGTAGACGACCGTGTTGCCGAGGGTCTTCCAGAAAACGCTGTCGGTCGCGAGGTCCTGGTAGTTGCCGGCGCCGATCCAGACGGGTTTCTGCAGGACGGAGTACTCGCAGAAGCTGAAGTACAGCGACGCGAGGATCGGGTAGAGCAGGAACACGCCCAGCCCGATGAGCCACGGCGAAGCGAAGGCCAGGCCCTTCCTCAGTCGTCGTCGCTCCGCAGGCGTCACGGCAGGCTAGCCTCCGACCTTCGGGGGGATGCTCGTCAGGAACTCGGCGATGTCCCACAGCCACGCATAGCCGAGCAACATGAGCAGGCTGACCAGGAACGACCACGGCCGCGGCGGGTCCCAGGAGGCCGCCACCATCGCCGCGCCCCCAGCCAGCGCGATCCCCGGCAGAGCGAGCCACTTCATCGCGTACAGGCTCAGGAGGCTGGGGGCCTCGTAGTGGCCCGTGATCCGCCAGGTCACCACGTCCATCGCCACGGCCGCCAGACCCACGATGCAGTAGTACGCGGCGCAGGTCATCACCGCGGAGCGAACCGGATCGCGGGGCCGAGCAGGCTTGCGTTCGGGTGTCGCAGCCGGGTCACTCATGTCCGCTCTCCCCGTACGGCATCCCCATCCTCTCGTACCGCTTCAGGTCGCGGTCGAGCTTCGCCTGCATCCGGGTCTGCACATCCCGCAGCGCGTCCTTCGGCGCCTTCTCCGCGAGCCAGATCTGGTCGAAGGCGGTCTGCATCTCCGCCTGGTACTCCTGCCACAGCGGCATCTGCGGCGGGACGAACGCGTTCTTGCTCTTCGCGAGGTCGATGAAGACCTTGATATACGGGTTCGGATGATCCCTGAGGAAAGGCTGGCTGACGTCCAGCAGCGGCGTGAACTTGCGCTGCCCCATGTTCAGGAGTTCTGAGCCCCTGCGGCTGTTGACGAAGGCGATGAAGTCGAACGCCTCGTCCGGGTGCTTCGCGCCGCGGGGGATGACCAGCACATCCTCCTCGACGGGCGAGCTGTTCGCCAGGTCGGGCCGATCCGCCGGATAGGGGAACGGCGCCGCGCCCCATTCCATCCCCGGCGCGAGTTCGGCGACGAAGTTGTGCATCCACACGCCCTGCAGCTCCATGGCCACGATCCCCGAGATGAATGGGTTCTGGGGCGAGGAGAAGTTCCCAAAGCCGCTGGAGAAGACCTGAAGCTGCTTCACATCCATCTTGTCCGCGTACGCGCGCACCCACTGGTAGGCCCGGAGGTTCTCGTCGGAGGTTGCGGTGATCTTGCCCTTGCTGTCCCACAGCTCCCCGCCGAAGTAGTAGACCCACGCCCAGGGCCACCAGCCCGGTTCGGAGGGCATGAACCCGGCCTGCAGGATCCTGCCGTCGCGATCCCGCTTCGTGAGTCGATCGGCGTACTCGTCCAGCTCCTCGATCGTGCGCGGAGGCCGGTCGGGGTCCAGGCCGACCTCGCGGAAGAGCCGCTTGTTCCAGTGCAGGGCGAGCGAAGCCGGCGTGCTCGGCAGGCCCCAGAGGTGATCCCGGTGATAGCACAGGTCCCAGAACGCAGGGATGAACTGCTCCCGCGTGAGCCCATGCTGAGCGGCGTACTCGTCGAGGGGCAGCAGAGCGTTCTTGTCGGCATAGGGGATGACGTTGTTCGACCAGAGGCCCGCCACGTCCGGCGGGATTCCCCCGGCGGTCGCCATGAGCATCTTCCGGTCCACCTGACTCGTGGTCAGCAGCCGGACCTCGGTACGCTCTTGGCTCGCGTTGAAGGCCTCCACCGTCTTGCGCATCGCCTCGCCCTCGAAGCCCGTCCACTTCTCCCAGTAGGTGACGACGAGGCGCCCGCCGGATTCCCGCGCCGGCCGGCAACCGGTCAGCGCCGCGGCGAGCACGAGGAGGCCGCAGAGGCTCGCGCGCCTCACGCTGGTTGCTGCACTCATTGGCCCGCCCTCACCAGCTCAAGCTCCCCCCACGCTGCCATCCGGTCGTCGATGATCCCGACGACGTGGATGACACCCGGGATCGCGGCGCCGACCTCGACGGCGGCCTCCAGGTCCTCCGCCGTCTGCACTCGATTGCCAACGGCACTCGCAACGGCATCCGCGAGGGCGCCATTCTCCGTAGCGATGACGGCCGCATCCGCCTTGCCAAAGCTCAGCGAGGGCCCTACCGTACCGGAGGACGTGCAGACGCTGATCGGCTGCCGGTCGGCCGGGATGACGAGACCCACGCGGTTGCTCAAGGGGGACGCGCCGGCGAAGATGAGAGCGGTCCGCTCCCGGTCGCCCATGATGTAGACATCCCCGCCATTCTCGACGATGACGTTGGGCGACACCGGCGCGAGGTCGCGGGCGATTCGCTCCGCAATCGCGCCCGCGACCGCCGCCATCGGGCCGACGCCGGCCGCCTGCCCCGCGGCGCACATCTCTCGGATGATGCGGGGAGCATCCGTCGGGCACTCGACTGGAACGAGGGAGCGGCCGAAGTCCGGGTCGGACTCGATCCACGCCTCCACCGTGCGCCGAGCGATGCGCGCCGACCGCGTCGCCTCCTCGGTGAGGTCCCGCTCGGCGAGGATGCGCAGGTCGGTCTGCTGCACCTTGACGGAGAACGCCGTCAGGTCGGCCGCGCCCATGCGGTCGCGATAGTCCCGCTCGACGTACTCCCGGTTCGTGCGCCCGGTCATCATTGGTCTCCGGCCCGTCTACTCGGGCTCGATCACGCTCACGCCCTCGGTGCTGACGCGCAGCCACTTGCCCCGGATGTCGGAGCCCTCGCCCTCCTCGTAGTACACGCAGAACACGCGCCCGTCCGGTAGCTCGCAGAGGCTGGGGTACGCGCCGCCGACGGTATCGACCGGCACCGGGCCGTGCCACGTCGCCCCCTCATCGGTGCTGTAGTGCAGCGCAGTGCCCGGCAGGCGGTGGGCCACGAGGATCACGCCCGTAGAGGTCCTCAGTAGGTAGGCCGCGTGGCCCTCGAAGCCGATCGGCTGCGAGGGCGTCCACGTCCGTCCACCGTCGCTGGACTTCGCGTAGCACATGCACGGGCGCATGACCGCCAGCAGGTCGCCGTTCGCCAACCGGCACGTATCGGTCTCCGCGTCGTGATAGTGCCCGCTCTCGCGACCGATGTCGATGGGCGCGGACCAGGTCTCGCCCTTGTCGGTCGAGATCACAACCGCGCCCCACGCGCCGGTCCCGGGCCTCTCGTAGTATAGCCCGAGCACGAGCGAGCCATCGGGCTGCTCGCGGACGGGAGCCGAGCATGCGTAGGTGTCGGAGATG